>CAYRQB010000030.1:0-30558 GCA_964426025.1 uncultured Heliomicrobium sp.
GCGACGATTGACGATCAACCGGCGGAAATTTATACGGCAAACTATCTGCTTCGATGCGTAATAGTTCCTGAAGGCAAGCATAGAGTTGTCATGAACTACAGGTCGCTGCCGGCGCGTGTCGGCGCTGTGATTTCCGTTTTGGCTTTAATGCTGATTGCCGGTTTGGCGATCAAAACAATCGGAGGGAAAAGATGACTGAAACACATCGCATCAACAGCCAATTGAAACGAGCTTATCAGGGCGAAGCCTGGCATGGCCCATCGTTACGTGAACTGCTCGATGGGGTATCGGCCAAACAGGCAGCCGCAAAAACTGTTCCAAACGCTCACAGCATCTGGGAATTGGTCAAACACATCATCGCCTGGGAACAGATCGTCAAACAGCGGTTGGAAGGTAAAGCCGTAAATTCAATCCCGGATGAGGTGAACTTTCCGCCGGTCACTGATGCCAGTGAAGAAGCCTGACAACAAGCTCTGAAAAAACTTGAAGCCAGTAACCAATCTTTGCGTGAAGCGATCAAACGGATTGATGACGCGAAATTGGAAGAGAAGGCTGCGAACCAGGATTATTCGGTGTACTTCATGCTGCACGGAGTGATTCAGCACGATCTTTATCACGCCGGGCAAATCGCTCTGCTGAAGAAGATGATCTGATTTTTTTTTGTACGCATCGAAGAAGTTGCCGGACGGCAACTTCTTCGATGCGTAAGTTTTTAGAAGCGCAGGCCGACGCCTGCGCTGATTTGCAGATTATGGCTGGTAAAGCCCGGCTGGTTGCTGATGGGGCTTCTGCCGAAATTGATGATCGTGTCGCCGACATCGAACCTCAACACGGTGTGGCGCGACGGGTAAAGCTCGAACACTCCGCCGACATCCAACGCAAATTCAGTTGATTTGGCGGTTGGTGGAACCGGAACCAGCGTTTGAATCGTCGGATCGAAAGTTCCTTCGCCAAAGTGGACGAATCCAGGTCTCAGCTTGCCGAATATGCCAGCCGAATCTCCGCGTACGCCGTATTTCACGCCGAACAATCCCTGATAGCGTTGACTGTTCAGATAAAACGGTTCGGCGAAATTACGACGTTTTTCGGGAAAGAAATTGAATTCGCCTTCAAGAGCGAAACTATTTGTCAGATTGAAAGTCAGGCGTCCGCCGACACCTGAATCCGTCGTATCGAAATCGCGGAATCGCAGCAAAGTGTAATGAGCGCCTACCTCCACTTTCGGAGCTTCTGATTGCGCGAATGTGATTTGAGTGCCAGCCAGAATCAGCAAGCCAATTGCGAAAAGCATTCGGAAAAAAGTGTTTCTCATAATTCTTCTCCTGCAAAATTATTGGAAGTTTTCTGGTTTGCCGCCGCAAAGGGGAAAGAACGGCTGTCAAAACAACTGCTGAAAATCAGGCAATCGCTTTGCCATTTGATTGCTACTGATTGAATCATTGATTGCTCAAAACTTGCAGTTTTCAGGTAAATCTCACCGATTCATTTTCCAGGAATTCCGTTCAGATTTTCGTAAAAGCCGGTTTGCTTTCAGGCTGTTCGCTTCCGAACAGGAAACTGTACAGACTCGCACAACAACAAGCTCGAATTACGGAGAAAACCGGGTTTTACAGGCGTGGCTCGCCGATTGCCGTTAGTGAATTTCTCTAGCAGAAGAACGGCAAGGAGCGGCAAATGGATAGAGAGATTGATGTTTCGCACAGAAGAAAACGATTGCTGAAGCGTGTGTTGACTGGTGTTGCAATGATCGCGGCGCTTGCAGCAATTTTTTTCTTTGGCCCCAGATTGTTGAAAGCCTCAGTGGCGCGCACACAGATTCGCACGGCGCGAGTTGATCTTGGGCCATTGGAATCACAGATCACTGCCTCAGGAACGGTCGTCCCGGAATTTGAGCAAGTGCTGTCTTCGCCGGTCAACGCACGAGTCTTGAAAATCCTGAAACGCCCCGGAGCGGTTCTGTCTCAGGGCGAACCCATACTCGAACTCGATTTGAATGAATCGCGACTGGCAATTGAAAAGCTCAACCAGCAAATCGAACTCAAGCAAAACCAACAATCGAAAGTCAGGCTCGATCTGGAAAGCACGTTGATCAATTTGCAAAGCCAGATTCAGATCAAAGGTCTGGAATTGAAATCGGCTCAGGCTTCGACCGCGCGAAATCGCGAATTGTTCAAGCAGGGTTTGTTGTCCGAAGAGAGATTGCGCGAAGTTGAATTTGCCGAAGAAAAGACGCGAACCGAATTGAAGCAATTGCAGGATTCAAAAAACAACGCGCAGGCTTCGACGAAAACCCAGCTTGAAGGCTTGGCGCTGGAAATGAAGACGCTGGAACAGGAGCGAACCGAAGCTCGGCGGCAACTGGAACTGGCAACTGCTAAATCCGATCGCAATGGCGTGCTGACTTGGGTCGTCAACGAAGAAGGCGCAACGGTGACAAAGGGAACTGTATTGGCGCGCATTGCCGATCTGAATTCGTTTCGCGTCGAAGCCACTGTTTCGGATGTCCACGCCAACCGCTTGACCGCAGGATTTCCGGTCAAAGTCAAAATCAACGACGATCTTCTTTCCGGCTCGATCTCCAGCATCAATCCCACAGTCACCAACGGCGTCATCACTTTACTTGTCGGTCTGGATGACAAATCGAATTCGCTTTTGAAATCGAACCTGCGCGTTGACGTGCTGATTACGACCGACCGCAAACCACAGGCGTTGAGAATCAAGAAAGGGCCGTTTGCCAGCGGAGCCAATTCCGCCAGCGCTGAAAGCTCGCGGGATGTCTTCGTCATTCGCGGCGACACGGCGATTAAAACACCTGTTCGACTTGGCATTTCCAGTTTCGAGCATTACGAAGTTCTGCAAGGTTTGATCGAAGGCGATGAAGTGGTCATCTCAGACATGAAAGATTATCTGCACCTGAAAGAAGTGAAATTGAAATGAACAAAAAAGGAGCGAGGAATGATTCAGCTTGAAGGCATAGAGAAAGTTTACCGCACGGAACGCATTGAAACCGTCGCGCTGACCAACATCAATCTCTCGGTCGGCGAAGGTGAATTCATTTCGATTATGGGGCCGTCAGGTTCCGGCAAAAGCACGCTGCTCAACGTGATTGGCCTGCTGGATGTGCCGACCGGCGGAAAAGTTTCGATCAATGACAAACCGATCACTTCATACAGTGACCGAAATCTGGCGCGCGTTCGCAATGAAGAGATCGGATTCGTTTTTCAAACCTTTCATCTGATCAACGATCTGAGCGTGGTTGATAACGTGGAAATTCCACTGCTTTATCGCAAGGGGTTGTCAGGCGGCGAGCGGCGTAAACTGGCTTTGCAGGCGCTTGATCGCGTCGGTTTGCATGCGCGAGTTCATCATTTTCCCGGACAGCTTTCCGGCGGTCAGCAACAACGCGTAGCCATTGCACGGGCCATCGTCGGCAAACCGCGAGTTCTGCTGGCCGACGAACCGACGGGTAATCTGGACAGTCAGATGGGCGATGAAATTATGGACGTGCTGAAAGGTTTGAATGAAAACGAAAAGACGACGGTCGTCATGGTTACTCACGATCCGCGTCAGGCGGAAAAGACGGAACGGATTGTGCGATTGTTCGACGGAAGACAGGTCAGTTGATGCTGTTATTCGTCAAAAGGTTCATTGGCTTTGGCGAAGGCGACCCCCTGTGCCAGTTCGATGAACTTGTTACGTACAAACGGATCAATCCGGTCGGCAAATGATTCATCGAGTTCTTTGACTCTGATTAATTCTTCCACGTCGCCAAGGTCTTTTAATCGCCCCTTTGCGGTCATTCCAGAAGTTATTTTCAGGTTGATAAGAGTTTCAAGATTGACGGTTTTAACGCCATCAATGATGACGAAGTTTTCTCGCGGATCATGAAAGCGAACCGGTTTGGGCTTGCCGTCGCCGGGATATTCGCCAGCGACAATGATGTCAATCGGCACGTTCTCGCCGGTCGAACGAAACTTCTTCTTCGCGCCATCAAAGGCGGGGCGATAACCGAGTCCGACCAGTTCGTCATGAAATTTCTGCAAGCCTTCCGGCGTCAGGAGAATATCAATATCAACGGTGAATCTATGGAAACCATGCCGGTTCAAAGCGATAGCGCCAATCAGGTTGTAGTCAATGCCGTGCGCTTCCAGATCGGCGACCAAACGGCGGAGAGTTTTGTTAAGCATACCTTTGCCTTGAAAGAAGCTGAGTCCCTCGTCCCAGGTAAGGTCGGGAGAAGCCAGGATTTTTTGAAAGTCTTGCTGAACGTTTTCCATAGCTGTTTTTTGTAACTCTGCTGAAATGCTGGAGCAGTTTAACAGTAAAGCTGTGGTGGTGTGGAGTAAAAACAATGCTCAAAAATTATCTCAAGATTGCATTCAAAGTTTTCATGCGGCGAAAGTTTTTCACATTCATCAGCCTGTTTGCCATCAGCTTCACGCTGATCATTCTGATGGTGGCGACGGCGATGTTCGATAATTTGTTCGCGCCACAACCGCCTGAAGACAAGGCTGATCGCACGCTTTACGTTTTCGGCATGCGATTTCAGGGGCCGGAGAGTCGTTCAACCGGGCCTGCCGGATATGTATTCCTTGAACGTTACGTCCGCACATTGCCGAACGTCGAAAAGGTTTCGATCTTCAGCACGCCCAATCTGGTTTACTCTTTTTGGAGAGGCGAAAAGATCAAATCCTACCTGAAGCGAACCGACGGTCATTTCTGGGAAATCATGAGATTCCGTTTCCTGGAAGGCGGGCCGTTCACCGTCGAAGATGAAAAAAACGCCAACTTCGTGGCGGTGATCAACGAAGCTACGAGGCGAAAGTTTTTCGGCGACGAATCGGCGGTGGGGAAAATGATTGAAGCCGACGGCCAGCAATTTCGCGTTATCGGCGTTGTCGGCAACGTTCCGATATTCCGTTTGATTCCATTCGCCGACATCTGGGTCCCGATCAGCACTTCCAAAACCAATGCCTACAAATCGCAATTGCTGCGCGGGGAATTCAACGCAGCGATTCTGGCTCACAGCAGTTCGGATTTCCCGATGATCAAATCGGAATTCCAATCGCGACTGACCGGCATTGAATTTCCCGACAAACGCGAATTTAACAAAGCCATCGGCGGAACCGATACGGTCTTTGAATTTGCCTCGCGAATGTTCATACCTTCGGAAAACCTGGACAGCCAGCCGCGATTGCTCCTGACGATCATCATCACGATGATGGTTCTGTTTATGATTTTGCCGACCATCAATCTGATCAACATCAACGTCAGCCGCATTCTGGAACGCGCAGGCGAGATCGGCGTCCGTAAAGCCTTCGGCGCTTCATCGTGGACACTGGTTGGCCAATTCATCGTCGAGAATGTTTTGCTGACTTTGATCGGTGGAGCGATCGGCTTAATCGGTTCTCAGTTTGTGTTGAAGCTGATCACCGACAGCGGTTTGATTGCCTATGCCGAATTTCATTTGAACTACCGTTTCTTCGTTTACGGATTGCTGATCGCGCTTTTCTTCGGATTGTTTTCCGGCGTTTATCCGGCGTGGAAGATGTCCAGATTGCATCCGGTCGAAGCTTTGAAGGGAGGCGGCAGATGATCAAGCATTTGTTGAAACTTGTCTGGAATCGCAAACGAGTCAATTTTCTGATCACGATCGAAATCTTCTTTTCTTTCATAGTCCTGTTCGGCGTTGTGTTGGCGACGGTCTATTACTTTGACAATTACCGTCAGCCGCTCGGCTTCGATTACGAAAACGTCTGGTGTGTGGACATGGAAGCGAACGACCAGCGCGAAGGCAGTCGCAGCAGTCAGACGACAGTTAGCTCCGGCAACGAGGCGCAGCCTGTTCCTGCGCCGACGCCAGCAGCCGAATCTGTAACCGCCACGACCATCAAACAACTGATGATGGCGGCGAAAGAGTTTGACGAAGTCGAATCGGTAGCCACAGGCACAGTCACGCCTTATGGCGATAGCACTGATTCTTCAGCCATCGGCGAAGAACCGGCAATCATTCGATACCTGGTCAACACCGTATCGGATGATTATGCCGGGACTTTGGGATTGACCATTACTCAAGGACGCTGGTTCGGCAGAGAAGACGACGGCGCAAATTACAATCCCGTAGTCATCAACCAACGGCTGAGCAGGGAAGTTTTCGGCGGCGATGATCCGATTGGGAAAGAATTGCGGGCGCCAGGTTTTCCCGCGAAGCCCGACGATGCGAAGGACAAACCTCCAAGCGCCAGCGAGCCAAAAAGCAAACCTATGCGCGTCATCGGCGTCATTACAGATTTTCGCAAAGACGGCGAATACGCCGGACTTGAGAACTTTCTTTTCCGCCGACAGGAGTTCAACGCCGAAATCCGCAGAGTTCCAAGCAACCTGATGATTAAGGTGAGGCCGGGAACGACCGCCGCGTTTGAGGAAGCCCTGATCAAACGATTGCAGGCGACGGCGAAGGATTGGTCGTTTGCAATCGAACCTGTCAGCCGAATGCGCGAATCGGAGAATCAGTTTCGTCTTGCTCCGTTGATTGCCGGAGCTTTGGTTGCAGGTTTCCTGATGTTGATGGTAGCCATGGGGCTGACCGGAGTTTTGTGGCAGAACGTCACTCAGAGGACGAAAGAGATTGGTTTGCGCAGAGCTAAAGGAGCGACCGCGAGGCGAATTCACAAACAGATTCTGGCTGAATTGTTGATCATTTCCACCTTCGGTTTGATCGCCGGAGTAGCTGCGGTCGTGCAGTTTCCGTTATTGGATGTCATCGGATTCATCAGCAATAAAGTTTTTCTTTCAAGCCTCGTCATCTCGCTGGTAGTGATTTACGCGTTGACGGTTATCTGCGGTTTGTATCCAAGCTGGATGGCGACTAAAGTTCAACCGGCGGAGGCGCTGCATTACGAATAGCGACTGCGAACCTGAACCTCGCCGTCTTCGTAATGTGCATTGCGACCTATCGTCCAACGGCAATGCCGAATCAATTTCAAGAGCGAGGTTCAAATTAAATGTTCTGTCCAAAATGCGGTGTTCATGCTGGCCCCGACGGCTCTCGGTTTTGCCGGAACTGCGGTTTCCGTCTCGATGGCGTAATTCAATTACTTGCTCGCAACGGAGCGCCAGATGGAATGGTTCAACAGGTAATGACAAATCCATCCCCGCCATCGCCGCGCAAAAAAGGAATTAAGCAGGGTGGGAAAATTTTGTTTTCCAGCCTCATTTTGTTTCCTTTTATGGTCGGTCTAAGCATTGGCGTTGAATCACCTGAGCCTTTAGTTTTTCCTGCTTTTCTGTTTTTCATCGGGTTGATGCGAATGCTATATGCACGTTTGTTCCAGGATGAATTCCCGGAAACGCAGTTGTCACATCAACCGGGCTTTATTACCGCGCCTCCGCAGGTTTCAGCTTTGCCTGAAGCTTATCAACCGCCTGTCGCACAAATTCAACCGCATTCAAAAGTGCCTACAACCGGCAATCTGGTTGAACCGTCCAGCGTCACCGAACAGACGACCAATCTGCTCAACCGTTCTTGATCCGTGAATTGAAACGATGACAGCGCCATCGAATAAAACCTCCGAACGTGTCCCGCCTATTCTGATTGTTGACGATGATCCTTCGGTCACCGCTTCACTGGCTTTATTGCTCAAACAAGCCGGTTACTCTTCACAAGCTGCGCCCTCTCCCGCAGAAGCTTTGAAGCGAATTGAAAGCGACAGCTTTTCGCTGGTTTTGCAGGACATGAATTTTTCGCGGCAAACCAGCGGAGAGGAAGGTCTGCGATTGCTCGGCCAGATCAAATCCTTGAAGCCTCAATTGCCGGTCGTTTTGATCACCGCCTGGGGATCAATTGAACTGGCTGTGCAGGGAGTTCGCGCCGGAGCTTCGGATTTCATCACCAAACCCTGGACGCATCAGCAAATCATTCAGGCGGTCAGAACCGCTCTTGGGTTGGCCGAAGCCAACGCGCCGCAAAATATCGGAAGTCTGCAAACCCGCGAGCAGTTGGATGCGCGTTACGATTTCAAAAATCTGGTCGGCGTTGATCCGAAATTTCTTCGCGTTCTGGATTTGATCGGAAGGATTGCGGCGACAGACGCCTCGGTGCTGATCACAGGCGAAAGCGGCACGGGCAAGGAATTGATCGCCGACGCCATTCATCGAAACAGCCATCGCCGCGAAGCTTCAATGGTCAAAGTCAATCTTGGCGGAATTCCGGCTCAACTGTTTGAAAGCGAAATGTTCGGCCACGTCAAAGGCGCATTCACCGACGCCAGGCAGGATCGCAAAGGCCGTTTCGAGATGGCCGATGGCGGAACGATCTTTCTGGACGAAATCGGCGATCTGGACGCCGGCAGTCAGGTGAAGCTGTTGCGAGTTCTGCAGGACAGGACTTATGAGGTGCTGGGATCGAGCCAAACCCGGACAGTTGATGTTCGCGTTGTGTCGGCGACCAATCGCAATTTGCCGGAGATGGTTGCCAACGGTCAATTTCGCGAAGACCTGCTTTACCGATTGAACCTGATCGCGATTCATCTGCCGCCGTTGCGCGAAAGAACCATGGACATTCCATTGATAGCTTCGCGTTTTCTGGAAAACCTGGCGATGGTTTATCGCCGCTCGGAACTTTCAATCAGTGAAGCAGCTATGCGCTGGCTCAAATCGCAACTCTGGCCGGGAAACATTCGCCAGCTTCGCCACGTCATCGAGCGTGCTTTGCTGGTCAGCGGCAAAGACACGCTGGAGCTGGAAGATTTTGAACTGACAATGGCCATGGATATGGAAATGGATGCGCGCTCGGATTCTCGCGATGAAAACAGGGATGCATTACCGCAGGTTGGCGCAATGACACTGGACGACATTGAAAAAGCCATGATCGTCAAAGCGATGGCTCATCACGAAGGTAATATCAGCCGTGTCGCCGAAGCATTGGGACTCAGCCGTGCCGCGCTTTATCGAAGATTTGAAAAATACGGCATCAAAACCGGCAGTTAATTCGGTTGTTATAACTTTCCGCTTAAACTTCAAAATCAATCTGAGTATCGCAAAAAAATCGCAATGTCGTGATACCGATTTTGGCTCGCTCTCGCTTCCATAACTGAAGACAAAAAGCGAATCGTGGCGGTTTCTGTAACCGGCCAAAGCTTTTCAGGTCGTGGACAGAACGTAACTTCAGATAAGGAGCGAGGACATGAAAACCAGATACTATTTGATGGCTGTGGCAGTTTGTTTGGCGTTGATGGCGCTGACCGTTTCAGCGCAGAACGAAAACAAGCCGGTTATGCATGGCACGTTGTCGGAAATCAGTCTGAATTCGGCGGTTTACCTGCAAATTGATGACAAGGAAATTCGCCGCGCGATTGTCCGGGAAATACTCAGTCAAACCAAAGGGAAGATGATTCCCCGCGATGATCGTTGGGGATCGGATTTTTCGATCGCATTCATCAAATGTTACCGGCGACAATCATCCGAAGTGACGATTGCTGACGCAGGCGGAGATGCCCCTTTGTCGCCTTGCCTGTTTCGCGGATGGCCGACATCAGACACGAAGGGCCAGATGTTTGCTTACACACGCGATAAATCAGGTCGTCATAGAATTCTGTGGGTGGATAAGAAGGGAGAAAATCGTCCGCTGGAAGCGATCAACGATTTTCTGAAAGATGCATCGGAAAGTTGCCGACCATTGGTTACAGAGGATTCACAGACGGATTTTGACAATCTGGTGACCGCTGATATGGTTGACACCAAACCAAGAATTACTCGCAGGGAAAGAGCCAGATACACCGAAGAAGCCAGAATGCATCATGTTACAGGCGAAGTCGTGCTCAGCGTGATTTTCAGAACCGATGGAAGAATCTCAGACATACGCGTGATTAAGGGATTGCCGCACGGTTTGACTGAAAGATCAATTGAAGCGGCAAGAATGACGCGATTTGAACCGGCTTTGTTGAATGGCAAACCGGTCAGCGTCATCAGCGAGATCAGCTACACGTTTAACATCTACTGAAGCTCAGCGGTTTTCAGTGTCATTGAGTCAAATAGATGATGAATTGAGTTGTCCCCCCGGGCTGGCTTTCGAGCGAGAATTCAAAGCAGTGATTGTCCAGAATTTCTTGCACCAAAGTCAGCCCTATGCCTTGCCCGTTTTCCTTCGTGCTGAAAAAAGGCGTGAACAGGTTGGCTTTGACTGAAGGCGGAATGCCGGAACCGGAATCTTCGATGATGAGGACGATTTTGTCGGCCTGTTTGCCGGTGCGAATTATGATTTCGCCGTCCGAGCCAATTGCTTCCATCGCATTTTTGAGGACGTTGACAAAGACCTGCTCCATCTGGCCTCGATCCAGTTTGACCGGACTGAGATTCGCCTGAAGGTCAAAGCGAATTTCAATTCTTCGTTTGGCGCATTCAGCCTTGAAAAGCAATGCGGCATTCTCAGCCAGTTTGTTTAACTCACAGATTTCAAGCTTTGGCGCAGGCAGTCGGAAGACATCGGCGAAATTTCGCATGAACTGATTCAGATGATCCGTGCGTGAGATGACAAGAGCCAGTGCGTTTTCGAAATCCTGGCGATCTTCGTTGCTCAGTTGATCGGCGTAAAGCAGGCACGAATGCAGCAGGGAATTGGCCGAACCGACTGAGTTATTGACCTCGTGCGACATCATCCGAATGATTTTCTCGTAAGCGGTTTTTTCCGTTTGCCGCAATTCTTCGGTCAACTCTTCCATCAGAATGAAATCGCGATTGAAGCCGCGATCCAGAAACTGTGAACGCTGGCATCGCACCCGACGCCGTCCGATCAGCGAAATAATTTGCGATTCGCCGGGCATCAGCTTTTCGATAGCGGCGGGAAAAGCCGAATTCAACTCGCTCAATTTTTTGCCAACCAGATCGTCAGCCGAAATTTGCAGCATTCGCTCAGCAGCCGGATTGGCCATCGAAATTCGCCCGTCGAAATTCAGTGTGACGATGCCGGACGGCGAGGCCTTCAGGATTTTATCCAGAAAGTAATTCTGTTCCTGCGCCCGCGTGCGCTCATCGCGCAGATGATCGGCCATGCGGTTGTAAACCTTGACCAGCCGATCCAGTTCCGGCTGGCCGATTTCGTTGAATCGCGTGGTGAATTCGCTGTCCTGAATGAACTGCGCGCCGGTGTTGATCAGTTCTATGGTGTTGAAAAGTTGCCGAATCAATCGCAACCCGGAATACAGCGAGATGATGAAGACTGCTTCAACGGCCAGCAGCCAAAGCCTGTGTTGAAGCAACAGATAAATCGCTACGCCCGCGAAAAGCAGATGCACCAACAACAGATAAAGAATGAATTTGATTCTTAGGTTCATTCGCCGCCATCAAACATAAAGCGCAGAGCCGCCGGTTTGACGGTCAATCTGGCCGGTGTGAACCCGGCAGTTTCGCCGTCAATTTCCAGCGGCAATTGTGGACGACTTTGGATTATCACTTCGCCTGATTGAAACACTTTGACTTTCGGATTGCGCAGATGCGATCCGTGGCGAATGCCGGGCAGTTCCGTGAGGATGTCGAAAGCCGTAGCCTGGTCGGTCGTCAACAGGTCAATCAATCCATCGTCGAGTTTTGCGTTCGGAGCGAACATCATTCCGCCACCGGCAAATTTGCCATTCGCCGCGACCAGAAAGTTCGAGAAGATTTGCATCTCTGATTTCGATTCGGTTTTGTTTTCGAGTTGGATTTCAACCGGACGGTTTTGAAAATTTTTCAGCGCCGCCAGCGCCGCAATCGCAAAACGAGGAAATCCGCCAATCCATCGCGGCCAGCTTTCGCGCCAGGAATTCACGCTGGCGACGACTTCGCTGCCGAGTCCGAAGCTGACGGCGTTCACCGCATAACGCTTGATCAAATTGCCGTCGCTGTCGGCAAACTCGATTTCAAGCAGATCAATCATTCCGGATATGCCAAGCGTCAGAATCCGGCAGGCTTCGGATTGGTCTTTCAGTTCCAGGCTGCGGCTGAAATCCGATCCGGTTCCACAAGGAATCAGCCCAATCACGGCTTGAGGGTTGATCGCCTGGCCTGATGGATCAAAATAACCGTTGACGATTTCGTTGAGAGTGCCGTCGCCGCCGACCGCGACAATACAATTCTCGCTGGCTTTCAACGCATCGCGGGTGATGGCCGTTGCTTCGCCCGGACGCGCAGTCACACGTTCGTTGAAACCGATTCCACGTGCGATCAGGTCGGCGCGCAATCTTTCCCATTCGCGCAGTGCGCGTCCGCGAGCGGCTGCGGGGTTGATGATGAAAAGCATTTTGATGGCCTGCGAGCGAGCGACGACTGTCGTCGAGCTTTTAATCAAGCAGGTCTGGTTGCTCTTTGACGATTCGCGCGTACAGGGGTTGGAACTGAAACCATCCTGCCACCGTCGAGCCGACCTGTTGGGAAGTCAGTTTGGCGTTTTCCGGCGCAATGAAATGCGGTTCGCCGGCGGCTTCGGCCAAGAGTTGCGCCTGACAGCTTCGCTCCATGGTGATGAACCACCAGGCGGCTTCGTCAACGGTTTTGCCGACAGTCAGCAATCCGTGGTTGCGCAGAATGACTGCTTTGCAATTTCCCAGAGCCGAGCCAATGCGTTGTCCTTCTTCAGGGTCCAGCACCACTCCGGTGTAATCGTCGAATAAGGAATGGTCTTCGTAAAAAGCACAGGCGTCCTGAGTGATCGGGTCGAGCAGGCGTCCGAGCGCCGACCAGGATTTTCCATACATCGAATGGGCGTGAGCCGCCGCCACGCAATCAGGACGCGCAGCGTGAACCTGAGAGTGAATGGCAAAGGCGGCTGCATTGACCGGCATATCGCCTTCGACGACTTCGCCTTTATGGTTGACCAGAACCAGATCGGAAACGCGAATCAGGCTGAAATCCACTCCGAAGGGGTTAACCCAGAAATGATCTGGGTTTTCCGGATCGCGGGCGGTGATGTGTCCGGCGACACCTTCGTCGAAACCGAATTTGGCGAAGAGCCTGAAGGCTGCGGCCAATCTCTGCTTGCGATGAAGTCGTTCTTCTTCGACCGTGTCAAAACTCGGCATTTGCGGCAATCTAAGTGATTGTGGGGGGGCGATCATTGCAGCTTCGGACATATAGATTCTCCTCTTTTTCGCTTTTGGATGGTGATGTGTGCTTAAAACCGCTTGAAGCGCCAAAAACTTAGCATAAAACGAAATTTTCCGGCAAAGAAATGATTAAGTCGCTTATCTACTAAAAGTGTTTATGCTAAGATTCGCCCGCTTTACGAGGGCTTCAGGCGCCACAGCCTGGTTATTTCACAGGCCGAATGCTTATTGCCGATCCGGTCTGTAAGTCCTCAATCAACGCATCCCGTAAAAAATAGTGCAAGGTGCCATTTACGCTTTCGCTTATTTGTCAGGAACTGTTCATCTGGCGCGGAACAAACAGAAGACAGTTCTCCTCGTTAAGACAAGACTTTTTAGTGGCGGGGGCATCAGGGTTTCCCCGTGCCGACCAGTTTTACCAACGTAGTTAAGATTCCGGGAGGATTTATGCCGATGAGAGGCAATGTAGAGATTTGCGGCCACTCCAGTCTGGCTGCCATGGCCAAGCGGTTCACCTTGCTGGCCTTTATTTTGGTGGGGATCGTGTTTGCACTCGACCGATTTGGCGCCCTGGACGCATTTGGGCAAAAAGCTCCGCGTCGCGCCGCCAGTCAACCAGAGCAAACAGGCGTTCTCATTGACGATTGTAGTTACATTAAATCGCCTGACGATTATCGGGATGTAGCTGTCAGGCATCGCAACGCGGTTTCGCAGATGACCGAAGAGGTTGCGGCGCGTTTCAGCATTGAAGGAACTCAACTGGTTCCGCCGCAGGACATACCCAGGAAAAACGTCATTGACAATTTGATCTTCGGCAAGATGCAGAATGCTGGTATCCAATCTGCGCCGCTCTGCACAGACGAAGAGTTCATTCGCCGGGTTTATCTTGATCTTACCGGACGCATTCCCTCAGCACAGGATGTGGATAGATTCCTGAAAGATCAGAATACCAACAAGCGGGATAACCTGGTTGATTCGCTGATAAATTCGTCTGAGTTCGTTGATAAATGGACGATGTTTTATGGAGACCTGTTCAGAAACACGTCCTTTGCCAGCAACATCAACAATTATATCGGCGGCAGGGAAGCCTTCCATAAATTCATTCGCGAATCCATCGAGCAAAACCGGAGCTATGCCGAAATTGCCAGCCGTATGATCTCAGCGCGGGGTGACAGTTATGTTGACGGTCCGGTCAATTTCATTGTCAGCGGATTTGTTCCGATGGGACCGGCTCAGGACACTTACGACGGCCTGGCAGTTCAGACTGCGACCATGTTTCTTGGCTTGAGTTCGATGGATTGCCTGCTTTGTCACGACGGAGCCGGGCATCTGGATGCGGTGAATCTGTGGGGTTCGACAACCACGCGCGCTCAGGCCTGGGGAATGGCGGCTTTCTTTGCCAGGTATCGCCGCACAACTCAGACCGTAGCGACCAACGTCCAGAAATACACTGTCACAGAGGCGACCACAGGCGAATACAGTCTGAACACCACTTCCGGCAATCGCCAGACACGCGCGCCGATCAATGGCCAACGCGATGTTCCGCCCAGATACATGTTCGGCAACGGCGGCGGCGTCAGCAATGGCGAAGATCGCCGCACGGCGCTGGCTCGTTACATCACCGCCGATCCGCAATTCGCCCGCGCGTCGGTCAATTATCTGTGGGAAGAGTTGATGGTCGAAGCGCTGGTTTCGCCTTCCAACGCCTTCGATCTGGCCCGACTCGATCCTGATGCGGTGATGCCGGACGGTTGGGCGCTGCAACCCAGCAACGCCGAATTGCTGGAAGTTCTGTCGCAGGAATTCAGCAGCAACGGATTCAATCTACGTCACGTCATTCGCTTGATTGCGCAATCCAGCGCTTACCAGCTTTCCTCCAAGTATCCCGGAACCTGGAAATTGGAATATGTCCCGTATTACGCGCGCAAATTTGCTCGTCGTTTGGATGCCGAAGAGCTTCACGACGCGATCGTCAAGGCGACAAACCTGCCTCCGGTAACCAATGCTGTGACAGTCAGCGGTGTGACTGTTTCTCCGCGAATGATTGGATTTCCGATCATTGATGAAATGAATCAGAAGTTGCGCGAGGTGCAGTGGGCGATGCAGTTGCCCGAACCGCGTGAGCCGCGATTCGGACAGCAAAATGGTTCGTCCGCAGTCATACTGAACACCTTCCTGCGTGGAAATCGCGACACCAACATGCGACAGGGAGATTCGTCAATTCTTCAAGCGCTCAGCCTGATGAACAACGATTTCGTCAGACGCAGAATCGAGTACTTCACTCCCGGCAACACGACGACGAATACCTTTGGTTACATTGACCCGATTCCCGGTTACAACACCGAGCGCATTTTCTCGACGGTTAACAGGTTGATGGATACGCCGGGATTGACCAACGAGCAGATTGTCACGCAGCTATACCTGAATACCCTGTCGCGTTATCCGCGTCAGAGCGAGATGGCGAAGATACTGCCTTACTTCAATTCGATGACGAAGAGAAGCGCAGTGGAAAGCATCCAATGGGTGTTGCTGAACAAAGTGGACTTTATCTTCAATTATTAAGCTGGCCGGCAAAGGCTGAATTTCAGTTAGGAGAAATGACAATGAAAGATCATCTTCAATCAGACTACTTCTGTGAAGAGTGCCAGGAGTCGCGCCCAGCAAATTCCTCTCTCTTCGGTGGGCCGTTGGTGGGACGCCGTGAATTTTTCAAAATCGCGGGATTGGGAGTTGCGGGTTCCTTTGTCTCGCCGATTTTTTCAAAAGTGGTTAAAGCCGACACGGCGGCGGAGCTTTATGGCCGAGCGCGCAACTGCATCTTCGTACATATGCAGGGGGCGCCCAGTCACGTTGACACTTTCGACCTGAAGGTTGGCGCCTGGACTCCCGCGGATTTTACGCCGGAAACATTCAGCGGCATTGTTTTCCCGAAAGGCCTGATGCCTACATTGGCCAATCACGTTGGCAAGATGGCCATTATCCGCAGTGTTCGCGCTCCGGCTTTGGTGCATGGGCTGCAACAGACCTGGACGCAGATCGCTCGTAACCCGACTTCGCAAATGGGCAGGATAGCGCCGAACATCGGCGCAGTCGTCGCTCGCGAATTTGAACCTCAGCGTCAACCCAGGCAGGTGCTTCCCGGATTCATCTCGCTCAATGGCGGCAGCCTGGTAAGTTCAGGCTACTTCAGCGCTCGTTTTTCGCCTTTCGCCGCCGCAGGCTCGACGAACGGTTTGGGTAACTTGTTGCATTTTGGACAAACCACTTCGCAAACCTTCGACAGCCGTTACCAGATGTTGCAGGCGCTGGATTCCGATAACCGCGTCAACTCACCGCTGGGTGATTCGGCGATGGATATGGACAGCTTCTACACCCAGAGCCGGGCGATGATGTACAACTCGGAAGTTGACGCCGCCTTCAGATTGACGACGGCAGAAACACAACGGTACGGCGTCAATAATGCCCAGACCGGTTTCGGCAACTCCTGTCTGGTTGCGCGCAATCTGGTTAAGGCAAATTTGGGAGCGCGTTTCATCCAGATCAACATCGGCGGCTGGGACAACCACACGAACATTTACGCGGCAAACGGGATTTACAACCCGGCTCGCCAGTTCGATAAAGGTCTTGGCGAATTGATGACCGATTTGGCTTCAACGCCCGGAATCAACGGCGGGACTCTGTTGGACGAAACGCTGATTGTCTGGATGGGAGAATTCGGCAGAACCGTCAGAACCGCCAACAACAGCACCACTCCGGGAATCAACAGCGGAGGTGGACGCGACCATTACTTCCAGCATTTCGTGGGCTTCGCCGGAGGCGGAGTCAGCGGCGGACGAGTCATCGGCGAAACCACCAGCGACGGTTTTGCGGTTGCCAATCCCGGCTGGTCGGCTGGCCGTCCGGTTGTCAACGAAGACATTGCGGCGACAATTTATTCCGCGCTGGGAATTGATTACACGAAGAAACTGAATGACGATCCGTTCCAGCGTGGATTCGAATACGTGCCATTTGCTTCGCAGGGAGTTTGGAAGCCTGTGACCGAAGTCTTCCAGAGAATCACAACGCCGGAACGACCAAGAATTTCGCCGCGCAAGCGATAAGCGAGTAACAAATCCAAAACAAACCTTGACCGCTCTGACTTTCGTTCGAGCGGTCTTTCTTTTTGGCACTACTGGAATTTCAGTGAGTAAACTTTCGCGGCTTTGCCGCCCGATGTGCGGTATGGCTATGCCATACCGATAAAAAGCTCAGGGATTTTGGGGCTTTGCCCCACCAGTCCGGGCGTAGCCCTTCAGGAAACTAGAGGCAAAGGCTACCGGAAGGTCGAAGACCTTCCGCACATCGGGCGGCAAAGCCGCAGATGCTCTATTGACCCATACAAATCACGGTAGCGCCATCTTTTTGAAACTCGAATCAAAATGCCGATAACGACAGGCCTCAGCTTTGAGCGCAATGCTTCAAAGCTGAGGCCTGAGTTATTTGGGAAACTTGCAATAAATCAATTGCCGCAGCGTCCCATCAAATCGTTTCCATTGAGCAGGTCGAAAACCGATGCCAGCGCGACCATATCAGCCGTGCGATTTTCGCGAATTGCCATCTGAGCTTGCCCGAACAAATCGTTGAGCATCGAAGTCGGGCTGAGCGTAACGCCATTGCTCAACATCACAGGCGCGAAGTTGATCTGATAACAACTGAGCATGCTCCAGAAAACGTTGTACGCCACTGGCGAGCCTGCTCCGCCAGCGCCGTTGATGCTCAACTGCGCTGCGACGAACTCTTCATTCAATCGTTGCAGCGGGGTTGGAGTTCCAATAGCTCTGCCGCGCAAGACCAGGGCTATTGCCGTGGTGTTGTCAGTGCTGACGGGTTGATTGCTGTTCATTCCGCCGATCAAAACCGTTCCGCCGGGCAATCTGTGTAGATTCAGCAGATAGTATTGAGGCGAGCGGAAACAGATTGTGTCGCATTTGGCGGATTTGGTCATCATCGGCGTGACCGTCACTGTGAAGCCGCAGGTAGCGTTTCCGGCAGGACCGGTCAACGCGCAATTCACATTCGTTGTGCCAATGACGAAGGTCGAACCCGAAGGCGGCGAGCAGGTCACTGTCGTTCCCGCTCCCCCAGACGGAGTCGGATAAGTTACAACCGCTCCGCCAGCGCCCGTGGCCGGTGTGCTGATGTTGGCAGGACAGTTGATGCCCGGAGTGACGATCACCTTGAAGCTGCAAGTAACGACTCCCGCAAAATTGCTGGCCTGACAGTTAACGGTTGTCGTGCCAAGCGGAAATGCTGTTCCCGAAGGAGGCATGCAAACCACGTTGACGCCTTGACCGGTCGCCGTCGGGTTCTGGTAAGTGACGATTGCCGAGGTTGCGCCCGCGACAGCCGTTACAGAGATGTCGGGCGGGCAGGTGATTGTTATGGCTCCGCCCGGCGGAGTGAAGCCGATGTCGAACGTGTGATCGCTTTCGCCTGTCGCCCCGGTTGTCAAAGTGATGACCGCGTTATTGCCGACCATTGCGGCGTCGGAATCGCGGCTGTCGCCGTTCGCGCTGCTGTCGTTGTTGGTGGTCGTCAATGCAAAGTTGCTCAATGGCGATTGAGACTTATCAACGCGTATTTCGTAATCCATATTCGGCAATACGCCGCCGTTGACGTTCGATCCGTTGAAGTAAAACTCGCCTCGTCCGTTGGTCGTCGCCTGGCCGACCTGTTGACCGTTTTTGAACAAACGCACGATCAAATTGCCGATGCCTATTTCGCCGGAATCCTGAACGCCGTTACCGTTGGTGTCCTGCCAGACGCGATTGCCGATTTCAATCGGAGCCGGGTCGCACAGTGGAACCAGATCGCTCAAGCCGTTGGCTTTGCCAAATGGGCCTATCAAACCAATGTCGCCGTTGTAAACGCGGTAGGTTTTTTTCAGGACGCCGGAGTTGTTGGCGTGCCAGCGCGGGCCTCCATCGAAAAGGTTATCAAGATCGAAAATCGGAATCGGATCGAATGAATTTATCACCACGTCCGGGAAGCCCGGAAGCTGAACCATCCCGCCCAAGAAAACTTCGTCAGTGTAAGGCACGGATTCGTCGCGGAAATAAAATTCTCCGCCGCCGGGACCTTCACCTGTATTTTGCGGGGCTGATCCAACGCCGCCGCATCGCCCGTTGCTTTCCAGCGTCCAGCCAGAAGCCGGATTGCCGCAAGCGCGCAATGTGTCTCCGGCGCTGACGCCGTAATAACGCAGAACGCTTTCCGTCGGATTGTCCAAGGTGGCATTGCCGAATTGATCGCCCGCGCGGTCGCGAAGCCCAAGAATCAGATTGCCGTTTTCAAACGCCAGATCGGTCAACATTGGTTGCGGATAAATGCCTCGCGCCAGATTGGGCAAGCCTATGTCTGATGCATTGCCTATGTTGCGATAAGTCGGAGTCCAAACTCTCCAGGCTGCTGAAAAGCAATTACTCGCGCCCAACTGTGCGCTGTCGGCACATCGCCGCGGATAATTGAGCGCGGTTTGGAAAACCGGCGAAGATGTGAAATTCAGAGTCGCCGGATTGACTGTATAAACATAAGCTTGCATCGTCGCCACGTCGCCGTCCGGCGCAGCCTGTGTAATTGTGCTTTCAGCCGAACAAACCATTCCGACGAAAATCTGTCCGCCGCTGACAGCAACTGCGAAAGGGCGAACATCCTGCGAGTTTGAACATCCGGGCGGATTCAACGGAACCGGGCTGCGACGGATATTTGAACTGTTCGGCGTTGCGTCCAGCGGCAGTTCGTAAAGCTGGCGGTCGGCCAGATTCATTACATACAATTTCTTTTCATCGCCGGAAATAGCCATTCCTCCGAGCGAATTTTTGCCGACCGCGTTCCAGGCTGTGTTGCCGTTGTCGGTGTCGAAATTGGTTTGGTCGTGGGTGTCAACGCCTGCCGTTCCAGCGCCGAAGATCGCATTCAAATCGGCGAAGACTGAAATCGAATTGTTCGTCCGGTCAAGTTTGTATATTGCGCCGGTTCCTGCAGGACCGAATCCGGTGTGTTTTTTCATGAAAGCCGCCGCATAAAGTTGACGCGATGACGCGGCGTAAGCCAATCCCCAGGTTGTGCCGATTTGTCTGGCCAGCGCTTCGTTGCCGTGTGCGGGCTGATCAAAATCTGTGAAAGGCGCTCCGCCGGTTTCGCGTGATGAACCGGCGGCATAAGGGAAGGAAATCAGAACCGGCGAATCGTTATCCTGAGCGCCGCCGACATAACAACCTGTAACCATCAACGGATTGTCCTGACAATATTCGCTGGGAATGATCAGGCCAAGACTGATGTTGCTGGCGCTGTTGCTGGAAATAAACTGAACGGTTGTTCTGGAATCAATGCCGAATGGCCCCGGTTTGAATCCGGCGGGAATGCCTGTGAACTCGATTCGATACGGCGCATCGCCGGAAGCGTTGACCGTGTAATTACCTTGAGCGTCGGTCGTCGCCGAACCGGCTACGCCGCCGGTTGAGTTATAGGCTGTCACAACGACACCGCCTATGCCACGGTCAACTGCTACACCGATGTTGCCAGAGGCTGAATTGTTGATTGTTTTGACAGTATCACGCGTGCCATCGCTGTTGTAATCCTGGAATACTACACCAGTAATGATACCTGCGGCGGCCTGGCCGTTCATCAACCATCGAACGCCCATCATTGTCAGTAAACATAGCGTCAGCGTCAGCAAAACAATCAGTCTGCTGAGCCTGGTTTTCATCATGCGATCTAAATTATTCGATGGAGAAGGGAACATCCTTAGAGTTGTAAACCACATAGCCAAGCTTCCTTTTAGATCATGCGCCAACCGATTCGTTCATCTTCGGCAGTTATGAAATGAGACGCGAAAGCGAGTTTCTGCGCCGAGACTGAGTTTCGATGTTTGTAGTTCAGCCATTCCAAGCGGGGAGAATGACTGTTTGAAAAAGAATTTCGCGTTTCAGATTCCGGCAAAACGCCTTAGCCGGAAAATGGGATGCCGCAAGGCAGGATAAAAAAGGCAATGGTAGTTTATGTGCCTGATTGGTGTGAACAATGTCTGTTCATCCGCCACAGCAACTCGTCCGAAACCAACGCCAATAACCTGCTGCAAGCGATTAAATCAAACTGTTTAACTGAATTTTCTGTGTGTTGTAACTTCGGGAAGTGAACCGTTTACAGATTCAAAAACCGACGCGGCACAGTCTAAGCAGTTGGCTGACGACGGTCAACAAAAATTCCGGCATGGTGTTTGGAGAAACATTGATGGCGGAGGATTTTTCACGATGCGAAGTTTTGTTTCACTTCCAGTTCATCGCCATTGATTGCATCAATGAAAACTGTCCAAGTTGTTCCGCTGCCGACAACGACCGGAAAGGCCAGATGGATTTTCATTCGATTGCCTTCCGCTTTCGGATACACGATCAACTCGCCGATTTTGATTTCCTGACGTTTGGCGATTTTATAACTCTGCGGACGTCCGGCAATCGTCGTGTAAGTGAATTCGCGGTTGAGCAGTTTTTCGTAAATTGACTGGGCGCTGATTTCAGCGCGAGTCGGCAAAATGACCGTTGGAATCAGGCTGCTGCTCCATTGCAACAATTCGCCGTTTTTGCCGACGATCAAACGAAGCTCGCCAAAACCGTCAGCCAGTCGAAACGGGTAACTGACCTGCCAGAATGTGGCGCGAAAAAAATTGCCTTCGTCGGAGAAAGAAACCAGAGAGAGGTCTTTCAATACGAACGCGCCTCCGATTCCCTGTCCGCCAAACAAATCAAGAGAGCGTTCAACAAACCTGCGGACGGCTTCCTTTGCTTCCATCTCGCCGAAATTTCCAGGCTTGTTGTGGATGTTGATTTTCCCTGCTAAATCGGCGGGCAAACTGCGCGGGGTTCCGGTGATAGGACTTACATCCAATTTGACTTCAGGCAAACGCCAATCACTCAGAAAGCGCTTCCAGGCTTCCCGAGCCGATTGCTGTCGCGCTTCAGATTCTTCGATGATTGGCGGATAGTTGACCGAATGTGATTGCGGAGTGTTGACGGATACCTGACCGGGTGTGGCACAGGCCGCAAGCGAGAGTACGGCAAGAAGTGTTATGGATAATCTCTTCATAGTGAAATCAGCGAGCGTCGAGATTTTAGTGCAGTCGGAAGAGTGTGGACAACGCTGATCGTGATTTTGGACTTCATTTGTCACTGACTCGCAATTGTCGAAAATCTCTACTGAATGGAATGACACGAACGGTTGCAACGCCTGAGTCGGTGTGGCACATTTCGTTTCGCTCACCCATACACTCGCTAAGTTGCAAACTGGTAATTGCGCTTCCTGCTTGAAACCGAAGCTGGATATTGCAAGTAAACACAGGCTTTCGGCAAGCCGAACTGCGCTGATACAAATCTGCGCAGAGCCAGGTTTTGAAAGTGTCTTTGGACGGAGAGTTGCAACCATCATTCCAATACCCATTTGGCAAACATAGCAGAGCGCATTACCGGCAGATGTTATCCATAGATTCAGGTGTTTCAAGGAGATCGCTAACATGAACGGACAGGGAAGAGTTTTGATCGTTGACGACGATCCTGAGTTCGGAGTCGTCGCTCAAGGTCTGGTCGAAGTTGAGGGATTGTCAGCTCAGTTGGTCAAAAGCGGCGAGGAAGCGCTGGCGGTTTGTCATGATCAGGCTTGTGATGTCGTGTTGTTGGATTTGATGCTGGGGGAAACGTCCGGCCTGGACGTGCTGCGCGAAATTCGCAGCCAGTTGAATGACATTCCGGTCATCGTGGTGACGGCGCACGGTTCAATGGAATCCGCTGCCGAAGCTGTGCAGGCGGAAGCTTTCGATTACATTGGCAAACCGTTTCGTGCTGAGGAATTAATGACTGCTTTACGTCGTGCGCTTGAATGGCGAAAACAGAGGCGGAACGGTCACAGCGAAAGTCGCGCAAAATCATTATCCACTGCCTCAATCGTCGGTCGCAGTCCGTCAATGGTCGCCGTTTACAGAGCCATCGCGCGCGTCGCCGCAACCGATTCGACGGTTTTGATCAGCGGCGAAAGCGGAACCGGCAAAGAGTTGGTTGCCCGCGCTCTGCACGACAACAGCCCGCGTGCCAAGCGACCATTCGTGCCGGTCAATTGCGGCGCATTTACCGAAACCCTGCTGGAATCGGAATTGTTCGGTCACGTGCGCGGATCGTTCACAGGAGCAATGGCTAATCACAGAGGCATTTTTGAAACCGCCAGCGGCGGAACCATCTTTCTGGACGAGATTTCGGAAACCTCGCCAGCTTTTCAGGTCAAGTTGTTGCGGGTTTTGCAGGAGCAGGAAGTCCGTCCGGTCGGAGCTTCCGAATCCAGACTGGTTGATGTCCGCATCGTCGCCGCCACCAATCGCCGGGTGCAGGATATGCTGAACGCAGAAGATTTCCGCCGCGATCTGCTTTACCGACTGAGCGTTATCAACATCGAATTGCCGCCTTTGCGCGAACGCAGGGAGGACATACCTTTGTTGGTCGAACATTTTCTGGAACGATTGAATGGGAGATTCGGTAAAAACATCACCGTTCCGCCGGAAACGATAGGCTGGTTGTGTAAATTCGATTGGCCCGGAAATGTCCGCGAACTGGAAAACGCAGTCGAGCGCGCTGTCGCGTTGAACATCGGCGGCAGGTTATTGCCTGAAGATTTCATGCAATTCACGCCGACGCCGCTCACCAAATCGCACGCCCAGATTCCTGCTGCCGCTCGTGCAATTGATAATGCCTCGTCATCGGCTTCGGCTTTCTGGGTTTGCGAAATGCCGAGAACTCTGGAAGAAGTCGAGCGCCAACACATTCTGGCTATGTTGCGTTACACCAAAGGCAACAAGCTGCGAGCTTCGGAATTACTTGGTATCGGGCGCTACTCGCTTTACCGCAAGGCTGAACGTTTGGGCATTGATCTGAATCAGGAAAAATGACGATGCGACATCTCTTCTCTTTGTTTTTCATCCTTGCTTTGACTCAATCGTCGGCCATGCAATCCGCAAACACGCATCTGCTGAGTCTGACGACTTCGATTGCGCCCACTGTCAAAGGCCGAATCGAACTGACCAAATCCAGGTTGAAATCGCGCGACGCCAGCGGAGTCGTCGTCTGGCTCAGCCCAGCCAATGGTTCAGCGCCGCGAAAATCAACCGGGCTGAAGAAAGTCATCAATCAGCGCGACAAAAGATTTTTGCCGCACGTTGTCGCCGTCGAAGTCGGTTCGGAAGTGGATTTCCCGAACGACGATCCGTTCTTTCATAACGTCTTTTCAATCTATAACGGCAAACGCTTCGACCTGGGTTTATACGCCAGTGGCGAAACCCGTCCGGTGGTTTTCAATCGTCCGGGCATTTCCTACATCTTTTGCAACATCCATCCGCATATGAGCGCGGTCGTCGTCGCGCTGGAAACGCCGTATTTCGCCGTCAGCGCCAATGACGGCGGTTTTTCAATCAGCAATGTTCCGGCGGGTAATTACCGAATGAGCGTCTGGCACGAACGCGCCAAACCGGAAATGCTCGCGGCTTTGACTCGCGACGTGCAGATTGGTTCGGCAGATACTGACTTGGGCGTGATTCGAATCAGCGAAGAAGGTTATATGCCGCGCCCGCATTCCAACAAACACGGTCAGGAATATGACAGCCCACACAACAAGCCGGGATACCGCAAACCGTGACACCGGCAAACTTCGCAATCAGCTTTTCATCAGTTCGGCGTTGTTGACCAGCGCTCTGTTGGTCGTTGCCGCGTGGGTCATCAACCGACAGGTCGTTGATCAGGCGCGACAGCAAGTGCAGGCTGAAGTCGAGACTCTGTTGCCGCTTTACGACGCCGTCTGGAATGAACAAGCCAGGCGGTTGGCGGCGATTGGAGCGACGATGGCCGATTCCCCAATAGTCAAAACCGTCTTCGGCGATGCGCGGGCTTCGCGCGATCGGCAGACATTGCACGAAATGATTGCCGACGCCGGATCGGAAACCGTGTCTCCTGAAGACCTGGTTCTGATGACGGATGGCGGCGGACAGATATTTTTCGCCGAACAGCAGGGAAGAATCGCGCCGGAGATGGCTCGGCTTGAGGCTGCTCGCTTGGTGGGCGAGCGGCAATCGCCGCGGCAAAGCTTCACCATGCTTGGCGGCAGATTGTTTCAACTTGCATTGACGCCGGTCGTGCTTCATTCGGGCAGCGCCGAATTCGACAACACTCTGGCGGTTTTGGGCGTCGGCGTCGAACTCAATCGCGAAGTCGCCGCAGCCATCAAACGCCGTATTCACAGCGAAGTCGTCTTTCTGTTGGACGGAAAGATTTACGCTTCGTCGCTGGCGATTGAAAAAGAACCTGCCGCGCTGAAATCCATTCACGCCGATGATGTCATCAACGCTCAACCGGACCGTTCGGTGGAAATCAACGTTGGCGGAGATGTCTTCCTGGCTTTCGCCCGCCAGCTTACAGACTTTGACGGCCAACCGCTTGGGCAAGTGGTCGTGTTGCGGTCGTTGGCCGGAGCGGGACATTTGTTTCGCGCGATTTCAAACCGCTTGCTGCTGCTTTGGTCGTTGGCCATCGCAGCGGCGTGGTTGCTGAGTTATTTGATCGCCGGTCGAATCACCAAACCGCTGGAATCGCTGGCCAAAAGCGCGAACGAACTGGGTCAGGGGAATTACGAAGTCGCGGTTCCGACTGGCGCTCAGGGCGAAGTCGCTCAACTTGCCAGCGCATTCGATCAAATGCGCGGCTCGCTGAAACAAACCCAGGCGGCGCTGCTCAAAAACGAACGCCTGGCGACGATCGGGCGAATGGCCAGTTCCATCATTCACGATTTGCGAAATCCTCTGGCGACGATTTCCACTGCTGCCGAAGTGATGATGAGGGACGGTTTGCCGCTCGACCGTCGGCGGACAATGCTCGAAACTCAGCTTCGAGCTTCCGACCGCATGAGCGCCATGCTGACAGAGCTTCTGGAATTTTCGCGCGGCAGTTACAAACTCAACCTGAAACCACATTCTCTTCAAACAATCGCCCAGCGCGTCGTTCAGGAATTCACCGGACAATTAGCCAAGCTGCGAATCAATCTGACCGTCAGCATTCCTGATCAAATCACGATTGACGCCGACGAAGAAAAGCTCGGACGCGTTTTCGAAAATCTGCTGACTAATTCAATGCAGGCGATGCCTGATGGCGGCCAGATCGGAATTCGCGCGACTATGATTGATGGCGAAGTGAAAGTGGAAGTCTTCGACGATGGGCCGGGAGTTCCTGCGGCGATTCGCGAACGGTTGTTTGAACCATTTATCAGCCAGGGCAAAGAGAGCGGAACCGGTTTGGGGTTGGCCATTGCGCGCGGTATCGTCAGAGCGCACGGCGGCGAAATCAACCTGGTAAATTCTCCGCGCGGCGCTCACTTTGAAATTCAGTTGCCGCAAACTGCCAGAGCAGGAGGTCAGAATGGCGCTAAAAGTTTTGCTGGTTGATGACGACAAAGAGTTCCGCACTGTTGCGGCTTTGGCGCTGGAAAGCGCCGGTTATATCGTTATCGAAGCGAGCGACGGTTTGACTGCACTCGAAACTTTGCAATCGCTCAAACCCGACGCGATCATTTCCGATTTGCATATGCCGATGATGGATGGACGAATGTTTTGCAAGCGTGTGCGCGCGGATGCCGAATTGGCCGTCATTCCTTTTGTCATCCTTTCCGCATTCATCGAATCGGACGGATCGAACACATTATCCGACACGCCCGCAGATTTCTGTTTCAGTAAGCAAAGCTCTTTTTCGTCATTGCTGCCGCATCTGGAAAACCTGATTACACTGAAGCAATTAAAGTAGAGCAGATTTTGGTCTGTTCACGTTCCGAACAGGCTAAAGCCTGTTCCACTTTTCAGAGGAATGATTATGCGAAAAGTGACTGATTTTATCGTTGCCGGATTGATTCTCACTTTGATTCTGACAACCCTTGCGCCGAAAGCGTCAGCGACTGATCTGGTTCGCAAACGAAAGCCTCAAGCCAAATCCGAAAAACAAACGACAGGCGACGACGAATTGATGCGGCTGGTTCGCCGCGCCGCCGAAGCAGCCGAAGCCGCTCAGGAAGAAGCCAGGCGCGCGCGTCAACAGACTGAAGCTTTGCAGCAGCAACTGGCGCTGACGACAAGCGAATTGGCTGAATTGCGTCAGAAGCTCCGCGAGTTTCAGATTGCGGATTGCGAGTTGCGGATTACGGAATTGAAAGAGGATGTGAGCGAGTTGCAAGCCGTAGTCACAAAATCAAAAGAGGAGCAAATTGAGCGAGCGAAGGCTCATCCGCAATCCACAATTCGCGACCCGCAATTGGAAAGCCGTTTGCTAGATATGGAAGATCAAACTGCAATCAACGCGGCGCAGCTTGCAGAGCATGCGCAGACGAAGGTCGAGAGCGATTCGCGTTACAAAATCAAATTGTCCGGGATGATTCTGGCCAACACTTATCTGAACACAGCCGACAGCGCTGTTCGTGTTGCGCCAACCAGAGCGCCTTCGCCGGCCAGCCCTTTTGCTTCCTCGCGCCGAAGCGTGGGCGCATCGCCCAGGCAGACGCTAATCGGTTTGAGCATGGAAGGACCAAGAGTCGGCGGAGCGAAGCTCACAGCCGAAGGGGAATTCGATTTTTACGCCATCATCTCCGATGATTTCAGAAGCAACACGCTGGGCGGATTGCGATTGCGCACGGCTTCGGCGCGACTGGACTGGGACAAAACTGCGCTGACCGTCGGATTGCGACCGGCAATGATTTCGCCGCTCAATCCGAACTCGCTGGCTTCTGTCTGGTATCCGGCGCTGTCAGGAGCCGGAAATCTGTGGCAATGGCGTCCGCAATTCATTTTGGAACACCGGCCACGACTGGACGATTCTTCCGAACTGATTTTACAGGCCGGACTGATGACGCAATTCGGCGAAACGCTTGATGCCACAGTCATCGAAGGAAAACCGACTTATCAAGGCCGCGTCGCCTATCGCCGCGCATTGGATATTGACAGACAATTTGAAGTTGGATTGGGCGGACAGGCGGGCAGACAAAACTTCACCTTCAATCGAAACCTGACGGCTTATGTAATCAGCAGCGATTGGTTGATCCCATTGGGTAAGAGATTGGGATTGAGCGGCGAAGCCTATTTCGGCAAAGCCAACCATCTGGGTGAACAGAGCGGGGTTCGCGCCGATGGTTATTACGCGCTTTCCGGCTCGATTGACAATCCAGCGACGACGATTCGCGGCATTCACGCTTTCGGAGGTTGGACGCAGTTGAATTTGAAAGCGCGACGCGATCTGGATTTCAACCTGGCTTTCGGAATGGAAGACCCGCGAAACAGCGATGCCCGTTCTGACGCAAACGCTTTTCGCCGAGGCGTCTCTCAAAACCTCAAGAATCAAGTTGGGTCGGCAAACTTCATCTACCAATTGCGACCGAACTTTTTGATCTCGCTGGAATACAGACGAATTTGGACTGAATACCTCAACAGTCGCCGACGCAACGATCATTACAATCTGGCGTTCGGATATTTGTTTTGAAAAACGACTGCCTTCATCTGCGCGCAGTTTTCATCAATCCGCGAACGTAATCGGAATACTGTTCGACGTTCTTGCACGCGGCATCGGTTGGAACTTTTCCGGTCAGCAAAGCCACTGTCACGCAGGCTGAAGCAGGAGCGAGTTCGGAACTTGCCGAATTGGTTTCGTGGTAATGATTCGGCACGCCCTTGTCCTTGCATGGGTCAACCGATTTGTTGATCTGCATCTTCTTCAAATCAACAGGCTCTCGCCGCCAATCGTATTTCGGCACAATGTAGCCGAATTCGTCGGGACAAAGTCCGAACATAAAACGATACCTGGCCGTCATCGCGTCGCGTATGGAAGGTTCGTTCGGCGCTCCGGTATCCGCCGCCGGACAATCGCTGCGTTTGTGCTTGGCCACGCCGTAAAAAACTTCAGGGAACAGTTCGCCCGGCGTTGTGACTATCTGGGCGTCGCCGAGTTTGATCGCATAAATCACCGTTTTGATTTCCGACTTTGAACCGTCTGCGGAAACCTGCATCGTGTCCAACACGCTCAGCCTGAACAGAAACATATAGCCCTGATTGTCCATCGGCGCTTTCAGATCGGCTTTCTTCACTTCCAACGCGTTCGACTTGCTCCATTCGCCGCGATCCAGCGCTTCGATGGCTGCTTTGGCTACGTCGCGTCCAATGGCTTCGGTTCGCTCGAAGGTGAAAACCGGGCGATTGCTTTTTTCATCAAGCGGATAATCCTGTCCGTCGAATCTTATGCGGTCGTTATTCTTGTTATTCGTGTCGCCGATGATTTCAACAGCGCCGATTGCCCCGTTGATGAACAGAGCCGTCCCGCCGTACTTCCTTTCAATCGAATCGCGAATCGCGTGCGGAAAGTCGGAAGTCAGAGAAGTATTCTTGTCTTCCATTGATTCCGGGTGAGTGTTCCAGTTGATCAGCGTGGCGATGGCTTTGTTTCTGATTGCGCCGGTCAGACCGACAAATTGCATCACGCGCAATTCTTCGTCGAAAAATCTCGGCGGGCGTCCGCTGGTTCGCGTTTGCATTCCAACCAGCGAAGGCGATTTCGCGGGATCGGTTACGCCGAATTTGATTCGCGCAGGCGTCAGTTTGCGCGCGGCCAACGCGATGCTTTTGGCTATCTGGCGATCAACGAAGCGCAGGTACTTTGGATACTTGCCGTCTTTCAACGCGCCGTCGCCCCAGGCTCCGATGGTGTCCGGGCCTTCGTGGTTATGAGTGCTGGACAGCAGAATTTCCTGCACGCCCAGCTTTGGATCAATCATCTTTTGGATGTGAGCGAGTCCGTAATAAGACGCTTCGGTGTAATAGCCTATGAAATCAACCGAGACGATGGCGATTCGCGTCGAGCCGTAATCCAGCACGATCGTTCGCGCCCACAGATCGTCGTGTTTGCCCGTCGCCAACCGTTTGTCGCCGAACCCGGCCAGATAAATTCCGTCGTATTTGTTTTTCGAACTGGCATCGAGTTCGGTATTGACAGGATCGTCTTCCCACGGTTCGCCGCCGTCCCAAACGCCGTTGCCGTTTTTGTCTGTAAACTTTTCGCCCCAGACTCCGGTCGCATTTATGCCTCCATCCCAATCGGGATGTTGACCGAACGGAGTGATGGCGACGGCTGACGCGCCGACTCTCAGATCGGTTTTGGCTGCCGACGACGATTCCTTCAGGTTGATCATTAACGGCGCGGTTAGTATCAGAACGACTGCGGAAATAATCCAACGCTTCATCTTCTTCCTCCAACAATTCATCTTGATAAAATGTAACTGCTCAGGCCATCGAATAAGCCTGCAATGAAAAGCTGGAAAATGACGGAACAAACGGAAATAACCGAACAAACGGAAAGGAAGGGAGGGAAATTTCCGTCCATTCCGTTATTTCCGTCTG
>CAYRQB010000031.1:0-3094 GCA_964426025.1 uncultured Heliomicrobium sp.
GCACCTACAGCTTCGCGGGAACCCACTTCATAGTGGACGTCACAGGCTTCTTCGCACCGTAGGTTTGGCCATCGCACGAGAGGGACAATCTGCCAGATTGTCCCTCTCGTGCGATTCATTCTGATTGATGAAGGAAGTGTGTTTGATTCTCAACGGCGCGGCTGAGACCGCAGCGCGGTCAGAGACTCAGTCAGTTGTGTTTCAAGTTCACGGCCTAACACGGATTGGTGATGAGCGTTATTTGGAGAGGGCAACAGAGCCAAAGCTTTTTGTGCCGTTTCAATTGCATTGGTGTGATCGCCTGTCAGGTGGTAAGCGCGGGCAAGAGATTTCAGAATGTTCGGATCATTGCCACGCGTTCGTTCGACAGCCAGTTTGGCGTATTGCAGTGCGGTGGCCGGATCGCGCAAATCGTCAGGTTCGCACGTCAACAATGAAGACACATACTCATTGATATACATTCCAACAGTCTCCGGCCAGTCAGCGATAGCTTTTAGAATTTCCTGCGCCCGTCTGGTGTGTTGCCGAGCTTCGTCAGATTGTCCAGTCTTTGCCAGCATCTTTCCCAGTTGAATCAGATTCCATGATGTTTGTCTCCGAACGTGAAGAGCGTTAGGTTCTCGGGCGATCATGGCGTCGAAAAGTTTTTGCGCTTTGCGGGCGAAAGCCAGCGACTGTTCCGTTTCGCCAAGCTCATCCAACAGCTTGCTCATTGAATAGTAATGCTCGCCCAGATCGCGTTGATAGCGAGTGTTGTTGGCGTCGGTGGCGGCTAACTCTTCGTTGATGGCAAGACTTTTTTTGTATTGATCCAAAGCTTCTTTGAATTTTCCGGCGGCTTCCAGAGCCGCGCTGACGCCTTGAATCGTGAGCGAATAATCGCGACGGGCCTGAAGGTTGGCAGGGTCTTTGATGACAAGCTCCTCAGCCAAATCGCGCGCGCGTTGAAACACTTTCAGCCCTTCATCCGGGCGGCCAGTACGAATCAGCAGTTCTCCGATCGAAACGGTAACGACGAAAACGCCGCGCCGTTTGCTGACGCTTACAGGATCAGAGGCGAAATCCGCTTCAAAAATCTCCTGCGATTTTCTGTAACATTCCCAGGCTTCGGTTAAATATCCACGCAGCCAGAGTTGGAGTCCAAGTTCCCGATTGGTTAACGCGGAATAATTGCGGTATTGAGGAATTTGCGGATGAGCCGCGGTCAGTTCTTCGGAAATGGCGACTGATTGACGCAGGCTGTCGAATGCAATCGAGACGTGGCCAGTGTTGGCGGCAACAAACCAGAACTGACGTAGCGCGGTAGCAAGCTCGAAACGTGCATTTGGATTTTCCGGTTGAACAAGAGAGAGCTTGCGTCTGATTTCGATTCCTTTGCTTGCGTACTCAAACGCTGCGGCTTCGTTGCCGCTGTCTAAAAATTTTGCACCCATTGCCAGATATAATTTCACCAGGTCGTTGAGCGTCGCTCGATTGTCAGGGTGAGAAGCAGTTAGCGATTCAAGAATAGCCAGCGCCTTGCGATAGCTGGCTATTTCCCCGGCGCTGTCCCCCAACGCTGCTGTTTGAGCGACGTTTGTGCCTTGAATACTGGCCAGACGCATGTAGCTCAGCGCAACCTCGTGTTGCAACGACGGGTCATCGCCAGCATCTTTCGCCAGTTTGTCCAGATATTCTGTGGCTTTGCTGACCACCAGATGCTGAGCCTTTGATGAACCTGGCAAATCCCGAATTGAGTTGTGAAACTCGAAGAGAAAAGACGTTGCCAGTTTGCGTACGTCGTCAAATCGTTGCGCCGCTTTTGCGCGTTCGGCTTCGGCGCGATTTTTTTCAGATTCAGCGCGGGCGCGTTCGGCTTTCACTTGATTCAGGGCTATCTCGGCTTTTGCGCGTTCGGCTTCGGCGATGGACAGCGCCTGCTCGGCACGGTTTCTTTCCGCTCGCGCCTCAGCCAAGGCTTTTTCTGCACGCGAGGTTTCAGCTTGTGCACGTGTCTTTTCGCGATCAGCGACGGCTCTTTGTGATTGAGCATTTGTTCGCTCAGTTTCTGCTCGCAATTGTTCGGCGCGGGCGATGCGCGCTTGCCAGTAAGTGGCGATGATTCCGGCAAACAGAGTCGTCAGCAGCATTGCCGCCGCCGCAACGGCGGCGCGGTGACGGCGGATGAATTTACTTGCGCGATAGCCAACTGTATCTGGTCGAGCCGACACCGGCAGGCCTTCCAGATGACGGCGAATATCTTCAGCCAGTTGTTCGACAGAAGAGAAACGACGATCAGGCTCTTTGTTCATTGCTTTCAACGCGATGTTGTCCAAATCGCCAGTCAGTTGCCGCCGAAGTTTTTCATTTGTTTGCACGCTTGCGCTGGGAGGAAGAGGTTCCTGCTCGCAAATGATTCGCATGATTTCTTCGGCCTTATGGTTGTTGAAACGGTAGGGACGTTTGTCCGTCAGCATCTCATAAAGCGTCACTCCCAGTTCATAAACATCGCTGGCGGTGGTGATGTTCTGTCCGCGTATTTGCTCCGGGCTGGCGTATTCGGGCGTCATCGGGCGCTGGCCGTGCAGCGTTGATAAACCGACTTCGTCCGTGTTGAGCAACTTGGCTATGCCAAAATCCAACAGCTTCACCATACCATCGCTGGTGACCAGAATGTTCGACGGTTTCAGGTCGCGATGGACGATCAGATTGGCATGGGCGTGTTGCACCGCCGCGCAGACTTGCAGGAAAAGCTGCAGTCTTGATTCCACGCCGAATTCATTGCGCTGGCAATAATCCATCAATGGTTCGCCTTCGATGTATTCCATCACGAAGTAAGGCAAACCGTCTTCGGTCGTTCCGCCGTCCAGCAACCGCGCGATGTTGGGATGATTGAGCGAAGCAAGAATCTGTCGTTCGTAATGAAAGCGGCGAATGATTTCATCGGTGTCCATTCCGCGTTTGATCAGTTTCAGCGCGACCTGTTGCCGAAACTGTTCATCAGCGCGTTCGGCCAGATAAACAGCGCCCATTCCGCCGCGCCCGATCTCGCGTTCGATTCGATACGCTCCGATACGACGACCGATGACTGGCAATTCGTCGTCGCGACCGAGAA
>CAYRQB010000031.1:3104-30146 GCA_964426025.1 uncultured Heliomicrobium sp.
CCATTCCACGGTCGGCTGAAAGCAGTGAGGTGATTTCGTTTCGCAACTCGCCGTCTCCCTGGCAGGCCTGGTCGAGAAAAGAATCGCGCTCAGCGGTTGGCAGTTCGAGCGCCTGTTGCAAAATCCGATCAATCTGTTTCCACCGAAGTTTCTCCATCGTAAACCTCCCGTTTGTTGATTGAGCGATAAAGAAAAGCCCGCGCGGAACGCCATTGCCGCACAATTGTCGGCACTGAAACTCCAAGCGCGACGGCGGTCTCTTCGACCGTTAAACCGAAAAAATAGCGCAGTTCGACGACGTGACATTTTTCAGGATCAAGCTCTTCAAGCTCCTGCAAGGCATCGTCAAGCGCCATCAACTCCACAGTTTTTTCATCCGACCATTCGAAGCGGGATTGGGTGATTTGCTCTTCCGACAAATTGAGAAGCGAATCGAGCGGGATTTTTTTGGCGTAACCGCCTCGTTTGGCTGCGTGATGTTTGCGCGCGTGGTCGAGCAATATGCGTCGCATCAGTTTGGCCGCGACCGCGAAAAAGTGCAGCCGGTTTTGCCATTCGACTCGTGTCTGGTCGCACAATTTCAGAAAGGCTTCGTTGACCAGCGCGGTCGGTTGCAATGTGTGGCCTTCCTGCTCCCGTCGCAGCGAACGTTCGGCCAGCCGGTGCAGTTCGGCGTAAACCAACGGGATTAATTGATCGAACGCCTGCCTGTCGCCTTCATTCCAACTGAGCAGCAGATGCGTAACGGTGCGAGGATCAACGTGGCTCATTTGGCCTCCGAAACCACAAATGGAAAATGACTTGTATTGCCGAGTATGGCGAGGCGATTTTCGATAACACCCGGAAAAAGAGCAAGCCAGCCCGATCAGCCAATCGAAAAAATTTTGCCGCCGATGATCAAATCTGAATTCGCTTTGCGCGTTAATGGGTGAAAGCCTTTTTCAGTCTTCTTTCAATTCGCCAATTTCAGGTCATCGAATTGAAAGATCAATCGCGGATTGTGTCTGTCGTTGATGATGGGCATCGCCTTATTTACTGGATGAAAGCAAAAGGAGATTCACCATGAGATATTCCGTAACGGGAAGAGCAGCAGTTTTCTGCCTAATGATTGCTTGTGCATTGATCGCACTGTTTTGGGCAAGCCAACAATCAGGGTTTTCAGCCAAAGCCTCAGACGGGTGTAAAAAATCGGCGGACAGCGGCAAAGCCGGAGCATGCAAGCTGCGCGCTGCCGGTGAATCGCGACGTTTGCGTCCGGGATTCACCGTCACAGAACCCATGACGGAAAATCATCACTCGCCATCGAACAGGGCTTTCGTCGTTTACAGGGGAGATGGTGAAAGCGTTTGCCGTCAGGCTTCGGTCGAGGAAGTGAGGAAGCTCACGGCCTCAGCCAGAAGAGATGATTTACGGATTATCAAACCGGCATACGAAGGGCTTTTTTCCAGAAGAGATTTTCAGTCATCGGCCAGAATGAAAATTCAGCTTCGCGGAACTTCACAACTCAACAGCTTTCCTCAAGCCAGGGATGCGTTTTTGAGAGCGGCGGCGGTTTGGGAAAATTTGATCGGATCGCCGATTTCGATTGTGCTCGACGTGGATTATGGGCCGACTCGTTTTGGAGCGCCTTACCCGGCGGGCGTCATCGGCGCGACTGACCCTCAGGAAATCGAAGGCTCGACTTATGCCAACGTGCGCTCAAGATTGATCAGCGCGGCAAACGGCAACGACGCCGTCTTGTATCAGGCGTTGCCTGCGAATTTATTGCCGACCGATATTGGCTTCGGTTCTCAAGTCAGCTCTCCTTCCGCGCTGTTAAGAGCCTTGGGTTTGCTTTCGTCGGTTGCCAATCCGGATCAGGAACTTTCAACGCTCGGAGCGCCGCCTTCTATCGGATTCAATTCCAATTACCAATTCGATTTCAATCCTGACGATGGCATTGGCGAAGGCCAGGTTGATTTCACCGCCGTCGCCATGCATGAAATCGGTCACGCGCTCGGTTTTACGTCCAACGCCGGATTGAAGGAATTGTCTCCGTCTCTGCCGATTTCGGTCACGATTTGGGATATGTTTCGATTTCGTCCCGGAGTCAACCTTGGTACTTTTTCTCAAACGCATCGAATCTTATCGTCCGGCGGAACTCAGTTGTTTTTTGCCGGAGATGTCGAAGCTCAGCTTTCGACCGGAAGACCTGATGGCAGCGGAGGCGATGAACGCCAGGCCAGTCATTGGAAAGACGACGATCTGAATTTCGGTCAGTATCTGGGAATAATGGATCCGACGATTGCTTCCGGCAGGCGTGAAAACATCACCAGTCTGGACGTTCGAGCGCTGGATTTGTTCGGTTACCAGTTGGCGCAATCCTTGTCCGGTCCGACTCAGAGCATCGTTCCATTGACATCGGGCACGCCGGTCAATGGAACGCTCGAAGGTTCAGGCGGAGTCAATTCGTGTGTTCTCAGTCCGACTCAGTACACAATAAACGTTCCCTCCGGCGCGACACAGCTTCAGATCAATCTCAATGGCAATCAGGATGTGGATTTGTTTGCCAGGTTCGGTCAGGCTGTGGCTATTTCCAATGGGCAGGCAGTGGCGGATTATCAGGCCACGACAACATCGAACAATGAAACCATCACTATAACCGGAAACAGTTCTCCGTCTTTGCAGGCAGGAACATATTTCATCGCCGTATCCAATTGCAGCCTCAATTTCGCCAACTTCACTTTGACGGCGACAGTTACCGGTCCGGGTGGCGGAACGAATACGGTTGAATTGTCAGTGGACGATGGGTCGTTTGAAGATGCGTTGGGAGCCGTTTCGGGCGGAACCACGACCGCAGTCAACAGACTGACGCCAATCAATTATCCCGCGACCATCAACGCTGTCAGAATTTATTTCAGAAGTGGAACCGGGGTTACGGTCGGCACGACGTTTTCGATTCAGGTAGGCAGCAATCCTGACGGCGATGCCAACATTGATGGAACTCCATTTCAGCCGACTTCAGCGACCGTTCAGGCTCTGGATCAGTTTGTCACTTACACAGTGCCGAGCGTGACCATCAACTCTGGCGATTTTGTCGTTGGTTTCAGGATAACGGTTCCGAACGGAGTTTTCCCCTTCACCAACGACACCACGCCGCCGTCGCGCGGCAGATCGTATGTTTCAAGCGGAGGAAGTTTTTCAATCATTGACAGCCAAGGGTTCCCGGGAAATTTCTCCTTTCGCGCTTTGGTCAACGTTCCTCAACCGTGCACTTATTCGATCACTCCAACCAGCCAGTTTTTCAATGCCAATGGCGGTCCGGGCAGCGTGACCGTCAATGCGCCCGCTGGATGTTCGTGGACTGCGACCAGCAACTCCAGCTTTATCACGATCAACTCAGGCTCGGCGGGAAGCGGCAACGGGTCGGTGGTTTATACGGTGGCGACGAATCAGGCTCCGGTTCAGCGCACGGGAACTTTGATCATCGCCGGGCAAACCTTCACCGTGACGCAGGAAGCGGGCGCGCCGAATACGATTCCATTGGTTTCAGGCGTGGCTCAAACGGGATCAATCCCTGCGGCAAGCGCTGGAGCCTGTTTGTTGGGTGTGACTCAATACACGATTCAGGTTCCACCTGGTTCGACGCAACTCGGCATAGTGTTAAACGGCAATCAGAACGTCAATTTGCATGCTCGTTTCAACCAGCCAGTCAGCATTGTCAACGGGCAAATCGTTGACGATTACCGCTCGACTTCATCCGGCAACAACGAATCGCTGACGATTACTTCGGCCAGCGTTCCGCCTTTGCAAGCCGGAACGTATTTTGTCGGCGTGAACAATTGCAGTTCCGCCGCAACCAGTTTCACTTTGACGGCGACTGTGTCTTCAACACCGCCGTGCAGTTATTCAATCAGTCCGGCATCGCAAAACTTCCTGGGCAGCGGAGGCACAGGAACGGTCAGCGTCAACACAACCAGCGGTTGCGCCTGGACTGCAACCAGCAACGCTCCGTGGTTGACGATCACTTCAGGAGCGGCAGGCTCCGGTTCAGGATCGGTGGTTTTTTCCGTTGCAGCCAACAACACGACGAATCAGCGAACCGGCACGATGACCATAGCCGGACAAACATTCACAGTTACTCAGGAAGCTCCGGTGCAAACCGCCAGAACCGTGCGCGTGGTCAGCACTGACGGCGTGCAGGGCGGATTCGTCAATGTCCCATTGGAACTGGTTTCGCTTGGCGATGAAAACACAATTGCTTTCAGCCTGAATTTCAATCCCGCGGTGTTGAGTAATCCTGTGGCGACGCTTGGCGACGGAGTTCCGGCTTCGACGGCACTGCTGATCAACGATTCCCAGAAGGCTCAGGGACGTTTCGGAGCTTCATTGCAATTGCCTGTCAATCAGACTGTCGTGTCAGGCACGCGGCGAATTCTTTTTGTTCGTTTCGATGTCGCGCCGAATCCGAATTTGACGACGACTGAAATCAGTTTCGGGGATCAACCAATTTCGCGAGTCGTCGGCAATGTGCAGGCCAATTCATTGCCCGCGAATTACACGCCAGGAACGATCACGATTCTGCCAGGATGGGAAGCGGACGTTCATCCTCGTCCGACCGGAAGCAATGACGGCAACGTCACTCCGCTGGACGCGGCGCAGGTCGGACGATTCGCCGCCGGTTTGGATACGCCGAACAATGGCAACGAATTTCAACGAGCGGATTGCGCTCCGCGAGCGGACAAGGGGAATGGCATTATCAACGCTCTGGATTGGGCGCAAGCTGCCCGGTTTGCGGCGGCGCTTGATTCGGTCGCAACCGCGGGTGGGCCGAGCAATCCTGTTTCATCGCTGGCTGAATTATTCCTTGCTGAGCTGATTCAAAACACAGAATCCGCTACGCCGGAACAGCAGCGCGTTATTCGTGTCGTGAACACATCGGCGCAACCGGGCGGCGCGGTGAATGTCGTCATTCGCCTGGACGCACAAGGCATGGAAAACGTCTTCAGCTTCAGCTTGAATTTCGATCCAACCATTCTGAGCTTCACAGCAGTCACAGCCGCCAATACATTGCCCGCCGGTTCTCAGCTAACCGTCAATCAGAACCAGGCTCAGCAGGGGCGATTGGGCATTTTGCTTTTGCTGCCTCCGGGGCAGGGCATTGGCGTCGGAAGCCGCGATTTGGTCAGTATAAATTTCTCTGTGGCCGCGAATGTTTCAGCCGCGTCAACGCCGATCACTTTCGGCAATCAACCGATTGCGCGTCTGGTCGGCGACAAAGACCTCAACGACCTGACCGCTTCCACGACATTCACTGACGGAGTGGTGACGATAGGTTCGCAGGGGAATCCAGTGCCAGTGATTTCCGGCATCGTTCCCAATTCGGCTCAGGCTGGCGGAGCCGCATTCACTTTGACGGTCAACGGCTCCAGCTTTGTCAACGGCGCGACGGTCAATTGGAACGGCAGTTCGCGCACGACCACATTTGTCAGCGGAACTCAACTGACGGCTTCGATACTTGCTGGTGATATTGCCGCGCCGGGCACGGCAAATGTCACGGTCACCAATCCGGCGCCCGGCGGAGGAACGTCGAATGCCGTGCAATTCACCATCAATCAACCACAGACGACAGCCAGAACTGTTCGCGTCGGTGCGGCCAGCGGCGCTCCAGGTGGAACCGTCACAGTGCCAATCGAATTGGTGGCGCAAGGCGATGAAAGCGGCGTCGGATTCAGCCTGACCTTCGATCCCGCTGTGCTTGGCAGTCCGCAAGTGATGGCGGGCAATGATGCAGGCGCAGCTTCGCTCAATTCCAACACTTCGCAATCGGCGCAGGGAAGAGTCGGCGTTCTGTTGGCATTGCCAGCCGGGCAGGCTTTTACCCCGGGCGTCAAACAAATTGTCAAAGTCACATTCACCATCGCGGCCAATGCGAATGCGACGACGACAAACCTGGGTTTCGGCGATCAACCGATTGCCCGCGAAGTATCCAACGTTGCCGCAGCCGTCTTGCCGGTCAATTTTGTCGGCGGGGCGGTTCAGATTACGCAAGGATACGAAGCCGACGTCGCTCCGCGCCCGAACGGTAATAACAACGGCACAGTGACTTTGACCGATTGGGTTCAGGTCGGTCGTTTTGTTGCCGGGCTGGATACTGCAAATGTCGGCAGCGAATTCCAGCGCGCTGACGTCGCGCCGAAAGACAGTTTGGGCGACGGACGATTGAGCGTCAGCGATCTGACTCAGGCGGGAAGATACGCCGCAGGTCTGGATGCGGTTGTTCCCGCCGGAGGGCCGACTGCGCCGACCGGCGGCCTTACTGAATCGGATTTGTCATTGCGTCAGCAAGCGGATTTTTCCGGTCAGATAGCGCGCGATGTTCGGGTTGTCGCTCAGAGCTTTGAACGCGGTCAGAACGGTTCTGTGGCGATTGCCTTCGACGCGCAAGGCGGAGAGAACGCCATCAGCTTCAGTTTCGCCTTCGATGCTTCGCAATTGAAATTCCTGTCCGCTTCCGTCGGCAAAGATGCGGGCGGCGCTGCGTTGGTGGTCAACACAACCCAGGAAGCCGGCGGGCGAATCGGCGTTGTGCTGGCTTTGCCCGGAGGCCAGGCGTTCCAGGCGGGAACGCGAGAATTGGTCGTCCTGAATTTCAACGCATTGTCGGGCGGAAATCCTGTGATGACGAATCTGGAATTCGCAGATCAACCCGTAGCGCGCGAAATGGCCGATGTGACTGCCGCGATTCTGCCGGTCAAATTCAACGGCGGCGCGGTGAAGATCACACGCACGGCGGTCAGCGTTTCTTCGGCAAGTTATCTGGGAACGAATCTGGCCAGCGAAGCTATCACATCGGCATTCGGCAGCAATCTGGCGACGGCGGTTCACGTGGCCGATTCGTTGCCATTGCCGACTCAGCTTGGCGGAACGATGGTCAAGGTGAAAGACAGCGCCGGAATCGAAAGATTGGCTCCGCTGTTTTTCGTCGCGCCTACGCAGATCAACTATCTGATGCCTGCGGGTACGGTGGCTGGTGACGCCGAAATCACAATCATCAGCGGCGATGGAGCAATTTCCAACGGCAAGGCTTCCATCGGGATGGTCGCTCCGGGGTTGTTCTCGGCCAATTCCAGCGGACAGGGAATCGCTGCGGCAACCGTCCTGCGCATCAAAGCTGACGGTTCGCAGAGTTACGAAGCCGTCAGCCGGTTCGATGCTTCATTGAACCGAGCGGTTTCAGAGCCGATTGATCTGGGAGCGGAAAGCGATCAGGTCTATCTGATTCTGTTTGGAACTGGGCTGAGATTCCGAGGCTCGCTCTCTGCAACCACCATGCAAGTGGGCGGAATTCCGGTTGAAGTTTTATACGCCGGAGCACAAGGCGATTTCGCCGGTTTGGATCAGGTAAACCTTCGATTGCCGCGCAATCTGGCCGGACGCGGCGAAGTCGAAATCAAACTGAGCATTGACGGGAAAACCGCCAATACCGTCACCGTCAATGTGAAGTGAGACGCTTTGCAATCGAAAAAACCAAAGGCCAAACGGGCGAACCGTCCGGCCTTTGGTTTTTTGATCATCACGTAAATGAGTTTGGGTTAGATCGCCAGATCAAAAGGTAGATCCGAAATATCTCTTAAACGTCGCCCGTTGATCATCATGTCAAGCATCTCGTTTGCTGATATTTCTCCCAACTCGCTGATGGCCTGGCGAAGTTCAGGAAGCGCAAAATGGTAAACGCAGTCAATATCGCCGGTTCCCAGCGCCAAAGATGCGATTCGACTCGGCATTGGTTCTCCAGTTACGACCGCGATGTGTGGCGCGCGTCCTTTGCGATTCCGAATAAGATTCAATCCCTCTGTTCTGGCGTTTTGAGAACGATCACTACGGAGCGTGAGCTTGCAGGAAATGCTGGCGTGAAGAATTGATTGACGATTGTTTGATATACGTAAGGGAGTGAACTGAGCCAACTTTTCATCTTGAATAACCAGTTGTGTTTTGTTTATCTCGTCATCGGTTACGGGCTGGCGAGTTACAATAATGTCAGGAGCAATCAAATAATCTCCAAGGGCGGTTCTGAGTTCTTTGTTCTTTTCAAGCAACTCGGACAGTTGCTTGAGATGGCTGTATTGATCGAATTGGGTGATGTCGCCGTGAACAGAAAAAGCCCATTTGCCTGGGCGTAAATGGTTCATTAAGGTGAAGGCGTTAGCTAGAAAGTCTTTTGTGATTCGTTCGAATTCGCCGCCAGCGGTTTGCCCTTTTATGTCTTGAGTCGAAAGCGGATAGTTGAGGGCTTGGATAAGTTTGTTTGAAACGCTCTTGCTAAGCTTACTTCCGATATCTGCAAGGCTGGGAACTTCGTTGGCTTTGTAGTAAATCGCTTCTGCGCAAACCGCCTGATGGTACCTCTTTCGTAGTTTCGATATTAACGATGGCTGACTCATTTGTTTTCGCCCCACTTCATGCTTTAAGTAATGCCACGACATATTCCTCATGCATTCTGGCTTCAATTTGTGAACTGTTAGACTGTTTGACACTGGCTGGCAACATTCTTCTATTCCGGTCAATCTTGCGAACAGCGATGCCTGCAAGGTCGAATCCGATTTCCTGGCCTATCTCAGCAAGACAGTGGGGAACTTGTGTGTCCATACCTCGCATCACAGATGAGCCAACGACAAAAATAGCCGCTTTACCAGGGCGAAGAACTCTGAAAGATTCTGACAAAACCCTTTTCATTTCCGAATAATATCGTTTAAGTATATTGCCTTTCTTTTGATCTACCGCCGTAATTCCAGATGTAATTTTCGCTGTTTGAGCAGGTAAATCAGTGAAGTCATAATCGGAGGTTTTTTCCCCTCCGATATATCGCGAACGCAGCTTTGCCAATTCGTTAACAGGATGCCCAAACCAGACCAGAGAGAATTTATGCGCGCGCATGTAATCAATCGCATTTGATGGATAAGGAGGCGAGGTAATCAGCAAATCTACCGAATCGTTTTCCAACGTCAAGTTTTCGGCGTCACCAAATTGAATGGAAGCTTTGGGAGATAATTTGTTCAGATATTCTAGACTGGCAACATTTTTCATAATTCGTTTTTTGAATTCTACGAAAGCGGACCGATAAGATTTGGGTACGCCTTTGATGAATTTGTGTGGTCGTGTATGAGCCAGATCCCAAGCCAAAGAAACTCCGCCGGATTTTGTGATTATGATTGCAGAGAATGCCAGTTGAAAAAACTGCCGCATTTTTTTCTCAGGCACTTGATTAATTTCACGAATCAGTGCGACTAACTCAAGTTGCGTTTGCCGACTAAACCAGTATTGAACAAACTCAGCAGTTTTTTCGTCAAAGCGATCTTTCAGATCGTCTTCAATCAATCTTTGTTCTCGAAGAAGAGCCTTTTCAGCACGATCCACAATATCCATTCCCAATTTAGCGACTTTTGCAGAGGCAAATGGAGTTACTTTTACCTGAGTTAGGAGAACGGCCAATGGGTCTATATCAAAACCAAGTCCAACCCGATTGGCAGCGCAGGCTTCCAGAACCGCCGTGCCTGATCCCATCATCGGATCAAGAACTTTGTCTCCAATATTAGTTAGTTCCCGAATAAACAATCTGGGTAGTTGCGGTGGGAACTTGGCTGGAAATGAATGAAAGTTGTGGGACAACTCAGAACTGCCTTCCTGATGAAAGTTAAGATCAGATTTGAGCAGCCTATACAGTCGGTATTTAATATCAGTGGAAGCTGAAATTACAGACACAAAAATTCTCCTGAAATCGTTACAACTGCTTTTGGGTTTATCTGATTAGCGGGCGCAGCATTTCCAGTCTGCGGGCGATTTCGGCGCTGGTCATGGTTCGGAAGCGCGAAGGGATCATCGCCTTTGATGTCGCTTCGCGGGCGGCGACCAGTTCCTGGTATTCGATGGCCAGATCGTCTCGAGCCGGAGTGAATTCCGAAGCGACAAAAGCCAAATCTTCGTTGGTCACTTGCTCGTGTTCGGCGATGCGAGCGATGCGGCGGGCGCGAATCATGATTGATTCGATGTCCGCGCCTGAAAGATGAAGCTGGCTGTTTGTCAGCGGCCCCCAATTGGTGATTTGATGGTCAATCTTGTTTTTGCGAGCCATGACTTCGGCAATCTCGCGGCGTTCTTCAGGGGTTTCCGGGTAAAACAGCGCGATGTGTTCTTCACAGCGGCCTTGCCGTTTCAAATCAATCGGCAAGCGATCCGGGCGGGAAGTCATCAGTATCCAGAGAATTTTTCCTCGATTGGCGGTATTACTCATGGCGGAAGCGATTTTGGAAAAGACTCGCTGATTGACGCCGGAATCGCCGTCCATTTCGCGCGTGCCGAGCGCGGCGTCGGCTTCGTCAATCAGCACGACAATCGGCGCCAGCGTTTGCAGCAGGTAAAGAATCTTTTCCAGATTGGCTTCTGTCGAACCGACCCATTTGTCGCGAAAGTTTTTGAACTCGACCACATTCAAACCGCAATCCTTGGCGAAGCATTCGGAGAGAAAAGTTTTACCGGTTCCGACCGGGCCGCAAATCAAAATGCCCATCGGCGCTTCTTCGTGATTACCCTGCTTGATGGTTTCGGCAATGTCGCGCAAATAGTCTTTGGCTTCGCGCATGCCGCCGACGCTTTCCAGACCGTAACGAGGCGTGACGAATTCGATCAAGCCTGCGCATTCGGCTTCGATGATTTCTTTCTTTTTCAAACGCACGTCTTCAAAGGTCAATCCGTCGTCGGATTCGCGCGCCGCGCAGAGCAGCGAGCGCAGATGAACGAGGTTCAAGCCTGAAGTCATTTCGGCGACCTGTTCCTGAGTCATCTCGACCTTTTCAATCGGATAGGCCGACAAGAATTCTTTCGTATATTCCAGTCGCTGTGTTTGATCCGGATAGGGAATCTTGATCGCCGCCAATCGCGAATTTTCGCGAACGCGCGGATGCACGTCGGACAGTGATTCGGCGATCATCACCACCAGGTTGTCGTTTTCCATAAAACGCGGATTGGTCAGCCAACGTTGAATCGAAACCAGAGCGTTGCGATCATCGCTGGATAAATAACTGATGTTTCCGGCGGGATAGATGGTGTCCAGAAAATTGATGATGACGGCGACTTTGTCGGAGTAATAGAGGAAGCGTTCGATCATCGGCAAGGCCCGCGCCGGATCGTTGGGAAGTTGCGCGGCAGTTTTGACATTGATCAGCGGATCGGCCACTCGCTGTTGAGCCAGGAAGGCGCGCATCGTTTCGTCGGAATCGAAAGTGATTCCTTCGCTGCGGTTGTAAAGCACGATCTTCTTGTTGCCGAGCAATTCATGTTGAAGGAATGCCAGCATCGAAACGTAACCGTTGCGGCCTCGCATCAGATCATAAATGTTGTGGTGAAGCAGGAAGTGACTGGTTTCGCCAGCCCTGTATTTGCGTGCAAGTTCCTCCGCCCAGTCGGGCAATCTTTCGGGTGCGGAGAGTGAATGTGCCGTTTGCGCCATAAAATCATCCTCCGCCACAGGGGCGATCTTGATTGTCGTCGAACGCGGAATTCAGAAAGGGGCCTCCTGTGGCAAAACTTAATCGGGGCAGCCACGTCTTGATTTTTTTGATCGGTATTATTTCGCCGGACTTGTTGCCGACGCTTTTCGCGCGGGTGGCTGCGCTGGAAAACTGAATGTTATGAAACACGTGATCGGATTTTTGTCCGTCTCAAAAAGCGTTTTTGGGAATTCCCATTCCTTCGCCGATGCAATCGCTTTCTCGTTCATCTCAGGGAAACTGGAGTAATGGATGTTGGTGTTGGAAATCTTTCCTTCCGAAGAAATTTCCACTCGAACGCGAACGTTACCGCCCAACCCGGCCTCTCGCAAATTCGCGGGAACTTCAGGGACAGGCTTGTTGGTGGCGCGATTCTGAAATTCCAGCGATTGACGTTCGTCAATCAGCCGCACCGGTTGAGCGGTTTTATCCAGATCAACCGAAAATGCGAAGAGCAGGAATGTTTCCTTGCCCTGCATGCTTTCAGGCGTGGCCGTCGGGCGAACAAATCTTACATAATCATCGGGGCTCAGCCTCATCTGTTTGGCCACGAAGAAATAGGTCTTGCCGTGTTCGACATCAAGATGATTGACAGCGTATGTAACCGGCTTGTTCGCCTGGGCGTTGGGGAAATGGAGTCCTACTTCTGTAATCAAGGTTGTGCCGGGAGTCACTCCGTCGCCAACGCTCTGCGCGCCGAAAAGCTGAACTTCGATGTCGCGGCCATCGGCTTGTTTGACCAGCGAAAGGATTGCCGGTTTCGATGTGCGAAAGACTTTTCTGGTATCCGTTCGCAACAACCCGACCTCGAATTCAGGATATATCTTCTTCAATGATTTCATCCATTGATCGTAATCCGACAGGCTTTCGGTGGACATTTTGAATGTCTGATCGTTCAACTCGCGAAAGCTACCTTTCGGAGCGGTCATCTGGAACGTTCGGATCGTGACAAAGATCGGGCGCAAGCTTATGTCATCAAGAGAATTGTCTTGCTTGCTGGATTGGTCCTGGGCAATGACTGCGGTTGCTGGCATCAGGATCATGCATGCCAACAGAAGCCCGGAAATTGTCAGCAGTGAATGAAAGCGGTGAAGACGTGACATCTTTTTGAAACCTCCAAAAGCGAGAGTGTTGCGGTAATGGAAAATCGAATTTGCGCGTCGGTATCGAATTGATATTGGGGCTGTGGGGAAGCTCCGTTGCGCGAGGACTGTTGATCGGGACGTGAAATCAGGCTATCTGCGTTCGCCGACCAGCGACGGTCTGATTGGGGAAACCTCGCGGCTTAGCGAATCCAGTTGACCCATGATCGGAGCCGTTTGCTGCAATATTTCTTTGGTCGTTTCGATTGAAGACAGCAGCGAATCGAAGTCCATTGATTGGATAAGCTCCGGCGTAGGCATTGTGACGACCTGATCGTTCACCAGCCCGAAGAAGTTTTCGATCATTTGCAATTGAGCTTCGACGCGTTTGACGCTGCGTTCTATGTCGTCGAAGGTTTGCAATCGGCGGCGCAGTATTTCAACGTTTTTTTCGTGCAGCGGGCGAGTCGCCTCTTCGGCAAACTGCATTGTGCGTTCAGCGGTTCGCAATTGATTTTCGACAGCTTGCCGATTGATGGTTTTCAGGTGATTTTTTCGCCGACGGTATTCATCCAGCAGATCAACGAACGCCTCCCAGGTGGTTTCCAGTTCGCGAATCTGCGGAGGTTCTTCGGACAGGCGAGCGAATTTTTTGTAATTGCTGCCAATCTGGTTCTTCATCCAACTCAGATATTCGACGGCTTCGCGTTCGCGCGGGTCGAAAGTTTTGATCATCTCCAAACGTTGTTTGCGGCGATGATCGTCAATCAAATGTCGCGAGCGGCGATCAACAATGCGGCGGTAAATGGTTGATGCGGGGACGACTGCCAGGTAAGCGCCTTCGACAATCAAGGCTCCCGCCAGAACAAGAGTCGGTTCCAGAAAACCAGTGGTGGCGGAATAGGCCGCCGCCGCCCCAGCCAGCAGCAATCCGCCGATGTTTACCGGCTCTTTCAACGCTTCCTTGATATAGGAGATTTTGAACTCCATCTTTGTGACTACGGAATTGAAAAGTGGGAAAAGCGGATCGTTGCCTCCAGGCAGGACCCGCCCCCTACGTTATTCGGTCAATTTGCGTTCTTGCGGAGCGTATTCAGCCGCTCCCAATGTTCGTTCAGCGTTGCCCGAAGGCGCGCCTTCGCCAAGCGCAGGTTTGGGCGTTTCGGGCAACAAGCCCATCTGCTGTTTGTAAGCCAGTAGCATGTCTTCGGCTTCGACATTGGCCAGTTCTTTTTCGATGCTGTTCATTCGCGAATCAAGGCTGGTCGAAGCAAGTTCTGCCCTGGCTTCGGCGGCGGCGGATCGGTTGGCGATCTTTTCGCGCATGTCATCGAAGGTTTGCGATGTATCGCCCATTTGGAAGCTGGCCATCGTTGCCGCCAGCCGTTCCTGCATCTGAGCCTGTTTGTTGGCGGATATCAATTGCATGGCTTCGGCCTGTCGTTTGCGGACGTTGGCCATGTAATTGTCGAAATATTCGCGGGCTTTGAGAGAAGCGACTTTGGCCGCTTCGTAATTCTGCTGACTGGTGGTCAATGCGCGTTGAGCGATCTGTAATTCGCCGATCAAGGCAGTGGCAATGTCGTCCTTGCCGACACGAATAGCAGCTTTTACCTTGTTATCCAGATCAGTGAGTTTGGTTTGATTGGCTTGAATCTCGCGTTCCAAACGTTTTTCAGTCGCCATCACCTGCGCTACGTTTTCGCGCATTTTCGGCACTTCGTCGTTCATGTCGCGCATCAATTGCTGCAGGATCAGTTCCGGGTCTTCTGCGCTGTCAATCAAACCGCCGAAGATCGAACGGAACAGCCTTCTGAGACGATTCCACATTTTTTATTTTTCTCCTGGAGAATTTTCTGTCAAACCACAGCTTGTCGGGATGATTTCAGGGTCGAAAATCATTTGGTGAACCGGAATTATCCGACATCATAATGTTTTGTTCGCTGCGAAGCCTGAAAACCACAATGCCATCGCGTTGATGATACGTCGTCGGAGGCGTTACAGTTTCGATAACCTGACCATTTTATTGTAATCAGTCAACGACTCCGAACGGCAGCCAGTATACCAACAGCTTTACACAAAGTCACACTTGGCATTTGGGACTCGAAACATCGTCGGATGCGGAACAGGCATTGCCGATAACCAGCGCCGACAAGCAGACTCATTGAAGAATTTTCAGTCAATAAAAGACAAAGGGCAGGTTTGAAATCCTGCCCTTATATTGATCGTATTCGCTTTCTTGCGGTCATCTTTGCGCGATGACGCAAGTTGCTTCGCGTCCTACTTTTCTTTTGACCAATCGGACATCTCTGAAACCGACCCATCTGACCAGCCCTGCAATTTCGTCAACCTCTTCCTGCGAAAAGCCCGGGGCCAGTTGAAAAGCTTTATTTGGTTCTTTCATCCTCAAACCCAAAACCAGCTTGCCGCCTTCTTTCATCACGCGCTGAATCTCTACCAGATTATGTTCGGCGTTCGGCCAGAACTGATAATTGTTCACGGCCAGCACTTTGTCGAAGCGCGCGTATTCGTAAGGGATGTTTGCTACATCGCCCTGGCAAAGTTCGACGTGGCCGGATTTGATGAACTCGCGATTGCGAACGGTGGCTTGTCGAACCATGACGGCTGAGATGTCAATTCCCGACACAATTCCCTTTGTCGCTTTCCTGGCGATCATTTCGATTGAGCGACCATGGCCGAATCCGATTTCAAGCGTCTGATCTTCGTCCTGCACTTCAAGCATCTCAACGGCAAAGCGATTCATTCCGGCGTTTTTGATCGCCATCAAATGACCGACAAACCATCCGAGCTTGCCGCTCGGACAGGCGAATTGAGCCTTCCAGCCGGAAGGTTTGCAGGCAGAGGATTGCGGAGATTGCAGAAATGGTTGGCTTAAATTGGCATGCGAGTTCATCTGTCCCTCCTTCAATGGGAAAGCGCCGCCTGACCATCGAATGCGGCGATTGTTATTCGAGGTTTTTCAGCAGCCGCTTCCATCGCTCGCCTTCAAAGAACGAGCGAACTTCACGCAAAGTTTCCGCTGCCTCGCGCATTTTCGCGTCGGTCACGCCAACGCCGGACTTTGAAAGAAGTTTTTCTTCGTGGCGATTCATCGTTTCAACGGCCTTCTTCCCACGCGCAGTCAAACGAACGAACGCGGAACGTTTGTGAGCCGGATTTTCGACGAATTCAACGTAGCGTTCTTCAGCCAACTGATTGATCAGCATCTGCACGTGCTGGCGCGAAACAGAACGATCTCGCGCCATTTGCGGAACCGTTTGTTCGCCCGATTTGTACAGGCTGTGCAAAAGACCTCTTAATGCGCCGGACATTTCTCCCTGATGGTGAACCTGATCGGCGACGATCTTCAGCCGGTGAAAAAGCAGGCTGGTTTCATTTATCAACAGATTGAAAGCCGACTCGACAGCTTCCGCTTGCTTCGCAGGGGCGATCCTTTTTGTCTTGTTCATTTTTTAATTTCTAGCAACGACAAGCAGTTTGTCATTATGACAAGTCTATTGTCAATTTTATTTTCCTGATTGCGGTGGTCAAAGCAGAAGTTTTTATCGGCTGCCGCCTGCAATATCAAAAACATCGGACTCAATCCAAAAAAAACAGGGCAAGCGGCGAAGGCTTGCCCTGAGATTGCTTTCGGCAAAATGTCGCGGAATCTTTCCGGCTTATTGTTTGTCAAAAACGAGCTTGAAAGTTTGAGTCCCTTGCGGCGATTGACGAATGCGAGTGATTTTCAGCGCATCGCCCCCGGCGGACAATTGCCAGTATTCTTTTGTCGTTACGGTGGCCGGTTTCCCGTTTATTTCACCAGTGATGGTCGAAAACAATTCCAGCGTCCGGCTGCCGGCGACCCATCTGGCTTTGAGTTTGGACGTTCCAGCCAGCGGACGAACGACATCGGCCTGGTTCTCGCTGCCGTCGAGTTTCTAAACCATTAGTGGCGAATCCTGTTCGCGGCCACGTATGACCAGCTTCTGTTCGACGGTCAATTCCTTGCTGTCCTGCGACACCAGCAAACGAATTTCCGCATTGCCGAGCGCGCCCGTCAGACCTGAACTTTTGGCCCGGTTCAGAACCCAGGTTCCATCAAATTTCGGAATTGCCGGTTTCGATTGACCACGGGCGGCAAAGCCAAAAGCGCAGATGGCCATCAGACTGAATACATAAATAGTCCGAAACTTCATTGAGTGCATCGAAGAAATTTCCTTTCGAGATGAAGATTGCGGGGCAGGGAATCGTGCGGCGATCTTACGCTATTTCACAGCGACCGGATACTTGAAAATCTGATCGGCCAGGCGCTGACATGGTTTCAACTCAACTACATTATTTGCAGCTTCGGCTTCGCGACGCAGCCTGGCACGTTCGGCGGCGTCCCAATGTGTTGGCGTAGCCGGAAGCTCAGGCTGATCGCTTTCGGGAACGGCGCGCACAAGCATCCAGTATTTGCCCGGAACAAGATTGGTGAAAACGAAAGAGCCATTGTCGGCCCATCGTTCTGCGTATCGCAGCAAATCGTCAGCCGAAATTGGCTCAACCGGAATCAGATGAATCTTCATTCTTGAGGGAAGAATTGAGCCTTCACTGGCGACGATTTTTCCTTTCAGACTGGCTCCGCCATCGGTGATGGCGACAGTCACGCCGGAAAGTATCTCTCCGGATTTCAGCGACAATCCATTGCGAGCCAGATCGCTGACGAAGTTTCTGGTTGTCGGCGAGGAAGCTTTGACAGATTTCACGAAGTAGTTTTCATAATGCAAGTTGGCGTTCAGACGGTAACGTCCAGGCACCAGGCCGTTGATTTTGAATTCGCCTTTATCGTTTATCGAGCCGCTTCTGCCCGTAATAGCCCAGGGAGAACCCTGGCTGGCGTTCACCTTTTCACTGCGAAGCGCTGACACGGATACTTCTTCATAAGAAAATTTGAGCTTGCCGTCGCAAACGGTCGGCGATTTTTCAATCGTCACGCGCCCAGAGACATTGGCCGTCGGAACCATTCGCAAAACCAAACCGCCGACATCCGCGCCTTTGACCGTGACGCGGCGAGGTTCAGAGTAGGAATAATCTTCGGTTTCAGAATTGCCATAAGAGGCCGTCAATTCATATTCGCCGTCAGGAACTCCATAAATCGCAAAGCCGGATTCGTTTTCGTTTTGTTGAGTTGAGCCGTATCCAACTATCCCACCGGATTGAGCATATCGCAGCGTCAAGCCAGCCCGCGCTGATTCGCCCAGGCCGGAAATTGTTCCGCTGACGATGTGACCGGTTTCGCCGCGATAACGTATGTCTATGCCTGTGGCTTCACCGCCCGCGACGACTTCGACTTCGGCGGCGGTTTCACGTGTGGATGAGGGATGATAAGTCGGCGCTTCGCCATAATAAGGAGAAAAAGCCGGGGCGACGAAATTCGGTCCGGCATTGGCCGCGACAATATACTTGCCGGGTTGTAAACCGTAGATTCGATAAATGCCACGGTCGTCCGTAATATTGTTGGGCGAAAAGTTGGTCTGAGCGGAAATCCGGTTGTCTCCTTGATCGCGAACTCGTGTAACGGAGACAGCTACACCAACTACTGGCTCGCCGTCCGAATTTGTCACGCGGCCAGTGATGACTCCGCCTTTGATCATCGTCAGCGTGACGGTTTCACCGATTCGCAGACGGCTCATGCGTTGTCCGACGGGCGCGGAAATGTAGCCCTTGCCGACTGAGTGAGAAAGGTTGTAGCTACGATCCGGCAGGTTGTTGAACTGGAAATTGCCGTCTTTGTCGGAACTGGTCGAACGAGAGATTCCGCGCGAACGACCAGCGCCGCTGGTGGCCGCGCCGCTGGTGAGATAAACGCCGATATTTGGTATTGGACTGCCGTCTGCGGTGACGACTCGTCCGCTGATTGTCCCTGTCTCCTGCGCTAACGTAATCACTGACGAACAAAGCATGGCCATCAAACAAAAGAATGGAATTGGCTTCGACCGGATTTTCATGGCTTCTACTCCTGACTGAGATCAATTGTGATTATCGCCTGCGTTTCGATGCCATTGGTGAGTGTGACAATTTGTTTGGCATTGGCCAAGCGCGGGAAGATTTTGCTGATGACTTCGCGCGGCGGTTGTCCGCCGGAGAATGATGATGAGAGGCGAAGTTCATATTCACCGGGCATCAAGGACTTCACAAAAAACTGACCGCGATCATCAAGCGGCGTCATTGGCCGATAACCACCCATACCGTCGCTACGTTCCAATGAGACATACAGTTTAATTCCCGCCGGTAAATCTCCGCCGATGATTTTCACCTGTCCCCGGATGTCTGCATTGGCGTAAGCGAAGACGAAACGAATGTTATTGATCTGTTCGCCCGCACGAAGTTCAATCAAGCCTCCTTTCAGCGGAACGCCGTTTTGCTCGACTCGCAGCAGCGACTGTTGGGATGTGCCTGTGTAACCGGCAAGGCGCGTCTTTCCAGCAGGCAAACCGTTAATACGGAATCTGCCATCGGAACTTATCTTCGTGTATCGTGAATCAAAGTAGCCGGATGATATTTCCGTCGCAGCAGTCAGAGTGATTTGGGATCGTGCCGGATTATTCGCCCCTTCGATGATGACCGTGCCGCTGATCGAAGCGCCACGTCGAGCGCGAATCTCCACTCCTGAAACGTCGCCATTGAAAACCTCTACGGGCGTCGGCTCGCTGTACACGTCGCTTTTGCCGTCGCGGTTTTCGATGAAGACGGCATGTTTGCCCGGACGCGCGCCGAGAATCTGAAACTCCCCGGTTTCATCTGTACGCCAGCCGGCAGACATTGAACCCGTCAACCTGCCAGTTTCATCAAGTGTTCCGAAAGCCAAGCCAATGCCTGAGACCGGCTGCCCGCTTTCGGCGTCCACTACTCGCCCGGAAATTTCGTAGGCCTGTTCAGCCTCAGCAGTTTTTATGTCTACATCGGTGACTTCGTCGCCTTCCCCGACTTCAATGATTTTTGCTTCGGCTTCGTTGGTGGTGTCGGGATGGAATGTTTCGGGAATGTACGACCGAGAAGTTTGCATGCCGAAAGAGCCTTGACGAACGGGAAGCCCAACACTGACTTTGTACTTCCCGGCGGGCAAGCCAAAGATTCGGTAAATACCGCGGTCATCGGTTCGAGAGTTAGCGATGTTCATTGGCGGCGGCGGGGGTAAAGGAGGGCTGGCAGGATTGCCCGCTGCAACCGGATTGCGCCCAATAACCGGAATCAATCGCACTTGGGTTTCGATCACCGGTTCGCCGTCGGCGTCGGTGACGCGACCTGTGATGACGCCTCCGCGCTTGAGTTTGATTTCCAGGTTTTCGATGGTTTCCCCATTGGCAATGGTAATGGTTTGGCCCGCAAAACCTCCGATGCCCAAACCAAATGACGGACTGCCATCTTTGACGTAAGCGGCGGCCAGCGCGCCAAGGTTGTAATAACCGGCTGCAACGCCCGTGATTCGGAATCGCCCATTGGCGTCAGTCTTTGCGCGAGGCTGGATTCTCTGACTTGATCCGGGAGAATTCATTGGTTGGATTGTGACAGTGACATTGCGCATCGGTTCGCCGTTCAAGGTGACGACGCCCGCAATGGTTGCCGAGGCTTCTTTCGATGGCGTTTGCGAAAACGCCGCGGAACTCAGCATCAAAACAAACGCGAACAAGACGGATGGGAGTTTGCCCATAACAATTGCTCCATTGCTGGTTTGAGTTTTGGTAAATGAAGGCAGGAATATCATCAACGACGGCAAAACCGGAAGTTGGGAATAAAGGCTGGGCCGCATAAGTTTTTCTCCGAGTTCGCAGGCTGTAACAAACAGTGATTGACTGTATCTGATGCTACTTACGATTTGTCAGGAAATAATATCTTATGCGCATCTCAGATGAGCATCAAGGCAGGGTTTTGTATTTTTTCAGCCTAATGGTGGCGAGCTGTAAACCATTTCAGCGAATTCGTCCTGGCTGGGCGGCTCGCTGAAATGGTTTGAGAGGGAGAATCAGCTTAACGGCAATCAACACTGGCATTCAAAACATTAGCCGTCACATTGCCATTGGCGTTGACTGTGACGTGAAATGTCGTATGTACCAGAAGGTTGTTACCGGGTCCCTGGCCTATCATTCTGAAGTTGTTTATGAATGTGTCTTGAAAGCCGAGACCAGAGTGAATATTTATGTGTTCCTGTGTTACCCCGGTTCCCTGATACTTGTCTCCGGTTACCAGTCCAAAGCCGCTCAGGCCTTGTGGTTGGAAATGGGATTTGAAATGGGCGCCGCCATTGTTATCCACGGTGGTGGTGATCAGTACGTGCAACCTACCAGTTAACAAAGCAGGTTCAGGCACACATGGAATAAATACTCCAATGGTAAATGGAATGCTGGTGTTGACGACTACTGCTGCGTTTGTAGGGGCGGGTTTCGACATAATGCCCAATACCAGCAGCAACGAAAACACGTATGTCAGGAAGCGCTTTCTTGTCATCGAATCCATGATAGTTACCTCCTTAAAAGGCTGTTGTAGTTTTGTTGGTTACTATTTGTTGGATTGGCGTGCGGTTAAATGCAGGGGATCACGCAATCAAATAGACCACCTCCTTTGAACAAGATGAGATGAACAGGTTACTAAACTGTTTAACAGGATTTCATCCTTCTGGTCTATTGCAGCGTGACCCTGACAGCCATTTTCCAGACTTCTGGCAGGCAGGCACGGGTAACCTGCAAATAGATGTAGTTATCGTTGGAATACCAGAGATAACGTCGGAGCCTTCTGAGCTGAAAGAAGGTCGTCTGGATCAAGTAGTTTGGCCGTGGTCAAAGGTAGTCTGAGTTATTTTATGTACTTCGGCAACGGCTGATAGATAACAATTTTTCCGGTTTAGGTTGACTGTGATTGTTATTTAACAATCACAGTGCCATGGCCTAATTTTCATCACTTAACTGATGTAAGAAAAGTTATTTCAGAGTAACTGATTAATGACGCGGGCATCCTATGCCTGTGGTTATGGCATGTCAATCATTATTTCAAAACAAATCCAATTCGGATGTAGCTTCAACCGGCCACTTGACGCTCCACAGACCGACGGCTAGAATCTGCAACTTCAATTTAGCCGATAAAGGCGATCATCACGATAAACATTCCTGAGCAAAAAATTCGGAGGCAGACTTGATAGAAGTTGAGCATCTGACGAAGAGCTACGGGCAGGCGCGCGCTGTCAACGACATTTCCTTCAAGGTCGAAAAGGGCGAGATTCTAGGTTTCCTCGGACCCAATGGCGCGGGTAAAACAACGACAATGCGAATCCTGACGGGCTACTTGCCTGCGACGGGCGGAACTGCGCGCGTGGCCGGTTACGATGTCTTTGAAGATTCGATGGAAGTTCGCAAGCGCATTGGCTATTTGCCTGAAACGCCGCCTCTTTACCCAGACATGAGTGTCAGCGATTATCTGGCCTTTGTCGCGCGTATCAAAGGCGTTGACGCTGGCGACGTTTCCAAAAGCGTCGAAGAAGCGATGCGAATGACCAACCTGACGGAGCGCAAAGACTGGCTGATCAAAAAGCTCTCGCGCGGTTTCAAACAGCGCGTCGGCATTGCTCAGGCGATAGTTCACAACCCGGACGTGGTCATTCTGGACGAACCGACCGTCGGGCTTGACCCGAATCAGATCAAGGAAGTTCGCCATCTGATCAAAGGGCTGGCGGGCGATCACACCATCATTCTTTCAACGCACATCCTGCCGGAAGTCGAAATGACCTGCGACCGCGTGGTTATCATCAATAAAGGAAAGATCGCCGCGATTGACACGACCGAAAATCTGACTTCGCAGATGAAAGGCGGCGAGCGCGTCAGGTTGATTGTTCGCGGCGATGGCGAAGCTTTGCGCCGATCGCTCGGCGCGGTTGAAGGCGTCAGCAAGGTCGAGGTCGAATCCATCGAAAACAACGACGGTTTGAGCGCGGTTGTCGAAAGCGATCAAGGGTTGGATTTGCGTGGAAAAATCGCCGCTTCGGTTGTCGGCGGCGGATTTGAGTTGCTGGAGCTTCGCGCCGTCAGTTTGAGTTTGGAAGACATCTTCATGCAATTGACAACGACAGAAGAGAAAACCGAACAGGTGATAGCGACCGAAGATAAAGAAGATAAATCTGAAGAAACGGTGACCGAAGAGAGCGCCGAAGAAATAACAGGTTAGCAAAATGGCGTGGGAATCGTCCGGCTTGTAAGTGGCGGCTAAGTGTTTTCCCAATGCTTGTGACTGGAATAAGGCGGGCAAGATGCCCGCGACACCATGCGAGCAAGATGCTCGCGCTCCCATTTTTTCAAAGGAGTTTTCCTGATGAAGGGAATTCTGGCTATTTATCGCCGCGAGTTGAGCAGTTATTTCGTTTCGCCGATTGCGTACATCGTCATCGGGCTGTTCCTGGTGGTGACCGGGTATTTTTTCTCGAACATACTCGGGATTTTAATTGAGCGCGCAATGATGGCTCAGATGCAGGCGATGCAGCGCGGTGGCGGAGCGCCGCCGGACGTTGATGTTCCGGGTCTGGTCATTCGCAACTTCGTCGGCGTGATTTCGACTATGCTGCTGTTCCTGATGCCAATGCTGACGATGGGCGTTTACGCCGAAGAGCGCAAGCGCGGGACGATGGAAATGCTGATGACTTCGCCGATCACCGAATTCCAGATTGTGATTGGCAAATATCTGGCATCGCTGACGCTTTACTCGACGATGCTGGCTCCGACGCTTATCTATCATTTTGTCGTGGCTCAATACAGCGAGCCGCGATTGCCGTGGAAGATCGTCTGGTCCGGGTATCTGGGAGTCTTTCTGCTGGGAGCCGTGCTGCTTGCGTTGGGATCGTTCATCTCTTCGCTGACCGAAAATCAGATTGTCGCCGGAGTCGTCACCTTCGTGGTTTTTCTGTTGTTGTGGGTGCTCGATCTGGGAGTGCGATCCGCGACCGGCACGACGGCGGAGATATTCAAATACCTTTCGATCCTGCAACATTACGAAGAGTTTTCTCAGGGCATCGTTGATACATCGAGCGTGATTTTTTATCTGTCCGGCATTGTGCTTGGATTGTTCCTCACATTGCGTTCGCTGGATTCGATGAGGTGGAGAAGAGCATAGCTATGAAAACCAATCGTCAAGAGATTATCAAACTGGCAGGATTCATCGGCGCGGCGATGGCGCTGGCCGGTTACATACGTCATTCGATTCAGGAAATGTGGGGATGGTTCAACACGTCGTTGGTCGGCGTTGGGCTGGCTTTGCTACTGGTTTCGATTGCTTTCAATTTCGGCCACATCGTCGGTTACTTCCGCGGACGCTCAGGCAGGTTGAGCGCCAATATGGCGTTGTTGACCGTAGCTGTCGTCGGTTTGATTGTCATCGCCAATTTTCTTGGCTATCGCCATCACAAACGTTTCGACCTGACCACCGAAGGTTTGTACACATTGTCGGATCAAACCAAAAAGATCATTTCCAATCTGCAAAAGGACGTCCAAGTCATCAAGTTCGATAGAGCCGACGACCAATTGCTGTCGGATCAGATGACGGAGTTCAGGTATCAGAGCAATCGCATCAGTTATCAGCGAATTGATCCGCAGGAACGCCCGGAGATGGCGCGGCAATACGGCGTCAAGGCTTTGGGCGAAACCGTCGTCGCGGTTGGCGATCGCATCGAACGCCCGGCGGCCACGGATGAACAATCGCTGGTCAATGCGATTTTGAAAGTCACGCGCGACAGCTTGAAAACCATCTGCTTCACCGAAGGCCATGACGAAAAGACTTTGACCGAAGGTTTCAGCCAGGCCGACGCCAGATTGAAAGGCGAGAACTACCAGACGAAGACGGTCAATCTGGCGACCTCAAAACAGGTTCCGGCTGAATGCGCAGTGTTGGTTGTTGCCGGACCGAAGACTTCGATACTGCCGCCCGAAGCGGCGATGATCGGCCAATATCTGGATGGCGGCGGCAAAGCGATGTTCCTGCTCGATCCTGAAACCGATCCGCAACTTGATGACGTGTTGAAGAAATGGTCAATCGAAGTTGGCAAGGATTTTGTGCTGGATGTCAGCGCGGTCGGACAAATGGTCGGCGGCGGAGCGACGACTCCGTTGGTGCTGAATTACGGCACGCATCCGATCACCGAAAACTTCCGCCGTACGATGACGATCTTTCCCGAAGCCCGTTCGGTCAAAGTTGCCGAAGGCGGCGGCACTGGCGCGAACACGACGACTTTGCTGACAACTTCGGAAGCAAGTTGGGGCGAAACGGAATTGAAGCCCGGCGTCGAACCGAAGTTTGAAGAAGGCAAAGACACCAAAGGCCCTGTGACCATTGGCGCTGCATCCAGCAAGAGCATGGGCGAAAACAAGGAAGCGCGAGTGGTTGTCATTGGCGATTCGGATTTCGCTTCTAATCAGGCATTTCGCTTTCAACGCAACGGCGACCTGTTTTTGAATTCGGTGAACTGGCTGGCTCAGGACGAAGACCTGATTGCCATTCGCCCGAAACAGGCGACCAATCGCAGCGTGACGATGAGCGCGGCTCAGCAAAACACATTCTGGTGGTTGGTGGTGCTGGTAATGCCGCTCGGAATTTTCAGCATTGGCGCTTACATTTGGTGGAAACGACGTTAGATTCGACTGGAGCGAGGACATCCTGTCCGCGTTTTTAGTCTCAGAGAGTGTTTTGAAAGTTGATAAAGCTCTCTCTTCCACAGCCTGCAAAGCAGGCGTCAGACAGTAGCTCCGTGCGTGAGCGCGGAGAAATGTAGGCCAAATTCCTTGAAAGCTCCGATAGGAGCGACACTCAAGGCACGTCTGTCGCCCCTGGCGGGGCTTGGTGATCGTTTTCGCGCCTACCCCGCGCTTCGCACGGGGCTATTATCCGGCGCTCCTTCAGAGCTAATTCGGAAGAGCCTCTTTTATTACTTCTAAAACACGTTCTCAGATTACAAAGAAGCCTGAACATATGAAACGCAGTACTCTCATCTTACTCTTGGCAGCCGTTGTCGGCGGCATCCTCATCTACTTTCTGGAAATCAAACCGGACAAACCGCGCGACGAAGAGCCGGAAACTTCCAAAGAAGCTTTCAGCTTCAAACGCGAAGACATCACGGCCATCAGCGTGACGCGCGGCGGCGAAACCGTCAGCCTGGAAAATCAGGACAACAAATGGGTGATCAAACAGCCTGTCAGCGCGGCTGCGGATGATTCGGCGCTCAACGCATTGATCGGCGATCTGGTCAGCGCTCGCGTCGAACGCGAATTCGCCAACCCTTCGCCTGATGCTTTGAAGGAATACGGACTTGCTGCGCCTGCGGTCAAGCTGGAAGTCAAATTGAAGGATGGCAAAACTCATCAGGTCGAACTTGGCGGCAAAGACCCGCTCGGTTCGTCGGTGTACGCCAAGCTTGACGGAGCAGCCAAAGTCGTCGTCATCGGTTCTTCAATCCTGACCAATGCCGACAAACCGCTCAACGATTGGCGAGACCGCTCAGTGCTTGGCGCGACTGAATACGATCTGACTTCGCTGAAAGTGACCAACGAAAACGGCAGTTTTGAACTCAGCAAGAAAGACGCCGATTGGCAGATAGTCGCGCCAATTGCCGGAGCAGCCGATTCGGGCGAAGTCAACGGTTTGATCAGCGCATTGACTTCGGCCAAAGCCGCTGAGATCGTCAGCGAAACCGCAGACGATCCGGCCAAATACGGTTTGGACAAACCGAAAGTAACGGTCAGCGCCAAAACCAACACCGGAGCCGAAAGGGGAATTGCGCTCGGCTCGAAAATAGACGAGAGCTATTACGCCAAAGCCGCCGACCGCTCGCAGATTTACAAGGTTGATTCATCGCTTTACGAAAAGCTGAATGCCAAGCTGAACGCTCTGCGCAGCAAACAGTTTTACAAACTCAATCGCGACGAACTGACGCGCTTTGAGTTTAAGAATGAAAACGGAAAGCTGGTCGCAGTCAAGAAGGACGACAAATGGTTGGTCGTCGAACCGGCAGACAAGAAAGACAAGGAAGTGCAGACTTTCAAAATCTTCACGCCGTTTGAATCCAGCGCCAGCGAAGTCGTGGACAAGATAACTCCGGCGATCAATTCCAAACTGGCTAAACCCGCGGCAGAAGCCCGGCTGACAGATAAGAGCGGCAAAACAACCGTCGTCAAATTTTCCCAGCCCGACGGCGATGACATTTATATTCGCGTCGAAGGACAGCCGGTGGTTTACAAGCTCGGCAAGATGATGCTCGAAGGTTTGAAATTCAAACCGGAAGAAGCGATTCAGCAATAACAGAATGGGGCAAGCTGACAGCTTGCCCCATTCTTCGAATCAGACATTTGTTCAACTAAAAAGCGGACGAGACGTCCATGCAGCTAAAGTTAGTGGCTAAAGCCAGTACACAGAATTAGTTGGCA
>CAYRQB010000032.1:0-27474 GCA_964426025.1 uncultured Heliomicrobium sp.
CCGCTCATCACCGCGATCAGGAAAAACGCGGCGCTCAGCGGATGGAAGTCGCCGTCGCCATCGGAGCTGAACCGGTGACGAACTTTGCCGCGACATTGCCGCTGCCTGACGATCTGGACGAAATGATCTTCGCCAGCTTTTTGCGCGAAAAGCCTGTCGAGATGGTCAAATGCGTTTCGGTGGATTTGGAAGTTCCGGCCAGCGCCGAAATCGTGCTGGAAGGTTATGTTAATCCGGCAGAACGCCGCATCGAAGGACCGTTCGGCGATCACACGGGCTTTTACACATTGGAAGAGCCATACCCGGTTTTCCATGTCACGGCGGTCACGCATCGCAAAAATCCGATTTATCAAACGACGATTGTCGGTCGTCCGCCGATGGAAGATTGCTGGATGGGTTGGGCCATCACTCGCGTCACGATGCCGGTCTTGAAACGCCAGTTTCCTGAAATCGTGGACATGGCTTTGCCGTTTGAAGGCGTCTTTCACAACCTGATGTTGATTTCGATTCGCAAACAATATCCGGGTCATGCGCGAAAGATAATGAACGCCATTTGGGGAATGGGGCAGGCAATGTTCACCAAATGCATTGTCGTTGTGGATGAAGACGTTGACGTTCAGAATTATTCCGAAGTCGTCTGGAAGGTTTTGAATAATATTGATCCCGAACGCGATATACAGTTCACGATGGGGCCGATTGATGTGCTCGATCATGCTTCGCGCCATCAGGGATTCGGTTCAAAGATGGGCATTGACGGCACTCGCAAATGGAAGAACGAAGGTTTCGAGCGTCGCTGGCCCAAGGAAAACAACACCAGCGCGGAAGTGAAGCAAATGGTTGACGCGAAATGGAAGAAGCTGGGGTTGTGACGGACAGATTCCGATTTTGTTATTACGAGAGGTGAGATTCATGAAATCAGTTTTACTAGCGCTGCTGGCTGGAGCTTTGTTATTCGCCGGTCATTCAAACGGCTTTGCGGAAGATGCTGCTTCCCAGAAAAGCGAGAAGCAAGCGGCGAAGCCGAGCCGTAAGAATGAAGTTGCAACTTTGGCTGGCGGCTGTTTCTGGTGTCTGGAAGCGGTCTTCGTTCAGTTGCGAGGCGTGGATAAAGTCGTTTCAGGTTATTCCGGCGGCCAGGTAAAAAATCCGACTTACGAACAGGTTAGTTACGGAAACACAGGTCACGCGGAAGTCGTGCAGATCACATTCGATCCGCAGGTCATATCGTTCAAGGAACTGCTGGAAGTTTTCTTCACCATTCACGATCCGACGACCTTAAACCGTCAAGGCCCAGACGTTGGCACGCAGTATCGTTCGGCGATTTACTATCATTCGCCGGAACAACAGGCGACCAGCGAAAAAGTCATTGCCGATCTTACTGCGGCTCAAATCTGGAAAAACAAGATCGTCACCGAAGTTGCGAAATTCGACGCTTTCTACAAAGCGGAGGATTATCACCAGCGTTATTACGAACTTAATCCGGATAAGGCTTATTGCCGGATGGTGATTGAACCGAAGGTCATCAAGTTCCGCAAACAGTTTCTGCCGAAACTGAAAAAGCAATAACCCAGTACGGGAAGCGTCAGCGACCAGAGCTTTGCTCGAAGCCTGCTTTCAGAAAAACTCACGTCGCTGACGCTTCCCGTACCGCATCAACGTAACTTGCGAGGCTGACATGCGAAATAAACTGTTTTTTGTTTGCCTGGTGATTGCAGCTTCCCTGATGGCAGCAACAGCCAGGACTGCCAACCATGAACCTCAAAATCCTGCTCTGACGTGGTCGGATGAATTTGACGGCCCTGCCGGAAGTCGCCCGGATTCCGCCAAATGGGCTTACGACCTGGGCGCAGGTCAAAATGGTTGGGGCAACAACGAACTTCAAACCTACACCGACCGGGCTGAGAATGCTTACCTGGATGGCGAAGGCCATCTGGTCATCAAAGCCATCAGAGAGAATTTCACGGGAGTTGATGGAGCGACGCGCGCTTACACTTCGGCGCGGTTGGTGACGCGCGGCAAATTCGAGCTGACTTACGGACGCATTGAAGCGCGAATCAAAGTTCCATTTGGGCAAGGAATCTGGCCTGCGTTTTGGATGCTGGGCAGCAACATCACTTCGGTTGGCTGGCCAAATTGCGGCGAAATTGACGTGATGGAAATCATCGGACGCGAACCTTCGACGGTTTATACGACATTGCATGGGCCGGGATATGCCGGAGCTTCAGGTTTGTCCAACTCATTCACATTGCTGGAAGGCAAACGCTTCGCCGACGATTTTCACACTTTCGAGGTCGAGTGGAATCCGCGCGACATCAACTTCTATGTTGACGGCTTGCATTTTCACACGCGAAAGTCACCGGAATTTACCGGGAATCGTCAGTGGGTTTTCGATCATCCTCATTACCTGCTGCTGAATGTCGCGATTGGAGGCAATTGGCCGGGTTATCCTGACGCGACGACGGTTTTTCCTCAAACGATGATGGTTGATTACGTCAGGGTTTATTCGGATTTGAGAGCGCCGATCCGGCGTTTTCGGGACTGAGAATTTGACGACGGGCTTCAGTGATCGCGTCGCAGCTTGATCCAGACATCGCCTTGCGAAACTTCGTGGTCAACGCCTTCATAACGCGCCAGAAGTTCTTTGTCGTTCAGGATGTGTCCTTGTAGCCAAACTTCGGCTGACAACCATTTGCCGATTTTCAGTTCTCCCTTCAAATCGGTTTGATTGACGACAACTTCAATTCTGATTTTTCCGGCGTCCACATCTATGCAGATCAGTTTTTTTTCAGTGCGAGGATTATTGATTTCGCGCCAGGAAAGTATTTCTCCGCGCACGGAGTAATCGGTTTCGGCGGGTTTTCGTCGCTTGCGGTTATCCGCCAGCGGCGCGAAGGTCGGATTGCCCGCTTTGGCAATGACTCTGGCTTTATAAGCCAGGCCGGATACGGCAGCCGTAATCGCCCGCTCACGGAAGTTGAGCGGATCAATTTCCGTGATGTTCTGCAAGGCAAACATGATTTCAGTTTCCTGGTCGGGCATCAGACCGCGCGCGATTGCTTCGCCGTCTTCTTCGTATTCCAGAATTTCCCAGGGATAGAAATTGAACAGCCGTTGACCGCGAAACGCCGGTCGGCAATCGGCGTAAAAAGTTCCCTTCGGCGATTCGAAGAGCATCGTCCACACTTCCAGACCTGAGCCAAGATTCCAGCAACAGCCGTGCAAGACTCCTTCGGAGCGCTGCGCCTTGCTCGAAATGCCGCGTTGATGTGCCTCTTCGGCCAGAGCTTCGTAAGATGCAGCGTCCTTTATTTGAAATCCAATTGCGTCAAACGGCTCAGCCATGGTTCGAGTGAAGTGTGGTTTGTGAAAAGTATTTGTCGAGACAATTATTCAGGGGTTTCAGCGCTTGCCGCCCTTTTTTTCACGACGCGAAGTTGTTTTTAACAGGGCAGGATTTGGTGGAGCATATTTCCGCACACCGCGAATGTTGCGCGCGCGACCATGCGCAGGCGGTTGATTGCTGCGAACCATTTCGGCAAACAGGTCTACGTCATAATCGCATTCGCGAGACATCTCTTCGCGAATGGCCTGCAGCTCTTCAAGAAATCTTGGACGTTGATACATAAAAACTGAGTTTGAAAAGCGGCGAAGCGATCCTATCAACCGCTTTCCAACTCACAATTCGCTGACCAGAAATTCCGGTGTAACGATTTCGGGAACAAAGAATCCTGCGGCGGTATTGAACAGCTTGATTCGGGCTTGCCGATGCACGCTGGCCAGATGGCCGAAATTCCAGGTTACCAGATAATCAATCTTGTGAAACGAAGCGAGCGCGACATGCAACGCATCGCCAAGAAATTTACGCTGGAAAATGCCGCGCGCGACATAACCGTCCGCCAAAATCGCGGCTTCTTCAGTGACCTCCAATTGCGGCAAACTGCTGATCAATTTCAGGTAGCTATTCCGATACGGCTCGCGAGTTCGTTCCAGTTCGCGTTCGACCAACGGGGAAACATAAGCATGGTAATTGCTTAGTTCATGTTCCCACCAACGGATCGTCAAATCGCGCCGGAACGAATCACCTTTGTCCAGGTAAGCGCCAACGACGGATGTTTCCAGGTAAATGCTCGGAACCATATGAATGCGACCTGATGAAAATGGATTGCGTATCCCGGATTGCTCGAATCGTTTTTATCAAAAACAACTTCGCGATTCTCAATCAGGTCATTTCTTTTCCGCGACCACCGATATAGCAGAGCTTTGCGGAATCAATCCCAAATAATGCCGTCGCAGATCAAGCACGACGCGAAAATGGCGCAGGTAATCTCCGCCCAAAACCCCGTGCTGTTCAAAGCCGGAGGTTTCGTTGATCGCATCCAGATCAAGAATCAATGCGCGCGAATCCGATTTTTGCAGATTGTTGACAGTCAACACCGAAAGGCTCAGCGCTTCCGCGCCTTCTTCAATGCCTGCGGCACCGATGACCCGGAAGGTCACGCCTTTCATTTTCATGCCTTCAAGCTGATAGCGTTTGACGGCAGCTTTGGAAATCACTGTGATCGTGGCTCCTGTGTCCACGATAAAATTGAGCGGGCGATCCATGGTCGGCAAATGCGTTTCAGCGCTGGCCAATCCGCCGCTTGTGCTGCGAATCGGAACTTCAAAACCTGCCTCCGTTTCGTCAACTTTCGCTGCGTCCGTGCCAACCGCAGGTTTGGCATTGTCGGTTTTGTTTTCATTCTGGTTGGCGGCGGAAATCTGTTCTTCGCTCAAAGGCGTGCGATCCAGCATCATTTGCTGGCTCTGGTAATCAATTGTCGTCGCGAACTGAGACAACACCGATAAACCAATATAACCGTCGGAACGTTCGGATTCCGGCGTGTCTTCGGTTGAATGGACAGTGCGGATGTAAATCGGAACTGTCTCGACCTTCGCTTCGCCCATTCCCAGGGAATCGAGCAAGCCATATAAAATCGGAAAGGCTCCGCTGCCGCCGATTGCTCGAGCGTTGCCGCCCTTCGCCACCGGTTTGATTCCAAGTTCTTTGGCCGTTTTATCCGATAACACAGACATGCTGGCGCCCGTGTCCACCACAAAACGGAACGGGCCTTTGCCGTTTATCATGATTTTGACAAACGGGCGGTTGTTGATCAGTTCAAAGGGAATGGTGACGACTTCCTTGCCGGCGGCACGATTGATTTTGGTCGAACCCAGATAGCGATAAAAATCTATCAGCCCTTTGATTCGTGCTCGTCTTTCGGCATCGGTCTTGGGCGAAACTTCCAGGAAGCGCTGGTAAGCGTCCGCCGCTTCGGTGTAATACTCCAGGCGTGAGCAGGCACGGGCAAGCGAAACGTAATAATCCGGTTCGTTCGGGTCCAGACTGATTGCCCTCTTGAAACCTTCGTAAGCGGTGCGCGAGCGATGTTCGAAGTATTCAATTTCGGAAAGCCCGGCGATTGCCAGCGCCTGTTTGTTGTCGAATTTGACGGCGGTGTAAAGCGCCTCGACAGAGTTTCGAAATTCCCCCGATCGCAGCAGCGCCGTGCCGAGCAGGGAAAATGCTCGCGCATTGAGCGGGTCGGCGGCAATCACCTGTGCCGCTTCTTCGTAACTTTCCTGCAACTTGATCTGCTTCATTAACGCAAAGCTCAAACCCAACCGCGCTTCCTTGTCGGCCTGGTCGCGTTCAAGCAATTGCCTGTAAATCTTTTCTGCCTCGACAAAATTGGACTCGCGGATTTGCTTTTCTGCGCGTTTCAGCGCTTTGCCTCGCGATTCGGCAACCGCCGTATTGCACAAAATGGTGACGGTCATCGTAACCGCCAGTAAAACCGCCAGAGTCCGGAGAGTTGTTTTCATAAGATACCTCATAACAGAAGCCTGAAAAGGGAATGAAGAAGAACGAATCACGTCAATCGAAATTATCGAATTCGTTCTCTCATTCCGCTTTCAACTTCATTTCAAAATCTCGCCGGTTTTGTTCGACCATAGCAGGAGATCAAGTTCGTCGAAATTGATTCTAATATCCACAGCGAATTTTCTCATCTGCTCTTCAACAATAAGATACTTTTTTTTTGTCGTGGGTGGATTCGGGGAATCAATTACTTCGCACTCATGCAAGGTGCGAAGTATGTGTTTGTCCAGTATCGCATAACCACGATAACCGATGTTTCGCAGATAATGACTGGCTTCCTTGTAACCGATGCCTTTGATGCCCGGGTTGCGCGCGAAATAATCGCGCCGCGCTTCGGTGTCACCGTCAAAGGCCGCCAGCTTTTCGCTGAGCCGCAATCCGCATTCGCGCTTCAGATAATTGCGCGTGTGAACGATGTAACCGGAACGCGCTCGTGGATAACGGTGCGCTCCGACCAGCAAATTTTCAAGTCGCGCGTGATTGCCCTTCAACAAATGACGACGAACTCGCTCAACCGAATTCAGTCCCATTCGCGCGCTGGCTCCGGCAGTGAAGATGCAATAAACCAGTTCTTCGAACAAACGATGATCGTCACGGTTCCGCCCCACCTCGGCAAACTCGTCCAGCCGCGCGCGAATGGCCGCGCGTTTTTCACGATAACTTTTCTGCAATTCGTCAATCATCGGGCTATTCATTGTCGCATCAGAAATTCAGTACTGGGAATGGAAGGCGGTGGATTTTAGAAATCGCGATGAAGCGCTGTCAAATTTCGCCAAATCGAATTTTCAGCAGGCTCTGATCAAACGTAGCCGTTGGCTTCGAACCAGCGAACGGCTTTTTCGATTGCTGCTTCGACAGGGCTTTGCGGCAGGCCGAGTTCGCGTACTGCTTTCGATGAATCGTAGTACATGGCTTTTTGAGACATTCGGACTGAATAAAGCGAAACCTGCGGCTTTTTGCCGAAGAATCGGGCGAGGATCATTTCATCAACAAAAGCTGCGGCAAGCGGGATGATGTGCGGTATGGCGATGCGCGGCGCGAGTTTGCCAGTGACGGCAGAAAGCATTTCCAGCATTTGCTTCAAGGTCAGATTGCGGTTGCCGAGAATGTATCGTTCGCCGGTTCGTCCGCGCTGCCAGGCCAGAATATGACCGCGCGCCACATCGCCTACGTCAATCAGGTTCAAGCCGGTGTGGACGTAAGCAGGCATTCGATTTTGCAGGAATCGCAAAATGATTTCGCCGGTCGGCGTCGGCTTCACGTCGTAAGCTCCAATCGGCGTTGAAGGATTGACGATGACAACATCCAGACCGGCGCGCGCCGCTTCGATCGCGGCTTGTTCGGCCATGAATTTGGATTTCTTGTAATCGCTGACCAGTTCATCAACTGTCGTTTGAGTTTCCTCGTTGGCTAGCGTTCCGGGCGCAGGAACTCCGATTGCGGCAACTGAACTGGTGTGAATGAATCGTTTGACCTTCGCGGTTTGCGCCGCCGCCAGCAGTTTTTTTGTGCCCGCGACGTTGGCCAGGTAAATGGCGTCGCGATCTTTAGCCCACAAAGAGTAACGGGCTGCAACGTGAAAAACACAATCGCAGCCCGCGACCTGATCGGTCAAAAATTGTTGATTGTCCAAATCGCCGATGACGGTTTCAATCGGCAACCCGGCGATGTTTCGCTGGTCGCTGCCGGAGCGAATCAGAGCGCGAACCCGATAACCATCAGCCAACAGTGTCCTGACCAGATTACCGCCAATGAAACCGGTCGCTCCGGTGACGAAAGCCTTCATAAATGCCAGTTAGCAAAGTATCGCCAACGCTTCAGACTCCCATCACTTGAATGTGGACGCGGCGATCATTCGGTCCGTCGAATTCGGTGAAAAGAACTTGTTGCCAGGTACCCAACTTCATTTTGCCGTTTTCGAGTGGAATAGAAAGGCTTGGGCCGACAACGACGGCTCGTAAATGAGCGTCGGCATTCCGGCGATCGCAATCGGAAAAAAGCGGGTCGTTATGTTTGTAATAAACTCCCTGCGGAATGATCTGTTCAAACATCGCTTTCATATCGCCAAGCAATGCATCCTGAGTTTCGTTGAGCATGATGCCTGCGGTTGTGTGAAGCGAGGAAATCTGAACAATGCCATCGCGGACGGGAGTTTGCGCAACAAACTCAGCGATTTCTTCGGTAATGGTTTTAAGTTCGACTCGATCGTTGGTGCTAATGGTCAATGTTGTGGAAGCGACTTTATAAGTGCCTTCTTTGGTTTCTATTCTTGGCTTTGCCTCTACCGCCGAGAGTGCCAGATTCTTCATTTGCTGTTCTCCTTGGTTTTCCTCTAATGGGGCTTATCAAAGGCGGCAGCGGCTGAACTTCCGCGCCGGGGCCGCGCTCAAAAGTAAGTGGCAAACTCTAGTCATCCGACCTGAAGCTTGTCAACCAAGCAACACTTCTATCTTGATGTTTTGATTGGCTATACCAACTTACGCACTTAATATGATCTTCAGGTTGAATCGTAAGGATTCAATCACTGATCTGACGTCCAGCATAAATCTCAAGGAAGCCGCAGGGCGCGCCGACATCGCTAAAATCATTCGCGACATTTTGATTTCCCCCCCGCTCTCGCTCGCGTAATTGAAATCCGGCAGGTCGTTGCCCGCTTCGTCAGAAATCACTCGCAATGCCGTGGCGGGCAGACCATAAACCGCGCAAACACTGAGCGCGTCGTAAGTTTCCATATCCACGGCCAAAGCCTCATAGCGCGCGCCAAGGCGAATCTTCTCGTGGGAATCGGTGATGACCCTGGGGACCGTGAGTCCGACGCCTTTGAAGCTGCGACAACCGGATGTTTGAAGCAATTCAAACAAATTACGAGCAAGCTCATCGTCACAGCGAATGCTCGCTTTTTCGTCACGAGCCGATTGCTTTTCTTTTGAACCTGCTGAGCCAAAATCGCATTTCAGGTTAAGACAACGTTCGTAAATCACTGCGTCTCCGGCTTTCAGTTTTTCGTCAAGCCCGCCTGCTAAACCAGCAACGATCATCGCTTCATAACGGTTATGGTTTAAGTGATTTGACAGCCATTGGGCGAAACCCGGCGCTCCCATTCCGCATTGCAGAACTGTGATTCGGCGATTGCCAGCATTGCCGCGACAGATTTTGATTTTGGATTCGTTGGAAAAGATTTTTTGATCTAACAGCGCAGTCGCTGTTTTGAATTCGATATCAACGGCTGTGACCAGGCAAAGATCGCCCGGTTCAGGTAGTTTGGATTTCTGAGGTAAAGTCATTTCAGCGGCAATCCTCGCTGCTTCACCCATTCCAGCAGCTTTCCGGTAATAACCGCCCTGTCCGGAGTCAAATCAGCAAGCTTTCGGCTTCCGCAAAGCATCAGCGCCACTCGCAATTCGTCGAAGAAAGATTGAAAGAAATTCTCGACGGCTTCGGTTCCGCCGTTGGTGTAAGCGCGCAGAACCGGCAAAGCCATGCCAACCGTTTTAGCCCCCAAAGCCAATGCTTTCGCCGCCTGCAATCCGGTGCGAATACCGCCGGAAGCAATCAGGTTGAGATTCAGATTTCGCAATTCGCAGATGCTTGCCGCTGTTGGCACTCCCCAATCCCAGAAAGCTTCGCCCAGATGACGCAATGCTCGATTGCGGATCGTTTCGACTCCGACCCAGGAAGTTCCCCCCGCGCCAGCCACATCAATCCAACGGACACCGGCATCAATCAGTTTTTCGCCGCTTTCGCGGTCAAATCCGCAACCGGTCTCTTTGAAAATTATCGGCAGCGGCGATTCGGCGACTAGCCGTTTGACTGCTTCCAGCGAGCCGCGAAAATCGTGATCGCCGTTTTCCTGAATCACTTCCATCGCCGTGTTCAGGTGAATACACATTGCGTCCGCTCCAATCTCTTCACCCAAACGGACGACTTCGCGCGTTGTCATTTCGCGTGCTTGAGCGATACCAATGTTGCCGAAAAGCAGCACATCCGGCGCGACATCGCGAACCTGAAAAGTTTTTTTGATTTCAGGATTGCGCAGCATTATGCGTTGCGATCCAACGCCGAAAGCGATGCCTAAACGGTCGGCCACGCCGGCGATTTCTCGGTTGAATATTCCAACCTCTTCTGCGCCGCCGGTCATTCCTGTGATTACTACCGGATAATTGAGCCGTTTGCCCAGAACTTCCACGCTGAGATCAATTTGTTCAAGCGCGGTTTCAGTCAGTGGCTGATGCACTAACTCCACGTTTTCAAGCAGGGTTGTCTTTTGCCGGAATTCGACTTCGTGATTGGCGCAAAGCTCAAAGTGGCTGAGTTTGCGGTTGATGATTTCGATTGAAGCAGCCATTCGATAAAACAGGGCAGTTGCTTGCTGAATACGGCGGCTTCAAGTTAAGTTAGCCGTCGTTTTCATACCAGTGACTAATATTGGAAAAGGCGACGAGGGATTATAGGACTGAGTTCCATATCACGTAAACCCGTCATTTTGTGTCGCCAAAACCTTGGGGTTAACTTTTTTAACCGAGCGTCATAGAGGTGGTTATGCCTGACAAAACCAGCAAATCCAAAACCGTCGAGCGTGAAATCAGTGAGTTGCGACGCCAGATAAACGAGCACGATTACAACTATTACGTGCTCGATACGCCAACCATCGCCGATGCTGAATACGATGATTTGATGCGGCGTCTGAAAGAACTGGAAACAAAACATCCCGATCTCATTACCGCAGACAGTCCAACTCAGCGCGTTTCCGGTCAGCCTGCCGAAGGTTTTGAAGAATACTTCCACAATAGGCCAATGCTTTCGCTGGATAACAGTTACAGCATCGAAGATTTGCTTGATTGGTCACGGCGATGTGAAAAGCTGGCGGGCGGCAGATCGTTCGATTATGTCGCCGAGTTGAAAGTTGATGGATTGAGCCTGTCGTTGATTTATGAAGGCGGTTTGCTGGTTCGCGCAGTGACGCGCGGTGACGGAATTCGCGGCGAAGTCGTAACCGGCAATGCCAGGACGATACGTTCAGTGCCTTTGAGTATAGAAAGCGATGTGACGACAGAGATTGAAGTCCGCGGCGAGGTTTTCTTGCCGCGCGAAGTTTTCGAGCGGATAAATCGCGACCGAGCCGAACAGGAGTTGCCGGCTTTTGCCAATCCGCGAAATGCAGCTTCGGGAGCAATGCGACAACTCGATCCTCAGATGGTCGCGGACAGACATCTGGACATTTATTGTTATCAGCTTTTGTTCAATGGTGATCCGGCTTTCTCAACGCATTTCGAGTCTCTGACCTGGATGGCCGAGCATGGATTCAAGGTGAACCAGAATCGGAAACATTGCCGAACGATTGAACAGGTTATCGCTTATTGCAATGAATGGGAGAGTGGACGGGACAATCTTAATTACGAAATTGATGGCGTCGTCGTGAAGGTCAATCAAGTGGCAATTCAGGAAGAGCTTGGTGCGACCGCTAAATCTCCAAGATGGGCTATCGCATATAAATTTCCGGCTCGACAAGCCTCGACTCAATTGCTCGACGTTATTTATCAGGTTGGGCGCACCGGAGCCGTTACACCTGTGGCGGTTCTTGATCCTGTTCAGTTGGCGGGCACTACGGTTTCGCGCGCAAGCCTGCACAATTCCGAGGAGATGAAGAGGCTGGGAGTAATGCGCGGCGATTTCGTCTTCATTGAAAAAAGCGGCGAAATCATTCCGCAGGTTATCAAGGTCATAACCGAGCGCCGAACCGGGAAAGAAACCGAATTCGATTTTCCAACGCATTGTCCGGTCTGCCAGACAGCGCTGATCAAGCCTGAAGATGAAGCCGTGACGCGATGTCCGAATGAAATTTGCCCGGCGAAACTTCGAGCTTGGCTCTTGCATTTTTCTTCACGGAGAGCGATGCGAATTGAAGGTTTGGGCGAGTCATTGGTCGAACAACTTACCTCTACACGCATTAGGCGCAATGAAAAGGGCGAAATAGTCAAAGATGAAAATAATGAACAGATGATTTTGCCACCTTTAGTCGGCGATGTGGCTGATCTTTACAGGCTGTCAGAATTCCGAGACGATTTGCTGGCTCTTGAAAGAATGGGGACAAAGTCAGTTGATAATTTGCTGAGTCAGATCGAGGCCAGTAAAGACGCAGGATTGGCAAGGTTGATCTACGGACTTGGCATCCGTCACGTCGGTGAAAGAACGGCAGCTATTTTGGCAAATCATTACGGGAGCATGGATAAATTAGCAGTTGCTAGCGCCCAGGAACTTTCACAGATTCACGAGATAGGAGAAATCGTGGGGGCTTCCATCGCCAACTGGTTTGAAAATTCACGAAACCGGGAATTGCTTGAGAGATTGAAAACCTCAGGCGTGAAGATGGAGGTAATCAGATCGGCTACTGAGTCTGTTTCCAGAATATTTGAAGGCAAGATTTTTGTTTTGACGGGAACTTTGCCAACCATGAAACGTGACGAAGCTAAAGCTTTTATCGAAGCTCGCGGTGGTCGCGTCAGTGGATCAGTCAGCAGAAAAACCGACTTTGTCGTTGCCGGAGAAGATGCAGGTAGCAAACTTGATAAGGCAAAAGATTATGGAATTGAGTTAATTAGCGAAAGTGACCTAATTGCTCTGACAGAGACTTAAACTTAATTCCTGCCATATTTTGCTTTAATTTTACACAATTTTTTTTACACCGCCTACTTGTCAAGCACGGGTCAAGTGCGCTAAAGTGTGTGCAACTAGCAGCGGTAAATACCCTAATGGCTGAGGACGCTGCTGAATCGGGGGGACCGAAAGGGCCCCCCATTAAATTTATAAGCCATAGTTTTTCAATACCTTACCCTCACTCGATAGGTCAAAATTGATTCTCCATCCTTAACCACAGACACATTGAATCGAGCAGCAAAAGCCGCTGTTTTTTCGGCCAGGAAGCTTGAATTGATAATTTCCCAATCACCTCCAAATGGTTCGTTGACTGTGACGGTTACAGCTTCGTCTTTGTGATTGCGAATGCGGATTTCGTAAGCGTACTCGAACACACGCCGGGCGATGGCTTTGTAATCTGTCTGCTTGCGTTCGGCGACTACGTCAAATGAATCGCCAAGTTTGACTTTGACCGATTCATCTTTTGGAGTGTGGCCGATTCGATCTTCGCCAACGAATTGTTGAGAGCCTGTGCTGTCGGCTTTATAAACACGGACAACTCCGGCTGGAAGGGGCTGTCCCAAGCCATTTTCCTTCGAGTTTTTGAAGCTGACGTACACGCCAACCTTTTCCTTGATCGGTTCGCCAGGGTTGTTGTAACCCTGAAAGTAATATGGCTGACCATTGATCACGAGTTCTTTCCTAATTACGAAATCCGCAGCCGAGAGTAAGTTGATCTGCTTCGTCTCGTTGTTTTTGATGGAAGTTTTCCGTTGCAGTGTGTAGAGATGGTATTCAAAAAATGCCTGTTCCTGGAATTGTGGCTGAGCTGCCGCGCCAGCCATATCCATTGCGCGAGCGTTTTTCACCATCATCGCTTCATCGCGAACTCTGTTGACATCTCCTGCCACAAGTTTCAATCCGGCGTTTCGATAAGCTGTTCCGCTGTTGTTGGTCAGCGTCACCCATCCATTCAAATCTGCTTTGGTGTCGTTTGAGTTGACGACAACAACGTAATCCGAGCGCCAGTTCAATCCTTGTGTCAGATAAGAAGCTTCGACCGTATGAGTGTCAGCACCGGTATTGTTTAGCGTCCAGACCAAAGTCGGTTTGGCGATCAAATCCTGAGGCAATCGGTCAAAACGGATTTCGGCAACATTGGTCGGATTGATAACGATCTGCCCGCCAATTTGCCAAACCTGACCGCTGTTGTTTGAAAGCAGCGTAGCGCGTGTCGGGGTCAGTTTTTCGGTGTTGTTTTCAACAGATCGCAGTACCAAAGTCAATTCCTGGCCTACGTATTTGTCTAGCAGCTTTTGTGGGTTCAACAAATCATACTCATAGCTTTGTTCGACAACGGTCAGCGAATCGGGCGCAGTCAGAGATTTGATGTGAACCGTCGTAGCGTTGATTTGCTGAGCGACATCCATAAACCGCAACTGCGAAGCTCCGCGGGGAAGGCGCAGATTTCTGGTGTCTTTGACCAGGCCCAGATTTGAATTGTAAACAGTGATGGCTACGCTTTGTTGATCTTCGATTGTGCTTGTGCCGGATTGAGCGGGTTGTCCGCTCTGAGGGTTTTCCGTCATCTTTGCTCCTTCGCTTCGTGATCGGTCGGATGTCTGCGCCAGGGAAATAGCTCCCAGCATCAATGTTGAAATCAGAAAATAAGCCGACAGGCTTTTGCCAAATCTGCCAATCGAAATCATATTCCCTCCATCTCGCTTTTGTCTTTGGTTATCTTTGACTGCTGAAGTTCAGAACAGAATCATCCGGCGTTTTCAGAACGGCAATGCATTTACTTGCTTGCAGTTATGATTTCGCACAACCACCAACCAAGCCACAATGCTGAAACGCGTGGGACGTGGGATAGTTGCATTCGATTCAATACAATCAACGCAACTGCCCGAATGTTACATCTGTTGGTCGTTATTGACAGTTTCGATAGGCTACAACTAAATTGCCAGTTATGTTCAGACATTCGATTATGAGTTTGTTGCTGTATTTGGCGCTATTGGTTCTGATTGGTTGCGGCGGGAAGCTTTACAACGTATCGCCATTACCTTCGGATGCCTCCGTCAATTTACCTGCAGGTGACGATGCTTTGGTTATTAGCGCGGCGATTCTGGACGGCGATGAATCGTTGGAAAGATGTGACGCCAATCTCCCACTGGCAGGAGTCATCGCCATCGAAGTTCAATTGGCCAATCGAACGGCGACGGCCATCAGCATCAATTCATTCAAATTTGAGTTGCGCGATGAAAGCGGTAAAAAACTGAAACGGCTTGAATCGAAAAAGGCTTTGAAGCGAGTGATGAAATATTACGGCAACGGTTTTTATCGGCTGGACGCGCGGCAGCAAACAATCGAAAGCTACGAAGCGATTTCCTTGCCGCTCAATTCCTCCATCGCTCCTCAACAACAACTTCGCGGCTTTCTTTTTTACGAGACGCAATTCAACCGAACTTCAATCAGCGGACTGACGTTTTCAGCCAGTAGCACAGCAAAAACGCTTAACGTCAAAATCAACTGAAACCTTATCAACAGGGAAATCGGAGTGAGTTCAAACACGGCTTTTCTCGATCAATACCAATCACGACGTTCCAATCCTTTCTATCATTTCGTTTGGGGGATGCGCTTCTTTTTCGCTGGCTTGAAGCTGTTTGTTCGTCACCCATCGCTGCTGGCCTTGTCGCTGATTCCGATTGCACTGACTGTTGTGTTGCTGTTGTTACTGGCTTTTGGCCTGGCGTGGTTGATGGGAGAATTGATTGACAGTTTTATAGTGGAGGAATTGCGGGTATTCGTTCAGGCGATTGTTTTTGTGTTTGCGCTGATGCTTGGTTACTTTCTTTACCTGCCATTGGCGAGAGTGTTGCTGGCGCCTTTCAGCGAATCGCTCAGCCGCAAGACGCATAAACTCAGTGCCGGCAATTCTGCTTTCGGTTCCTCTTCTGGCTGGCTGCGCGCGATGGCCGAAGGATTGAAAATCGCTTTGCTGCACGTTGTCGTCGGATCGGCGGCGCTTTTGCTGAGCCTGGCCTTCCCGCCGATTGGCACGCCTGTTGGGATCGTGATTGCCGTCTTCCTTTGCGGCCTGGATTTTCTGGATGTGCCGCTTTCGGCGCGCGGTATGCCGTTCCGCAAAAAGCTGAGCGTCGTAGCTCGCAACAAATCAGCGGCGCTTGGCTTTGGCGCAGCCAGCTATCTGAGCCTGCTCATTCCCGGACTCAATCTGCTTTTATTGCCGGTGGGCGTGATTGGCGCGACATTGCTGACCGATCAACTCGATCTCAGTTGAAGAGAATTGCAGGCACTTCGGCCTTCGATTCCAATTGTCCAAAAACTACTCGGCAATCTGCCCCCGTAACGCCAAAACAATTTGAATGGCGTTCACCAACAGCCATAAACCGCATGTTGCTCCCCAAATGATACTGGCAATCAGCACATTGCGTTGAGCTTGTTTGTAGTTGCCATCATTTGACTGAATGCGATTGTATTTAACCCACCACCGAGCCAGCATTATCGGTATGAGAACGACGAGCACCAGAAATCCTACTGATGTGTATTTATCAACGAAGGGAATCCAGTTTGCCGCGAAAAAAGCTACCAAGCCCAAAGCCATGATTTTCAGGTCTCTGGCGTCTGTGCAGGCTTTGTCGAAGCGTTCCTGAAAGTCGGCAGTTGCCATCGCGGATTCCGGCGTAAGCGATATGCTGCAAAAAGTGCATTCGCTCATCGCCGTGTTGATGACTTCTCCGCAATTCGGACATCGGAAAGTTTTAGGCTGATCCTGAGAAAATAGTTGAGACATCTTTTCCGTTTATTGATTTGAATCGGTGTTAAGGAGTTCCCGGTGGCGGCTCAGAAAATCTTTGACTATCTGGCTCGTGTCCCGCCGCTCAACATCCGCTTCGTAGTTCATTTGCCTCATTTCCTGATCGGTCACTTTACCTGCCAGACGATCAAACAGCGGTAGTAATTCGGGATGGCGGTTGAGCGTTTCAGACCGTATCACCGGCACTGCATGATAAGGCGGGAAATATCGGCGGTCGTCTTCCAGCGCAAACAGATCGAGTTTGGCGATCAATCCGTTCGTCGCGTCGCCCGCGATCAAATCAACCTGCCGTTCGGCCAACGCGCGATAGGTTAGCGACAGGTTCATAGCCAGCGGAGCTTCGGCAAACCGCAGCGCGTAAGTTTGCACCAGACCGCGATAACCGTCTTCGCGATCCAGAAAAGCCGAACCGAAACCGGCTCGCCATTTCGGCGTTTGTTTCGCGGCGTCTGAAATTGTCTTCAGCCCCAATTGTCGCGCGTCTTCGCCTCGCACCAGAATCACGTAAGTGTTGTTGAAACCCAGCGGCGGCAGCATTGTTCGTCCTGTCGCGGCATAACTGGCGGCGACTCGCGCGTTGACCTGATCGCTGTCCAGCAAGACAGGTTGTTTGAAAATCGCCGTCAGAGCCGTTCCGGTGTACTCGACGTACAGGTCCAGATCGCCCGCTCGCATTGCCGTTTCGCAAACCAGCGTGTCGCCCAGATTAAGTTTGCGCGTGACTTGCAGCGGAGTGTTTTGTTCGATCAACTGAGCCAGCAGTTCGCCGAGGATGACCTGTTCGGTGAAATCTTTTGATCCGATGACGATGCGATCCTGCGAACGTTCAGACCACAGCAAACCGCCAATCAGCAGCAGTATGACAACTCCGCCAGCCGACAACGCCCAGGTGAGTTTGGACGAACTGACAGAAGCTTTTTCAGGCGAAGACCATTGTTCGATTTTGCCCAGCGCAAAATCAGCGATCAGCGCCAGCAAGGCTGCCGGAATCGCTCCGGCCAGAATCACAGTGCTGTCAACGCTGGCCACGCCGCGAAAGATGTATTCGCCCAATCCGCCCGCGCCGATTGCCGCCGCAATGGTTGCAGTGCCTACGCCAATAACCGTCGCCACTCGCACTCCGGCCAGAATCGCCGGACGCGCCAAAGGCAATTCGACTTGAAAGAGCAGTTGCCGGTCGGTCATTCCCATTGCCAGGCCGGCTTCGCGCACAGCCGGATCAACGGATTTCAATCCGCTGACCGTCGTTCTCATCACCGGCAGCAAGGCGTAAAGTATCAAAACGATCAGCGCCGCTTTCGCTCCGATGCCGCCGATCAGAGGCAGCGGAATCAGAAAGCCGAACATCGCCAACGAAGGAATCGTCTGGATGATGTTGGCAAGCCCGATCAGCGGATTTCCCCATTGCGGACGGCGATGAGCAAATATGCCCAGCGGAACTCCGACTGCCACAGCCACTGCAATTGCCGCCGCCACCAACGCCAGATGGCGCAACGTAGCGTCCAGAAATTCGCTGCTGTGATTGAGCCAGAATTCGATCAGGCGCATAAATTGCCGGGAGCGCGAGCGTCCTATAGCTTTTAAGAAAATAACTTCCCGCGAATCACGCTGAATGCGCGAATGAAAAGGATTTTTACCGGTTTGAGAATCAGCTATCTTGTTGGTCAGATTAAAGTTGTAGAATAGCCTTTTCCAAAGTATCTGCGTTAATTCGCGTCATCCGCGGGAAAAACATTTTCTTGAATTCTATAGCTCGCTGTGATGAAAGCGCGAAGCTTCCTTAGTTTTCTATCTTTGGCAAAGCATTGAGAAAGACTTTGACTTCGGGATTATCCGAACGGGCGATTTCTTTTGGCGGAGCCAGCGCCGCCAATTTGCCTTCGGCCAGCACACCCAGTTTGTCGCCAAGCGCGAAGGCTTCGCCCATGTCGTGAGTGACGCAGACGATGGTTTTTCGGACTTGCGATTGGATGCGATGAAATTCCTGATGCATCTCGGCTCGCGTCAAAGGGTCGAGCGCGCCGAAGGGTTCGTCCATCAACAGAATCGGCGGATCAACGGCCAGCGCGCGCGCTACGCCGACACGCTGACGTTGTCCACCGGAAAGTTCGCGCGGAAATCGGTCGCGGAAACTGGCCGGATCGAGTCCCACCAGATTCAGCAATTCTTCAACTCGCTGGCCGATTCGTGCTTCAGGCCATTTCTCCAAACGCGGGACGACGGCGATATTGCGCCCGATGGTCATATGCGGAAACAGTCCGACTTCCTGCAGGACATAACCGACGTGGCGTCGAAGCTTGATCGCATCCCAATCGGTTGTCGGTCGGCTTTCGACGCGGACGGTTCCCGATTGCGGTAATAACAAACGGTTGATCAATTTCAGGATTGTGGTCTTGCCCATTCCGCTGCGACCGACCAGAGCCAGCGTCTCGCCACGATGAATTGCCAGCGAGAAATCATCCAGAATGCTTGCTCCCGCCTGGCTTCCAGCGTGGCGAAACGTGACTTGATCGAATTCAATCGCAATCTCGTTTGACGCTGGCGATGTTCGCTGTTCCATCATCAGGAAAATCAGGTGGCATTTATCGGGCTGCCGCACTTGCTGCAGAAACGCGCGGCGCGTTGAATCGTCGTGCCGCAATTTGAACAAATCGAAGTCGTAGCTTCGGGTTGCGGCTGAGCGGCGAATTGCGGCGGCGGAGGCGGAAACGACGGCGCCGCGTAATTTGTCGGATACTCCGGTTTATTGCTGGCGAAACTGCGCGCGCCTGCGACCCCGAAAACGTCCCGATAAGCGATGGCGGTTATGGTGAATTGCAGCGGGTAAGTCACCAACAGACCAATGTAACAGGCGAATTGCCCCAATCCAGCCAGCAGGGAAACGACGAAAGCGAAGAGGGTAAACATAAACCAGTTTCCCTTTGTCGCTTCGTAACTGGCGCTGACGGCTTCGCCAATGCTCAGATTGCGTTCAACGATCAGCGGCAGAGTAAACCAGACAAGTCCGGCAACGATGAATGCCGGAAAGATGCAGAGAATCGCGCCAATCATCGCCAGAATTCCTATTACAAAAAAAGCTCCCAGCACGCGCAGAAAAACATCGCCTCCTGAAAACAGGTCGCCGACCGAAACCGATTCGCCCCGCAATTGCTTGAATGCCGTTTTGTAAAGCCCGCTCCAGAAAAACGCCCCGCCGAACAATGACACCGCCGCAATGATGAACATCAGCGGCAAAAACAGCGCAGGCATTTCGGGCGGCGCGCCGCTTTCTGCGGCGGCTAATTGCGCCGTAACCATTATCAGATAAAAAGGCACAAGCGGAATTGCAAAAGCCACGAACACCACCAGCATTTGCACTACCCAAACCTGCCATTTTTCGGCGAACATTTGCCATCCTTCGCCGATCCATTCGCCCCAACGAACATTTGCCGCAGATTGCTCTTGCATAACCGGTTGTCCTCCGTTTTAGGTTTTTGAGTTATTGGTTTCGTTCAGGCCTTGAAGCCCGCTTCGGCCAGATATTCGCGCATTACTTTGGCGTAATGCGGAAAGGCGATTTCTGGTTCTTCGATTTCAGGATGCCAACGCTTTTCCCATTCGAAGCAGTAATAGCCGCGATAACCGCCTGCGACCAATACCTTCACAGTCTCTTTGACCGGAACTTCGCCTGCGCCGGTCAACACGTAACGACGATTATTTCCGTCCGGCTTGGAGTCTTTCAGGTGAGTATGGCGCGAAAGTTTGCCTAGTTGTTTGAAGGTTTCGGCGGGTTGCTCTTTGCCTGTGACGAATGTGTGATGCGCATCCCACAGCAAGGCCGCCGTCGGCAGATTCGCGCCTTTCAAAATCGCCAACAGCGATTCCGATGTCGTGAATTCATCGTGCGATTCAATCAGCAAAGTGACACCGCTGCTTTTGGCGTGGTCGTGCAATTCCCTGAAACCGGCGATGATCAATTTGGTGGCGTCTTCCATCGTCTGGTTTTGTCCAAGCTTGCCGCCGAAAACCCTAACGTAGGGCGATTTCAGTTCGTGAGCCAGGTCAATGAAACGCCGAGCTTCGTCAATCTGAACAACGCGTTTTGCGGCATCTGGTTCGCCCAATCGCGACGACGCGCCGAGGTCGGAAATTTTCAGGTCAAGCGCGGCCAGGTCTTTCAAACTCTCTTTCAGCTTTGCGCCAGTGAACTGCGGCGATTTTGGCAAATCCATTTCGGCCAGGATTCCGCGCAATTCCAGCGCCGCGAATCCATGCCGCGAAGCCTGATCGAGAATTGTTTTCCAATCCCATTTCGGACAGCCGAGCGTGGAAAAAGCCAGCGGCAGCCGGGTTGCTTTTTGGGCATTCAAAGCGCTGGCGCTGAGGATTGCCGGAGCGGCAATCGCCGCCGTCAATGATTGAGCAAATTGTCGTCGAGTAAGTTTTTGCATACCTGATTTACCTGATGGATTTGATTGAAATAACTGCGATGCAACGAATCGCAAACGCCGCCTGACTATTTGAAGAAGAACGCGTTGATGAATGATTATGACATTTCGGCGACTGTTGATGAGATGACGCCGCCAAAACACGGGCATACTATCTTGGCCTGTAAATGGCTGCAAGCAATTGCTTGACTATAGGTTGGCAAATTCGCGGCTTTGAAAACTCTGGAACAGCGTGATAGGATGCGCCCGCTTTTGGGTCACCCGACCCGCCAAGCTTTTTACTTTCCCAATTGCGGAGAGCTGGCAGAATGGCTATTGCACCGGTCTTGAAAACCGGCGTCCGAAAGGGCATGGGGGTTCGAATCCCTCGCTCTCCGCTCGTATAAACCCACCGATCAATCCGGGCAGTTTCTCAAAAATAATCACCTAACCGACATCCTTATCGAAATATGAGACCAGAGAAAGTTTGACTGCTTATACAGGCTCTAGTATTTTCCACGTAATTTCAATGGTTTAACCAATAGGGCTTACGCAAGAAGGACAATTTCAACGCAAGGTCGCAAAGATTCGAAGACGCAAAGTTGGTTTCAGCAGGGAAATGATTCAAGTCGCCACAACCAAAATTGCTTTGCGCCTTCGCCACTTGGCTTCTTTGCGTTAAGTCAGTTTCTTTGCGTAGGGTCCTGACCAAGTCTCTTTCCTCTGGATTCTGTTATGGCACAAGGTCAAAAGAAAACTGTTTACGACGCAATCATCGTTGGTTCCGGCGCTGCCGGAGGCATTGCCGCGCACGTGCTGGTCAACAAAGGCTTGAACGTGTTGCTGCTGGAAATCGGTCCGAAATGGGATCGCAATCAAATCTTCCACACAGAACATTCTTACCCTTACCAAATGCCGTTTCGCGGGCTTGGCAAGCCGGGTCAATACGACGGACTGTGGAAAGTGTCGGCTTACACAGAACATCTTTACGTGCATCCATTCAAAGACCCGTATGGCCGCGCGCCCGGAACTGATTTTCACTGGACGCGAATTCACGCCGTCGGTGGACGAACGAACACTTGGGCGCGCATCAGTTTGCGAATGTCCGAATGGGATATGAAGCCAAAATCCTTGCAGGACGGCGCCGGCGAAGATTGGCCGATTTCTTACGACGAACTGGCTCCGTATTACGACAAAGCCGAAGACCTGATGGGCGTGTTCGGCACGCGCGAAGGTCTGGCCGTCACGCCCGACGGAAATTATCACGCGCCGACACCCGCGCCGCGTTGCGGCGAAGCTCAAATGATTCGCGGCGGAAAAAAAGTCGGCATTCCGATCATCCCGATTCGCAAAGCCATCATTTTGAAAAACCGCGACAACCGCGCGGCCTGTCATTATTGCGGCAATTGCGATTACGGATGTTCGACGGCTTCGCGATTTTCGACGCTGGACACGATCATTCCACAGCTTGTCAGGAAGAAGAACTTCACTTTGCGAACCGGCGCGGCGGTTCATCGCGTTTTGCTGGATGCCAAAACCGGAAAGGCTAATGGAGTTGAATTCGTTGATACGAAAAACCGGCTGACTTATACGGCGCATGCCAAAGTCGTGGTGATCGGCGCGGGAGCGATGGCTTCGACGCGCATTTTGCTCAATTCAAAAACACGTCATCACGAACGCGGCCTTTCCAATTCATCCGGCGTGCTGGGTCATTACCTGATGGACAATTTCAAAGCCGGAATGATCAGCGGTTATGTTCCGGCGATGAAAGGCTCAGAAGTTTTCAGCGACGACGGTTCAGGAGGCGGCCATATTTACGTTCCGCGCCACACGAACATAAGCGGCGGTCGAAAAATTTCCGTGCTGCGCGGTTGGCAATTTCAACCCAACAGCGGTTCGAACATTTTCCCCGGCCACGCCAAACGCTTTGATGGATTCGGCGCGGAGTTCAAAAAGACTGTGCGCGATGTTGCGCCAGCGCGAATTTCCATGGCCGGTTTCGGCGAATGCTTGCCGTATTTCGACAATTACTGCGAAATTGATCCTTCAGGATTGAAAGACCGCTACGGCATTCCGCAGCTTCGTTTCCACGCCAAATGGGGCGACAACGAATTGAAGATGGCCGAGTTGATGTATGACAACGCCGAAGAATTGTTGCGCGCCGCCGGAGCCGAGATCATTCCTTACACGCGAACCTTGCCGCCTCCGCCGGGCGATGCCACGCACGAAGTCGGAACCGCGCGAATGGGCAACGATCCGAAAACTTCCGTGCTGAACAAGTGGAATCAGGCTCACGAAATCAAAAATCTGTTCGTGGTTGACGGAGCTTCTTTCGTTTCGTGTCCTGAAAAAAACTGCACGCTTTCTATCGCGGCTGTTTCCTGGCGAGCGAGCGAATATCTGGCCGAAGAATTGAAACGAGGCAATTTATGATGAAACGAATTTTTGTCGTCGCCGGTCTGATCGCATTCGGCGGGATGGTCGGCTGGCAATTGGGCAATCGCCAACCAGCGCAAGCTGGCGAAGGTTTCATTCACGAACGCGACGAACAAGTCGCCAAAACCGGCGCGGCTCCGCACAGCGGACCTGGGCGTTCAACGGGCTATAACTTTTTTGAGAAGGCCGAAGGCTTCAAACAGGTCTTTCGCAAACGTGTGCTGCATCCCGGCGCAGCCATCGGTTATCACCTGCAAAAAGAAGACGAGGTTTATTACATCCTCAGCGGTACGGGTGTGATGCAGATGAACGGCAGCGAATTCCCTGTCAAAGCGGGCGACGCAATTCTGACTCGCCCGGGCAGTTCGCACGGATTGAAACAAACCGGCAAAGACGATCTGGCCTTGATCATCGCTTACGAAAAGAAATAGGCCGAAGAGCAAACACACGGTCGGCTGATTAGCTGTTTTCGCGCTCATAAACTTCATCGGCTGGCAGATTTGGCTGCTGAGCGGCGGCCACGGCCAATAGGTCGCAACGCTCGTTTTCCTTGTTTCCGCTGTGGCCTCTGACCCAGACGAATTCGACTTCGTGCTGCTGGCACAGCTTCAGCAATTGTTCCCACAAATCAGGATTGACGGCTTTTTCTTTTTTGTTTCGCATCCAGCCGTTTGCTTTCCATTTCGCCGCCCAGCCTTTTTCAATTGCGTTGACGACGTATTGCGAATCGGTGTGAAGCCTGACCGAACAACGGTCTTTCAACGCCCGCAGAGCTTCGATCGCGCCGAGCAATTCCATGCGGTTGTTGGTGGTTTTGCGAAAACCTGCCGACAATTCCTTGCGATGCCCGTTGTAAAGCAGCACCGCTCCATAACCGCCCGGCCCGGGATTTCCGGAACAAGCTCCGTCCGTGTAAATCACAACTTGTTTTAGATTGTTCATTCGTTTTTCAGAAAAGACCTGGTTGTGCGGATTGAAAATCTGTCATCGCCGATTCGGCGGTTTCTCCAGTGTGCAGGATGTGTCGAACTTCAATTCCGCGCTCGATCAGAGTTCGCGTGATCAGCCAGTAACGATGGCAATGTTTGTAATCGGCTTCGGCGCACATAAATGCCAGACGGCGATTGGCGGCCACCGACAACAATTGCTCGATTCCCGTCAAATAACTCGCCGATTTCGACATCGCATCGAAATTCACTTTGCCATTCGGAAAGTAAAATTCTCGGCCTTCTGGTTTGCCGCCGATGCGATTGCCCAGATAAAGGTATTCGATGCCTTGTTCGTTCAGCGAACGCTTCAGGGCTTCGCGGCTGAAATGCGGGTTGTATCGGCTGTAAGGCTGGCTGCGCGTATCTGCAAGCAGTTCAATTTCGTGCCGCCGAAGCAGATCAAGAAAAGCGTTAATCGCCGCGTTGCTGTGGCCAATGCTGTAAAGCGTCATTAACTTACTCGTTCGATTTCGACCAGCGCGTTGAAATCCGGGATGCCGCATTCGGGATCGCACACGCCTCGGCGGACAAGCGCGTTGCCTTCAGGCCAATGAACCTGAACGTTGCCGGGAGTGATTGGCGCGAAGCGGCAGCGGCCATTCATCTCACCGACTTCACTGCGAAGCTTGATCGCGTCGCCATCGGCCAAGCCAAACCTCTGCGCGTCGCTTTCGTTCATCAGCACGTCTTCGCGCCGAGCGCCGTTCAGCGGATCGCGGCGGTTTTGAACCATGCTGTTGAACTGTTTGCCTCGCCGAGTCGAAAGCCGCAAACGTCCGTCGTTCGTCTGCTGTTCAATTTCAATGACTGAAAACTTCGCTCTACCATCAGGCGTGGCGAACTTTGGCATGATCTGTCCGTCGGCGTCGCGCGTTTCGCACAACCGCTCGCCTCCCCATTGAACCTGATCGCCGGTTTTACGCAAATGCTGTATGCCTTCGTAGCTCGGAACCGCGCGGGCGAGTTCGTTGCGAATCGTCTGGCCATCGTCGAAGTGAATCAGCTTTGCCAGTTCGGGCCTGGCGCGTTCGGCAATCAGCATTGGGATTTCCCATTCGGCTTTCGCTTCGCCGATGCGACGGCCTGCAATTTCAGGGCTGAACAGAATTCTCCTCTCGGTCGAAGTTTCCGTTCCTCCGTCGCGTTGTTCGTAACGCGTTGCGGCGGGCAGCAGCAAAACCGTGTCCGCCGGTTCGACGAACATTTGCGGACTTAAAACAATGTCCTGATGAATGCGGAAAGGAACTCGTTCAATCGCCGAGCGAACGTAGTCCGGTTCGGGCAGGGTTTCCAGAAAGTTCCCGCCGCTGATGTAAAACCAATCCAGCTTTCCATCGTGCGCTGCTTCGATCATCTGAACTGCATTCAAACCGCGCGTCGTCGGAACATCGAATCCCCACAACTCGCTCATTCGTGAAGCTCCGGCTTCATCAACCGAAACTCCGCCGGGAAATTGATTCGGCACGCATCCGACTTCGGCTCCGCCCTGCACGCCCGAATGACCGCGAATTGGCACAAGTCCCGATTTCGGTTTGCCGACAAAGCCTCGCGATAAGGCCAGATCAACAATTGCCCTGACGTTTGAAACTCCGTCGTGATGCTGAGTGATGCCCATTGACCAGACGAAGATAGCCGTTCTTGCTTCGGCCAGTATTCGCGCGAATCGCAACATTTCTTCGCGGCTTGCGCCCGACGCAGCTTCCATCAATTCCCACGATTGCACGGCCAGCGCCGTTTTCAATTCGTCAAAACCGCTCGTGTGTTGGCGGATAAAGGCTTCATCAGTCCAGTTGTTTTCAATCAGATGTTTCAGCACTCCGGCGATGAAGGCGTGGTCGCCGCCCGTGTGAACCTGGAAGAAATCATCAGCCAGCTTGGTTCCGAACAACGCGCTTTCCGCGACCGAAGGAATCCAGTAACGCTCAAGTCCGGGTTCGCGATAAGGGTTGATGACTGCGACGCGCGTGCCTTGCTGTTTGGCGTAGTAAATGTATTTGGTCGTCACAGGCTGATTGTTGGGCGTGTTGCTGCCGAAAAAAACCAGCAGGTCAGCGCCGATCCAGTCAGTGTATGAAACCGTCGAAGCCGCCACGCCAATGCTTTGCTTCATGGCCACGGTCGAAGGCGCGTGGCAAATCCGCGCCGAGTTATCCACGTTGTTCGTTCCCAAAAAGCGCGCGACTTTTTGGACGATGTAATAAGACTCGTTCGTCAATCCGCGCGAAGTCAGATAAAACGCGATTCGTTGCGGATCAGCTTCTTGCAACGGAGCTGCCGCCAGCGACAAAGCTTCATCCCAACCGATTCGGCGAAAACCCGCGTCTCCTTTCCGCCGCAACATCGGATAAGGCAATCGGCCAAGTTCGCGCAGTTTGTTGGCGGTCATTTGAGAAAGCCGCTCGGCGTTTTCCAGCAGCTTGATGTTCAATGCTGGCGCGGTGTTCAACCGCATCAACTCCAATCGAACCATGCACAGATGAACGCCATCCATAGTGAAATCGCGAATGCCTGCTGTTCCCAGCGCGCATCCGTCGCAAACGCCTTTGGTCAGAATGCGCCAGGCGAAGGGCAATTGATCGCGATTGCGCCAGACGATCTTCGCCATTTCCAGATAATGATTCGGCTTCACCTGGCCGATGCCATTTGGCACAAGGCTGACCCAGTTCGATTTTTTCCAGTTTAAAGTAGCCATCTTTTCTTCACTGCGAACCCGTTCCCCGTTTACGCCCGTGCTTAAAGCTCAAGGTGGCTGCGAAGCTTGGCGATGTCGCGTTGCGGTGGCGCGCCGAAAAGCTTTTTGTATTCGCGGCTGAAGTACGCGGGATCTTCATAACCCACGCGAAACCCGGCGCTCGCGGCGTCCATATCTTCGCCAAGCATCAGACGGCGCGCTTCCTGCAATCGGATTTGTTTCTGAAATCGCAAAGGACTCATCGCCGTGACGGACTTGAAATGATGATGGAAGCCGGAAACGCTCATGCCGAGTTCATGCGCGAGATCATCCATTCTGAGCGGCTGGTCAAAGCGTTCGCGCAGATATCCAATGGCTTTGGCTATGCGATGCGTGTCTGCTCCCGCAGCCAGCAGATGGCTGAGCCGAGCGCTTTGCCCGCCCGCCAACAGACGGAAAATGATTTCTTTGATAATGAGCGGTTCGAGCACCTTGCCTTCAATCGGATTCTCAACTAAGCGCACCAATCTGACCACGGCATCGAGCAGATTGGCGTCCATCGGGCTGACGTCCATCGCCTTCAG
>CAYRQB010000032.1:27574-29580 GCA_964426025.1 uncultured Heliomicrobium sp.
TGACCACGGCATCGAGCAGATTGGCGTCCATCGGGCTGACGTCCATCGCCTTCAGATTCGGGTTACCTTTTTTCGGTTCGAGGCCGGATTCCATCATGACCGAGGCGACAAGAGAAGAATCCAGGTTGAGCCGGAACCCGAGATACGGTCGTTCCTTTGACGCTTCTTCGACTTGAAACGTGAGCGGCAAATCAACCGTGTAAATCAAGTAATGTCCCGAGTCATAGCGGAATACTTCCTCGCCCAAAAGCGCCTGCTTGCGGCCCTGGGCGACCACGCAAAAGGCCGGCTGATACAGCGAATGAATTGGCTCTGTCGGGCTGGAGGAACGAGCAAGGCGAAAGCTGGGAGAGACATCCAATGTTCCGTCTTCAGGAAGCGCTCGCGCAATGCGCTCAACCAATTCTTCCCGATTGCTTTGCGCTCTTTGCGCTTCACGTTTCGCTTCTTTTGGGTTCATGAGTTTATCTTAGCCTCATTGGGTTCGTTTGGCATGTCATCAGACGGCGTTTTTGCAGGATTGTACAATCATTAGCCAGTATCGTCTTACCGCTTGAACTTGGGAGTCTTTAGAATTCATCATCAAACAATCAGGTACATTAGGAGAATTATGCAAAAACGCAAACTTGGAAATAGCGGTCTGGAAGTGTCGGCCCTCGGCCTCGGCTGTATGGGGCTGAGCTTTGGATACGGGCCGGCCACCGACAAGCAGGAAGCCATTGCGCTGATCCGCGCGGCGGTCGAACACGGCGTCACATTCTTTGATACCGCTGAAGTGTATGGCCCGTTCACCAACGAAGAACTCGTCGGCGAAGCCCTCGCTCCCTTCCGTGAGCAAGTCGTCATCGCAACAAAATTCGGCTTCACGCCTGCGTCGGACGGCAGTGGGCGGTGGAGTGAGTTGAACAGCCGACCGGAACACATCAAAGAGGTTGCCGAGGCTTCGCTCAAACGACTCAGGACCGATGTAATTGATCTGTTCTATCAACATCGCGTTGACCCGAATGTGCCGATGGAAGATGTAGCGGGCGCAGTCAAAGATTTAATTCAAGCGGGCAAGGTCAAACACTTCGGCCTGTCAGAAGCGGGCGTAGCGGCGATCCGAAAGGCGCACGCCGTGCAACCTGTCGCGGCGTTGCAAAGCGAATACTCATTGTGGTGGCGCGAACCGGAAGCCGAAATCCTGCCGACGCTCGAAGAACTCGGTATCGGTTTCGTTCCCTTCAGTCCGCTCGGCAAAGGTTTCCTGACGGGCAAGATTGATGAAAGCACGACGTTTGACGAAACAGATTTCCGCAACATCGTGCCCCGCTTTACGGCGGAAAATCGCAAAGCCAACCAGGTTGTCGTTGATCTCGTCAGCGATATTGCGCGCAATAAAAACGCTACACCCGCACAGATCGCGCTCGCCTGGGTGCTGTCGCAAAAGCCCGTTCAGAAAGTGGAGATGGTTCCGATTCCCGGCACAACGAAGCGGCATCGGTTGGAAGAAAACCTCGGTGCGGCAAAGGTCGAATTAACTGCCGATGACTTGTACGAAATTGATAACGCCGTATCGCAGCTCGACATTCAAGGCGAACGCTACCCGGCAGCGGCACAAAAGATGATCAATCGTTGATCGAAAGGACAAAAATGAAACCGACGAAAATGAATCTGTTCGCCGCGCTACTCGCGTTGACTGCGGCGCTTGTTTCAGCGTCCGCGCAAACGAATCCGGCAGGAGCCGCAACCGCATCAACTCCGCAGGAGGCAAAGGCCGTCAAAGTCACGCGCAACAGTGCGCCGCCCCCGCAGATGAGAGAGGCCGAAAACTTCACGGGTTCCGTCGGCGTCGAACCGCTCCTGGAGGCAACTGCCCCTTCGCGCCTCGCTGGTGGCCGTGTCACATTTGCGCCGGGCGCGCGCACCGCCTGGCACTCGCATCCGCTGGGACAGACGATCATTGTGACGGCGGGCGCGGGCTGGGTGCAACAGGAAGGTGGTGAGAAGCAAGTGATCAGAGTCGG
>CAYRQB010000033.1:0-28112 GCA_964426025.1 uncultured Heliomicrobium sp.
TTTGTGGGAGAAAATTTTCAGATTGCCAGCAACACAACTTTAGGACACTACCCGGCTTTGCGTGAGATTCCAATTTGCGCAAGCTTCACTTAATCTTACTGATGAATAAATCGCGGCAGATTGATAACACATCACAGGAGAATTCATGAAATATCGCACTTTAGGCAGAACTGGCATCGAAGTTTCCGAAGTCGGTTACGGGGCGTGGGGCATTGGCGGCATTCAATGGACGGGCGGTGACGATGACGAAGCTCGTAACGCGTTGAATCTGGCGATTGATCAGGGATTGAATTTGATTGATACCGCGCTGGCTTACGGCGGTGGACACAGCGAACGTCTGGTCGGCGAAATTGTTCGCTCGCGCAAGGAACGAATTTACATCGCGACCAAAATTCCACCGAAGAATCAGCAATGGCCTGCGCGGGCGGTTCCGTTGGAAGAAGTCTTTCCCGCCGATTACATCATCAAATGCACCGAACAGAGCCTTCGCAATTTGGGCGTCGAGACGATTGACCTGCAACAACTGCACGTTTGGCATGACGATTGGGCTGAGCGAACGGAATGGGTCGAAGCTCTGACGAAATTGCGCGAACAGGGCAAGATTCGATACTTCGGCATTTCGATCAACGATTATCAGCCTGCGAACGCGATCAAGGCTTTGCGCACGGGTCACATTGACGCCGTGCAGGTGATTTACAACATCTTCGAGCAGGCTCCGCAGGATGAACTTTATCCGATCTGCCAGGAGTTGAACATTGGCGTGCTGGCTCGAGTGCCTTTTGACGAAGGCGGATTGACCGGAGCGATCAAACCCGACACTGTTTTTCCCGAAGACGATTTCCGCTCGTTTTTCTTTCGTGGAGATCGCAAACAGAAAGTATTTGACCGGGTCGAAAAATTGAAAGCCTTGCTAGGCGCGGAAGCCGCAACGCTGCCGGAACTGGCGTTACGCTTTACGCTCAGCCAAGACGCCGTCAGCACGGTCATTCCCGGAATGCGTTCGACCAAACACGTGATCTCAAATATCGCCTGTTCTGACGGCAGAAATCTGTCGGCAGTCTTGCTCGAACGACTGAAAGCGTTCGCCTGGGATAGAACAGGCGATTGGTAGAAAGGAAAGTTTCAATGGACAAAGCTGCCGAATCTGTTCCGGCGATTGAATTCCGAAATGTCTCAATCGGTTTTGACGGAGTGCAGGCGCTGAGCAATATCAGTTTCACACTTCATCAGGGAGAAATGATTTGCATCACGGGCGATTCGCAATCCGGCAAATCGGTTTTGCTGCGGCTGGCGATCGGCTTTCTGCAACCGGACGATGGCGAGGTCTGGATCAATGGAGAAAACATTACCGGTCTGAACGAAACTGAATTGTTGGACGTGCGGCGCGGCGTGATGGGAATGGTCTTTCAGGAAAACGCGCTGTTCACCGGCCAATCGGTTTTTGAAAACGCAGCCTACCGATTGAACGATCTGAAATGGCCGGAAGATGAGGTCGAGCGCGCGGTGGTTGAAGTCCTGACCTTCGTCGGTTTGCAGGACGATATGGAAAAGCAGGCCGAAGAGCTTTCCGGCGGGATGAAGCGGCGGTTGGAATTGGCGCGCGCTTTGATCGGGTGGCCCAGCATCATGCTTTTCGATGAACCGACTTCCGGCCTTGATCCGATCAATGCCTCGCAAGTTTTGAATCTGATCATTCGCGCTCGCGATCTTCACGGCATATCTTCTCTTTACGTGACCAAGATGCTGCACGAAATCGCTTATCTGACCAATCGCCGCGCGCATCGCGATGAACAAGGGAAAACCAGCGTTTCATTGAGCGAGCCGGTTTCGGGAATGCGCGTGTTGTTGCTGGATGAAGGCCGCGCGGCATTTTTCGGAACTCCGCAGGAATTCGAGCAAAGCGATCTGCCTGCGGTTCAGCATATGCTGAATCCGGTCACTGACGCGATTTACAGCGACGAGGAATTCGACGACCCGTGGGCGCAGAACCGCCGCACCAGACAAAACCAGCCGTGATTGTAAATCGTTTCTTCGGTTCTTATGCCGCTATCATTTCTGTTTCAACAACTCGGCATTGCGTTGGGGCTTGGCCTGTTGGTCGGGTTGCAGCGAGAAAGCGTCGCGTCGCGATTGGCCGGCGTGCGGACGTTTCCGCTGGTGACGATGCTCGGAACGATTTCCGGTTTGCTGGCGCAATCGTTTGGCGGATGGGTCATCGCCGCCGGGCTGATCGCCTTGGCAACGCTGATTTTTGTCAGCAAACAGGCTGAATCGAAAACGGAGAAACCCGATCTTGGATTGACCACCGAAGTGGCATTGCTGTTGATGTTCGGCGTCGGAGCTTATCTGGTCATCGGTCATCGTGAAATTGCCATCATCGTCGGCGCAGGCACGGCAGTGCTTTTGCATTTCAAAGGGCAAATGCACGGCGCTGTCGCCAAATTGAGCGACAAGGACCTGAAGGCGATCATGCAGTTCGCGCTGATTTCGATGGTGATCCTGCCTGTTCTGCCAAACCGGACTTTCGGACCTTATTCGGTTCTCAATCCGCGCAACGTCTGGCTGATGGTGGTGTTGATCGTCGGCATCAGTTTGAGCGGTTACATCGTCTACAAATTTTTCGGAGAAAAAGCCGGGTTGCTGCTCGGCGGAGTTCTTGGCGGAGTGATTTCCAGCACGGCGACGACTGTCAGTTATGCGCGGCGAACGGCCAATGCCCCTGACGCCAGCCGATCGGCGGAAATAGTAATCCTGATTGCGTCGGCAATTGTTTTTGCGCGGGTGATTCTGGAAATCGCCGCCGTCGCGCCGTCATTTTTGCGCGAAGCCATCTGGCCGCTGGTAATCATGATGATGACGATAGTCTTACTTGTCGGCGCGATGTGGTTCTGGTGGCGAGATCAAATAAATGAGATGCCCGCACAGGACAATCCATCAGAACTGAAATCGGCGGTTATCTTCGGATTGCTTTACGCTTTCATTCTGCTGGCTGTCTCCTGGACGAAAGATCATTTCGGCAACAAAGGTTTGTATTTCATCGCCGGACTGTCGGGTTTGACTGATGTGGATGCAATCACGCTCTCGACTTCGCAGATGGTCAAATTGGATCGCCTCAAGGGGGAACAAGGCTGGCGACTGATTGTCGTTGCAATCATGTCCAATCTGATCTTCAAAACAGCGACAATCGCAGCGCTCGGCCATCGTAAATTGTTGCTGCGTGTCGGCGCAGTCTTCGGCGCTGTTTGTTTGATTGGCTTGTTGCTGCTTGTCTTTTGGTCAGATCGGTAATGATTGTTTTGAGTTTTGTTTTGCGACTGATAAAGCGCGACATCCGGGAAATTCTAAAACATCGCGCGCATCTTGCCGATCAATCCTATCAACACACCGAATCCCAACAGGCTCAAACAGCCTTTTCCCTGATTGCCGCTTTCTGGCGGACGCGGCCCTGTAGTTTGGTCAACCGCTCGCAGGTCTGCGTCCTGTCTGATGAAAGAACCGTTCGGCGTCGTCACCAGCAAGGTATAGACATAAGGCGTTCGCGAAATTTTATCCCTTGCCGGAGCGCCGGAAAGAATCGTCCCGCCGTTCGCCGCACGATATGACGCGCCGGAAAATGGCGAGTTGTTCGGCGCGAAACGAATCTCCAACCGTCCGTCATTGCTGCGCCAAGCGGCTTGTTCTTCGACTGTCAAATCAATCGTTGGCGGTTCAAGGTTCAGCCTTAATTGACCCGTGTTAGGGTCGCGGACGACTGTGACCGCGATGTCGCGGGGCTTTGGTGTTGAAGGTCGCGGCGGTTCCTGTTTCGGCGGATAGTTAGTCTCCATTGTCTCTCCACTGTCAATTGTTATGAGTTTGATGAAGTTGGTTCGCAGTTGAAAATGCGAAGTGACTTAAACATCCCTTGCACGGCGGTGGCGGCGAATGATGATCAACTTTGGGTCGAGCGTATAAACCTGCATTGCCGTTGTCAGGACTACCGCATATTTATAATCTCTGGCAGGGCCGGAAGCATCGGATGTCGCATTCAGTTCTTCCTCGCTTGGGGGCGGAGCGGCGTCTAATCGCGGTTTGTTTGGAACAAGTGGATTGATTCCATTGCTGACATAAGCCGCAGTGTCGCCGTCAATCGGACCTTCGGCGGTAATATCTGTGTTCAGAAGCGAGTCGGTTGGAGACGGCGATGAGCCGCTGGACGGACCGAACGGCGTATTTAACGGAGCCAGTCGCACTTCGACTTGCACATCGGCTGGTTGCGGAGAGGCTGGGAAAGCAGGCATTCCCGCATCAATGGCTTTCTGCGGCGGAACGGTGACGTACTGCCAGATGACGTCGTCTATATCAATTGATATTATTTTGCCATCATCATCCACCGTGGCATTGATGAACAGCGTCACTTCATCGGGGAAAACTTTGACTTCCGCTTCGTTCGGGTCTGCTTTTGTGGGCGTCAGAAAGATGCTGACTGTTTCAATAGACATTATTCGTTCCTCCGTTTCATCGGTTGTTTTGACGGCATTTGTTGATGATTGATTGATACGCCGGTTGCGATTGCAACGATTGCAGCACTGGGTCTCTGGCCAGACGATCAATGCTCAGCCCGCTGCAGGCTGTTTTTTCAAACCACTCCAATGCTTGTTCCGTATCGCCTGCCAGCAAATAAATGACAGTCGCGCTGTAAGCCAATCCGGGAATTTCCGAATCAGCCGGATTTACCGGTTTGATACATTTCACTGCTTCCGCTGTTTTGCCGCGTTTTGCCATCCATTCGCATTGATTGAAAGGCAGTTCGGATTTGATGATTCCCGATGCGGTCTCTTTCTCTTTCATGACAATGGCGAGGTCATAACTCTCGTTGGCCAGCCGATTGTATTCGTCAGCCTTGTTTGGCTCAGTTGCGGTGCGAGCCAATTGTCTATATGTGTCGGCTCGGTTGGCGTAAAGCATGGGTTGCTGTCTGCCTGCCTTTTCTGCCCGTTCAATCGCTTGGTTGAAGTAAAACAGCGCGTTATCGTACTGCTTTTGATCGTAATGAATCGTTCCCAGTCCGACAAAAGCTGCGTAATTGTTTTGGCCTTGATCCCTGATGATTGAATTTTGAAAAGCGATGACTGCTTCGGCTTCGCGATCAACCATCAAATAAGCGCTTGCCAGGTTGTTATAACCCACAGGGCTTTCAGGCATAAGCTTGACGACCTCGCTCCAGTTTTTGATGGCTTGATCGAATCGTGCATGTTCGTAATAGTAGTTTCCCAGTTCGTTATAACCGTCCCAGTATTTCGGCCAAAACCCAATAGCTTTTAGATACGTCTGTTCAGCTTCCTGGTACTTTCCGCTGAGCGAGTAGGCCATAGCAAGCCCGTTCAACGCTTCCCAGTCTTTGGGATGCGCAGAGAGGGCAGTCTTGAAATCGTTGATTGCTTCTTCGTCTTTTCCAATCTCAAGGTAAACAAGCCCGCGCGTAATCTGATAAGCCACCGGTTGATCGGAAGCCAGATTGATTGCCTGGGTGCTGGCCTGCAATGCCTTCTCAGCCCATTCGGGCTTGTTGGTGAAGACAAACTTGTTCAGGTAAGCCCGCGCCAGCGCCAGTTGAAAGCGCGCGGAATCGCCATCGGTCTGGATCAACTGAGTCAGAATCTCAATCGGTTTTTCAACGGATTCTTTGGTCAATTCCTTTTGTAGTTCGCCAATAGCAATCAGGTATTGTTCGGTGGCGTCCGCGCGGTTCAATCGCAGATGCGCGCTGAAGGCTTCTGGCTTCGGAGAAATTTTCAGGTTCAGTCTTTCAGCCAATTGCCGCGCGATTTGATTTTGCAATTCGGCAAGTTTGTAACTCGGACCGCTGACTTCGGCTTCTCTCAGGACGTAAAGACGCGAATTGCGAACCCAGAATTTGATCTGGATTTGATCGCCGTTTTGTATGGCTTCACCGCCGACGATCAAACTTGCGCCTAGCTTGCCGACGATGCTTTGCAAATCGAGACTTGATAAATTCGCCTGCGAAGAAACAGATGGCTGTATGGTCTGCCAATCGTCGGAAACGCTCAACAGGCTGCGACGCAAATCATCGGCAAAACCAATTCCGGCTTGTTCGTTGTTAAATCCTTTGAACGGCAAAACGACCAGTTGTTTTTCAACAGGGACTCGGCTGTTAATCCACCATTCATAAAATTTGAATCCGCCGTAAAAGCCTGCCCCGATCAGTACAATCAACGCAGCGGCCATTGCCAATTGATATTTCAACTGACGAAACCAAAACTTGTCGGGCGAAATGACTTGATCAATCGTTTGCCTGGCTTCAACCGCCGAGCGCAGACGTTGGCGCGCGTCTTTTCGCAGAGAATGTTTCAACAGTTCGCCGATTGATTTGGGAATTTGTTTGGGCAGTGCGGACCAATCGGGTTCGCTTTGCCGGATGGCGTTCAGAGTGTCATATGTGTTGATGCCGCCGAAAGGCCTTTTTCCAGCCAATGCTTGAAACAACACACAACCGAATGACCAAATGTCAGTACGCGCGTCGAGCGGTTCGCCGCGAGTCTGTTCGGGACTCATATAAAGAACCGTGCCCATCACTTCGCCTTTGCGGGTTTGGCCGTAATCGCGCGTCAGATCGTCTTCGGGCAAATCAATTTCTATCGTCGTCAAATCGGCAGTGACTTTTTTGGCGATGCCGAAATCCAGAACTTTCACCTGTCCGTCAGGCGTGATCATGATGTTCGATGGTTTCAGGTCGCGATGAATGATTCCTTTGCTGTGGGCGAAACTGAGCGCGTCGGCCAGTTGGCTGAAAAGCGGCAATGCAACTTTGACCGGCAATGATCCCTTATCCAAACGATCTTCCAGAGTTTCGCCGGGCACGTATTCGAAGACCAGGAATTGTCTGCCGTCAACTTCGTCCTTGTAACGGATGCCGGCGATGTTCGGATGATCAAGTTCTGCGTTCAATCGGCCTTCGCGATTGAAGCGAGCCTGCCATTCCGGGTCGTCTTTGAATTCTTCTCGCAGGAATTTGATGACGACGTCAACGTCCAGTTCCAAGTCTCTCGCCAGATAAACGTCGCCCATTCCGCCTCGCCCCAGCTTGGCCTGAATTCTGTAATTGCCCAATTGCCTGCCAATCATCGAAGTCGAAGTTTTTGGCAGAGAACCGGATTCGGCCATTTCCTGAGCCATATCCTGAATGGCGGGTTTTTCCAGAAAGGTTTTATTCGTTTCGTAATACCGGATCAGTTCTTCGACTTCACGGCGCATGGATTCGTCCCCGGCACAGGCTTCGTTCAGATAAGCATTGCGTTCATCCGGCGGCAAATCACACGCGGTTTGAAAAACGTCTTCAAGGGTGATTCGGATTTCTTGTTCCTGCGGCGAATTCATGGCTGCTGTCTCCGCTCAGCTCGCGCTGCAACCAGGCTTTGGCGAAACGCCAATCACGCATCACGGTGTCGGCTGAGACTTTCATTACTTCGGCGGTTTCTTCGACGCTCAGACCGCCGAAATATCGAAGTTCGACTATACGGCTTTTGCGTTCATCAATTTTGGCCAGATTGTCCAGAGCGTCATTCAATGCGAGCACATCTTTGTTCTGAGCTTGGGGAATTTCGATTATCTCGTTCAGGGTAATTTGCTGAGCTTCACCACCACGCCGCTCGGCGCGATTGGCGCGGGCGTGATCCACCAGTATCCGTCGCATGACGTTGGCCGAAACGGCGAAAAAATGCACACGATCTTGCAAGTTCAGATTACTGGCGTCCGCCAATTTCAAATACGCTTCATTGACCAATGCCGTCGTTTGCAATGTGTGGCCGGGGTTTTCGCGGCTCATGTAACGATGAGCCAGACGATGAAGCTCGTCATAAACCAGATGGTAAAGCTCATCCCTGGCTCCATCCTCGCCGCGCATCCATGCGCGCAACAATTGCGTCACTTCTTTGATTGGAGATGATTTCATACGTCCCTCTTCTGGCTGAGACACTCGCAACTATTAGCGATTATAACGTGATGAGAAAGAATGTCGAGAATAAATTTGCCTGCATCAGAAGCCATATTTCACTCTACGGTTGCTTTGCTGCGTAGCCATAGGGGTACATTTGGAGAATGTCAGTCAAAGCTAAACGTTTCATTTTCGTATTTGACCAACGGTGAAGGATCGGCAGTAGGCGGGGGCAAAAAAGGGCTGAACTCAACTGCTGCGATCGGAGCCGCGTTTCATCAATTGGGCAATTGCGGTGACAGTTCGATCAGTCGCGCCTCGATTATCTTCGACGGCTTTGCGAGCATTTGATCCAAGTTGTTGCGCGCGGTTTTGATCGCCTAGCAATTCGGCGAAAGTTTGGCCGAGTTCTCGTGCCTGTTGGCTGGCATCTGTTGGCCTGAGCTGAATCACGGCATCGCGCCGCAAAAATTCGTTGATGATTTCACGGAAGTTTTGCGTGTAAGGGCCGACGACAACCGGTTTGGAAAACATCGCTGGCTCCAGAATATTGTGTCCTCCTTTCGGAATCAGACTGCCGCCGACAAAAACCACCGAAGCAAAACGGTAAAGAGCAGCCAGTTCGCCAACCGAATCAAGCAGAATTATTTCAGCGTCTTTGGCGGATTCGTTTGCGGATGATCTGCGCGAAAAATTCAAGCCGGAGTTTTCAATCAATCCGGCCACGGCATTGAATCGTTCGGGATGCCGTGGCGCGATCAGTAGCCGGGCTAGCCGATCATCGCCGGCTTTTCGCAATCGCAAAAGGGCGTCAAGCAAAATTCTTTCCTCGCCATCGCAGGTGCTTCCGGCGATTATCAGCGGCGAACGGCTCAGAGCGAAAACCTGCTCCAACTTATTGGCTGTTTCAACCGTCCCTGGCGATTCGTCGGCGTGGCCGAAGTCGTATTTCAAGTTGCCGCTAACGACAACTCTGTCGGGCGGCGCTCCGAGCTTCACCGCTCGTTCGGCGTCAATCGGGCTTTGCATCAAAAAGCGCGTCACGTATCCGTAAAGCCTGCGCACAAAAAAGCCGAACTTTTGCGAACGCGGAAACGAACGGTCGGAAATTCTGCCGTTGACGATGGCAACGGGAATTTGTTGGGCAGAACATTCGTGCAGGAAATTCAACCAGAGTTCCGATTCCATCAGGATGACAATTTGCGGTTGGATTGTCTTCAGCGCTCGGCGAACGGTGAAATTCCAATCGAAGGGGAAATAACAAATTCCATCCGCTTCGCTCACGCGTTCACGAGCCACTGTCTGACCGGTCATGGTTGTTGTTGAAACGATCAGGCGATGATTCGGAAATTGATTGCGCAATGCCGTAATCAATGGTTTTGCCGCCAATGTTTCGCCGACGGAAACGGCGTGCAGCCAGATTGCCGGACGAGAATCATCGTTCGGCAAATTATGTTTCAGCCACAAACGGCCAAGCAGATTACCCAGATATTTGCGATTGAAGACGGCTTGATAGGCGAAATAAGGCAGGAGCGCAAAGAAAGCCAGCGTGTAAAGTAAGCTGTAAAGCGGCTGCATAAATGTTGATTGGAAATTGGTGATCAGGCTTTGAGTGTGATCGTTGCCGCCGATCACCAACGACCAAACTATCTTGCGCGTTCCATGTAACGGCCTTCGGTGGTGTCCACGCGGATCTTGTCGCCTTCTTTTATAAAGGCTGGAACCTGAATGGTGATGCCAGTATCAAGCTTGGCCGGTTTGCCGACGTTGCTGACGGTTGCGCCTTTGACTTCGGGTTCGGTTTCAACGACGGTCAATTCAACCACTGCCGGAATATCAATGCCAATGGGCGAGCCTTCGTAAAACTGCACGTTGATCACTGTTTCCGGCAACAGATAACCGGCCATATCGCCAAGATCATCGGCGCTCAGTTCGATCTGTTCGTAAGTTTCAGTGTTCATGAAGTAGTAAGTCGCGCCGTCGTTATAAAGATAAGTCATTTCGTGATCATCCAACACCACGCGCTCGACATCTTCGTTCGAACGGAAACGGTTTTCAGTGGTGCTGCCGGTTTTCAGATTACGCATCTTGGCCTGAACCATCGCGCGCAAATTGCCGGGCGTGTGATGGTGAAATTCGATTATGCGATGCGGAATGCCGTTGTGAAGTATGACCATGCCTTTGCGAATCTGAGTTGCTTGAATGCCCATTGGAAAATCTCCTTCAATGCTGATAGTCAAAAATAATTGCTTATGTGAAAAGGCGAGAGGATAGCCAACATCATTGCAGCGGGTCAAGCAAAGCAGCGCTCAGGTTTTTAACGAAATTCTTCAACGACGGGTATTGACGCCTCAGAGTTACAGGACTAGCATACAAATTGTCTGAGGACTTCTGCGAGGTTAGTGGCGGAAGCAATTCAATTTGAGCCAATTCATTTGTATGGGGGCCAACGCTATTACCTGCTGGCAAGCATGCTCGCCATAGTTGCGAGACTAAAAGCCGCGGGGCTTAGGTCACCCACCTGCTCGTTGCAGGTTCAAATGAAGCTTCCGTCACGGCCAAGCGGAAGTCCTCGATAAAAATTCTCGATCTCTCATTCGTCAGGCATCAATTTTTATCATCCACCAATGACGATGCCGGCTTAGAAAGGCCTCTCAATCCCAATGTTAAGAGTTTTGTTGACCGGCGACACGATGGCGCGTGGAGGCCGCCGCGTGCTTGAAGAACGTCTTTTTGACTTGCGAACTCAGCGCGAAATTGATTTCGTGGTTTCCAACGTCGAAAATGCCGCCGGAGGTTTTTCCATCACTCCGCGAATCGCCGAAGACCTGTTTGCCGCCGGAGTTGACGTGATGACTTCCGGCAATCACATCTTCGACAAAAAAGAAATTTTGGAATACATCGAACGCGAACCTAGATTGTTGCGCCCGGCCAATTACGCTCCGGGGGTTCCCGGCAAAGGCCGGTGGGTTGGCAAGGTCAAAGGTGTGCCGATTGCCGTCATCAATCTGCAAGGCCGCGCGTTTATGCCGCCCAGCGACGATCCGTTCCGTTGTGCCGACGGGCAATTGGCCGCTCTGGAACCTTCGGTCAAAATCATCCTGGTTGATATGCACGCCGAAACGACTGCGGAAAAAATGGCCATGGGGCGTTACCTGGACGGCAGAGTTTCAACCGTCGTCGGCACTCATACGCATGTTCAGACAGCCGACGAACAGGTTTTGCCCAACGGCACGGCTTACATCACAGACCTTGGCATGACCGGTCCTCACAACGGAGTGATCGGCATGCAAACCGCCATCGTCATCGAACGCTTTTTGAAAGGCGTCTCACCGCGCTTTGAACCCAGCGATGGCGACATCAGGTTGAACGGTTTGATCGTGGACATTGACGAAGAAAGCGGTAAAGCCTTGCACGTCGAACGAATCAGTCTGAGTCACAAATGAATTGTCCCGAATATGCCTGACATAGCAAACGTAGTCATCGTCGGCGGAGGCGTCATCGGCGCAGCGATTGCGGCTGAAGTTTCGCGCTTTGCCGATGACGTTTTCCTGCTTGAGGCTTTGCCGCGTTTGGGATTGGGAACTTCGACGCGCAACAGCGGAGTCATCCACGCAGGGATTTATTACCGTCCGGGTTCGCTGAAGGCTTTTCATTGTGTGCGCGGCGTGCCGATGCTTTACGAATTTTGCGCCGAGCACGACATCCCGCACCAGCGAATCGGCAAACTGATTGTCGCCGATTCGGAAGATCATCTGCCTCAGCTTCAGGCTCTGAAGCAAAATGCCGAACAAAACGGCGTTGACAGTTTGCGGATTGTTGACGGTTCCTTTATCAGGCAGATCGAACCGAACATCATTTCTCCGATAGCCATTCACTCGCCGAACACAGGCATTGTCGAAGCCGAAGAGTTGATCAAGACTCTGGCGCGCATCGCGCAATCGAACGGCGCGCACATTCTGACCAACACCAAAGTCATTGCCGCTGAGGTCAGCAACGGGCTGATTACGCTCAGAACCGAGCGCGAAGAAGTTCAGGCGCGTATCGTGATCAATGCCGCCGGGCTGTTTTCCGACGAAGTTGCGGGAATGTTCGGTTACGACAAACACACTGTTTATCCCTGCCGTGGCGAATACACAGAAGTCGTTCCAAGTCGCAACCAAATAGTCAAAGGATTGGTTTACCCGCTGCCGCTGCCGACTGGTCACGGTTTGGGAGTCCATTTCACGCGAACGACCGGCGGAGCTTTGCTGGTCGGGCCAAACGCTCGTTACCGCCAAAGCAAGGACGATTACGAAAGCGAGCGGACGCCGATTGAAGAGTTTCATAAATCTGCGCAAACGATGTGTCCAAGCCTGCGGCTGGAAGATTTACGAATTAGTTATTCCGGGCTTCGTCCACGACTGACGCCGGAACACGTTCATACATTCGCCGACTGGGTTATCGAACGCGATCCGCGCTGGTCGTCGGTCATTCATTTGATAGGCATTGAATCACCCGGTCTGACTTCCTGCCTTTCAATAGGTAAAAGCGTGTCGGAGATGGTTCGCTCTGTTTTATGAACATCCCATCATCCTCAAACAACGCCGCCTCCAAATCAAAAACGGTTCTGTATTCGCTGTCCTTCGTCGCGCTTGGAATTGTTTCCGGTTCGATTGGACCGACGCTGCCCGCTCTGGCCGAACACGCAAACGTCGGGATGAAACAGATCAGCAATCTGTTTGTCGCCCGTTCGCTGGGCACTGTGCTTGGTTCCTGGCTGCTTGGCAGAATGTACGATCGTTTTGCCGGTCATCCGTTGCTGGCGGTTTCGCTGCTGGCTTCGGCGGCGGCAATGGCATTCATACCAGTTTCGAATCACTTGTGGGTGTTGATCGCGCTGTCGGTATTCATTGGTTTGGCATCGGCTTCAATCAACGTCGGCGGCAATACGTTGATTGTGATGGTTCACGGCCAACAGGTCAGGCCGTTTATCAGTTTGCTGCATTTCGCTTTCGGAATCGGCGGAATACTGGCTCCGCTGGTGGTGTCGGTGTTCGCGCATCGCGCGGATGGATTGCAACTGGCTTATTGGATGTTCGCCTTGCTCAGCCTGCCGCCCGCCTTGATGGCTTTGGTGTCTGCAAGTCCGGCTCATCGAATTGAATTGAACGGGGAAAATAATCCGCCAATACCGAAACTGACTTTGACTCTATTGGTCTTTTTCTTTTTTCTGGAAATCGGAGCCGAAGCCAGCGTCATGGGTTGGTTATACAGCTACGCCCTGAAGCAGAACATAAGCCCAAAGACTGCGACTCAAATCAATTCCGCTTTCTGGGCGGCTTTTACAGTCGGGCGTTTGGCGACGATCTGGCTCTCGATGCGCGTTTCCGCTCTTCCGATGGTGGTGATCAATCTTGGCCTGACAGTATTGTTTGCCGTAGCCTTGCTGATCGTTCCAGCGTCACCGGCATTGTTGTGGACTTGCTCAATCGGTCTGGGTTTGTTTGTTGCTCCCATTTTCCCCAGCACATTTGGATATGCGCAGAACAAACTTCACCTGTCTGGAAACGTCAACGGGTTGTTTTTGTTCGGCTCAGCGGGCGGAGCGATGTTCTGGCCTCGATTGGTCGGTCAATATTTTGATTCGCAAGGCGCGCAAGTCATGACCTGGATAGTTTTGTTCGCTTTGATTGGAGCGTTGGCGATCATCCTGCTGCTTTCGTTTCCGCTTACGCACAGCAAAAACGAGAAGTTGACGGCTTGATGTTGAAGCAGAAAGAGCGTCTTGCGATTCGCCAACAGTTGCTGTAGGCTTCCGACCTCGCGCATTGACTGATAATTGATTGACTACTGACTGATCTATCCAGCCCCAATATCCAAACCCGAAAAAGCGCGGCTCGGAAATCCTTAAAAGGAAAGCGCCAATGTAGCGCAATGAAGATTCTCGTCGTTAGCCTTTATTACGAACCCGACCGATGCCAATCGAACGGACCAATCATTCGCGCGCTGTGCGAAGATTGGGCGGAGTCCGGCCATGAAGTCACCGTTCTGACTTCGTTCCCGCATTACAACTGCGATGAAGTCTGGCCGGAATATCGCGGGCGATTGTTTCAACGCGACCGCGTTGGCCGTGTGAATGTCATCCGATCGTACATTTACGTTCCGCGCAAACGCTCCGGCTTCGAGCGCATCCTCAATTATCTTTCCTTCAATATTTCCACCACACTGGCCGGACTGTTTTCCGGTAAACAGGACGTGATTTTCGTCATGTCTCCGCCGCTGACCATTGGGTTGACGGCTTATATGCTGGGTCTGATCAAAGGCATTCCTTACAGTTACAACCTGCAGGACATCTGGCCTGAAGTCGCAGTCAAATTGGGCATGTTGCGCGGTCGCCGTCTGATCGCCTTCTTCGAGCGGATGGAGAAATTCATTTACCTCCACAGCCGGAAAATCTTTGCCATTTCAGACGAGTTTAAGATCAATCTGCTAAATAAAGACGTGCCTGCTGGGAAAATCGAGGTCATACCGAATTTCACCGACACCGATCACATCAGGCCGATGGAAAAGACAAACGATTTTTCGCGCGCTCATGGCCAGACTGACAAATTCACGGTTCTTTACGCGGGCAACGTCGGATTGTCGCAGGGGCTGGAAGTGATTCTGGACGCCGCCGAACAGTTGAAAGAACACAGCGAGATCAATTTTCTGATTGTCGGCGAAGGAAGCTGCCGTAACCAATTGATTGCCGAAACCGAACGCCGCGAACTGCAAAACGTCAAGCTGCTGCCTTTCCAACCCGAAAGCGATGTGCCACAGGTTTACGCCGCTTCTGACGTGGCGTTGATTCCGCTGCGGCACGGCATCACTGAAAATTCAGTGCCGTGCAAAACATACAGCATTATGGCCGCAGGCAAACCATACATCGCCGGAGTGGACGAAGGCAGCACGGTTTGGAAATTGACGGAACAGGTCGGTTGCGGCGTTTCCATACCGCCTGAAGACGGACGCGCGCTGGCCGAAGCGGTGTTGAAGCTGCAGGCCGACACCGAAGCCAGACAAGTGATGGGTCGCAACGGACGCAAGTATGTCGAAAGGCATTTCGCTCGCGAAACCATCACCAGCCGTTATCGCGCTGTGCTGGAAAGTCTGGTCGAAGATCGCAGCTTGCCGTTGACAGGGCGCGCATCGCTTTCCAGCGAATGAACGATCCTGCAAAACAACATTCGGCTTTTGTCACAGGCGCGACCGGATGCATCGGCAGCGCGTTGGCTTTGAAACTGGCCGAAGACGGATGGAAAGTCACTGCGCTGGTTCGCGATCCGGCGCGGGCAGGTTTTTTGAAAGAGAAGGCGAATGTGCGGATTGTCGAAGGCGATTTGGCCGACCGCAATCTGATGGCCGATGCAATGCGCGATTGTCAGGTGGTTTTTCATCTTGCCGCAAAAGTTCATGCCGCGCCGGATACACCGGCGGAAGACTTTTTCCGCATTAACGTCGAGGGCTCTCGCAATGTGGTTGCAGCGGCAATTGAAAGCCGCGTCGAGCGATTCGTCCTTTTCAGCACCGTAGCCGTTTATCCCGAAAGCGATGAGTTGATTGACGAATCAACCGAGGAGGCTCCGGCGACGGCTTATGGAGCAAGCAAACTTGTAGCGGAGGAAATTGCGTTTGCTTCGGACGAATTGAAAACCACTGTTTTGAGATTGCCAGTGGTTTATGGCGTTCGTGATCGCGGCAATGTCAGAAAACTGATTGAAGCAATCAGGCGCAGGCGTTACCTGATTGTCGGCGACGGTCGGAATTTGAAAAGCATGGTCGCGGTTGAGAACGTGGTTGACGCCGCAATTCTGGTTGCCAACGACGACCTCGCGGCGGGCAAAACCTACATCGTCGCTGATCTTCGGCCTTATTCGCAGATGGAAATCGCCGCCACGATTGCGGAACTGTCGGGACGAGGCAAACCGAAAAGCTTTCCGCGTTGGCCGCTGCTGTTGGCCGGAAGCGCGGCGGACGTGATCGGCAAAGTTTCAGGCATTCGTCTGCCGATTTCATCTGATCGCATTCGCAAACTGTCGAACAACACGATTTTCAGCGCGGCGAAGATCGAACGCGAACTGAGTTTCAAACCGCGCATCGCTTTGCGCGAGGGATTGGCGAAAATCATCGAAGAAGATTTCAAACCTTGAATCTCAAATTGAGATTCAAACCGAAGAACCGCTCACAGATTCACCGACAGACATATGTTTCGAGCATCAATCTTTTTTCTGGCAGGAGTCCTTTCTTACCTGATCACGGGTTGGATGGTTTCTGCGCCTGCGTGGTTTCGTTCGCTGGATATGCCGAACGAACGCAGTTCGCACACACGTCCGACGCCGCGAACGGGCGGACTAGGCATCGTCGCGACCTTCGTCGTCATTCTGCCGTTGCTGTGGGTAATGTTGATCGGAGCTTCGAACAACTGGCTGCTGGCGACAAAATTCGGCGTTGCGCTGCTCAGTTACGTGATCATTGCCGCGGTCGGGTTGGTTGACGATATGCGGCGAATCGGTCCGCTGGCCAAATATATGGGACAGTTGATGGCGGCGATCATCGCCCTGTGGAGCGGCGTGATTTTCATGCGTTTCGATTTTCCGTTTGTCGGCGTCATCGAATTTGGTTCCGTCATCGGCGCGGCATTGACGATTCTGTGGCTGACCGGCTTCAACAACTTTTTCAATTTCATGGACGGCATAGATGGAATCGCCGGAGGCGTCGGAGCGATTTACAGTTTGGCGCTGGCCTTCGTTTGTATCGGCACCGGCCACAGATTGTTGGGAGCGGGTTCGCTGATGATGGCCGCGGCTTGTCTGGGTTTTGTCGCGCACAACTTTCCGCCCGCTAAGATTTTCATGGGCGATGTCGGCAGCTTGTTTATCGGCTACGTGCTGGCGGCTTTTGCCGTCATCACCACCAACAGCGGCGAACGTCCGGCTCCGTTCATCGCCGTGCTGCTGATTTTCGGCACATTCATTTACGACGCGACATTCACGCTGATTCGCCGAGCCACGCACGGTGAAAAATTGTGGGAAGCTCATCGCTCGCATTTATATCAACGTCTGGTCATTGCCGGGCAAAGCCATCGCCGCGTTTCCGTGACTTATTATGGTTTAAGCGCTCTGCTCGGCGCTGGAGGCGTGGCTTATACATTCGTCGGTTCGATTGCCGGCGCGCATGCCAGCGATTGGCTCAGAGTGTTGATTGTCATTGCCAGTGTGGTTTTGCTGGCAGGTTTCACCGCATACGTTTACTGGTACGAAGCCTCGGCTCAACGCGCCAGAGAATCCTTCACTTCCGGCGCCCCGGCTGAAGTGGCGGAAGGTTAACAATCAGTTCATTGAAAGGAAGTTCATCAAGTGGGAGATCAGAAGCTGTATTTAGTCACCGGGGGAGCGGGTTTCATCGGTTCGCATATTGCCGAAGCTTTGGTCAAACGCGGCGACCGCGTTCGTGTGCTGGATAATTTTGCCACCGGTAAACGCGAAAATCTGGCGCATCTGACCGGGAAAATCGAGTTCATCGAAGCCGACATACGAAATTACGAAGCCATTAGCCGTGCGATGGAAGGCGTCAATATAGTTTTTCACGAAGCGGCAATTCCATCAGTTCCGCGTTCTGTCGCCGATCCGTTGCTGAACCATGAAGCCAACGTCAACGGCACATTCAACGTATTGCTGGCCGCGCGCGACGCTGAGGTGAAGCGAGTGGTTTTCGCCGCGTCCAGTTCTGCTTACGGCGAAACAGAAGTCTTGCCGAAGACTGAAACCATGTTGCCGACGCCGCTTTCTCCTTACGCTGTTGCCAAACTGGCCGGAGAATTTTATTGCCAGGTCTTCACTCGCGCTTACGGTTTGGAAACCGTCGCTCTTCGTTACTTCAACGTCTTTGGCCCTCGACAGGACCCCACCTCGCCTTATTCGGGCGTGATTTCAAAATTCACCACGGCTTTGCTCAACAACGAAACGCCTGTGATTTACGGCGACGGAGAACAGTCGCGCGATTTCACCTATATCGCCAACGTGGTTGACGCCAATCTGCGCGCCGCCGAAGCTACGGACGCTTCCGGGCGAATGATGAACATCGGCATCGGTCAACGCGTCACGCTCAATCAATTGCTGGCCGAATTGCAGAAAATCATTGGCACGAATCTGACGCCGCGTTACGAAACCGTCCGCGCCGGAGATGTCCGTCATTCGCTGGCAGACATTTCGCAAGCCGAACAATTGCTCGGTTACCGTCCGCTGGTAGGTTTGGCCGAAGGGCTGAAATACACGGTTGATTGGTATCGCGAGAATCAGGTCTGAATTCAGCGCGTTCGGAAATTCATGATTTGAAACTCAGAGCTTCTTCCTCATCCCCAACGTCAGAGGCTCGTATCCCACTTCTTCCCAAAAACGCCTCGCGCCTTCGTTGACGTAAAGGACGTGCAATTCGGCGGAGTTGATGCCTTGCGCTTGTAACCAGTTTTCGGCTGCGGCAACCAATGATTGGCCGATTTTTTCTCGCCGGGCGTCGTGCTGGACGAAGACTCCGGCAATGTATCCGCCCACGGCTTCCACATTCGGGCGCGGACGGCGAAGCAAGAAGTTGAAAATGCCCCGAGCCAGTCTTTCCATCCGATCCGCCAACCATCTGACTGTTCCGATTTCAGAACGCAAAGGATGCCGTCCGTGAATGGCGAGTTTCAGGTAACCGACCATTTCGGCATTTCTTTCAGCGACGAAAAACCGATTGCCCGGTCGCAACAATTGTTTGCGAAGCTCGCTGCCGCTGGCTGCCCAATCGGTCAGATCGCCCATCGTTTCATTGAGCGATTTTTCGTAAACCAGCAATTGTCGTGAAAGCGTTGCCAGCGATTCGGCGTCATCCAGTCGTGCGGCGCGGATCAGTAAAGAGTTGTGATCGGTGTCGGTCATTCAGTCGCAAAAGCTTATGTTGTGAGATTCGGACGACGGCTGAACTCAGGTTTGACCGTCCGCGAAAGCATACGCGATAATCGCTGTGGGATTAAGCTTCTTTCCACTCTCGTCGAAAAATCCAATGTTCAAAATTGTTGTAGCCATTGTCGTATTCTTTCTGCCGCTGTTTGCAACGGCCAGCGCGCAGCAGAAACGTCCGGCATACGGCCCGGTGGTTAGAGCCTATTTGACCGGTCTGGACGAAGAGTTGACCGAGTTGGAGTTTCAATTCCGTCATCAGGAAATCAGCCGTGAGGTTTACGCGAGGACAAAACGACGATTGGCCATTTTGCGTCGTTACGTCGAAAGCATAGTCATTCGTGACGGCGAAGATCGAGTGCCTGAATTGCAGGTGCTGGCCGACGATGAACTCGGCATATTGAAACCGGATGTTGAATTGAACCCCGATGAATTGCGGCTTGAAGATGAAATAGGCGGGAAGTGGAGGCTGGTCAGCATCGAACGCAATCCTGATCGTTTTTTCGTGCTGGAAAAGTTGCAGCGATTCGATTCCGGCGGAGTCGTTCGCGAACGCAAGCTAAGCGCGGGGATTGATCCACGCGACGTTATTGAAACCATCATCGTTCGCGAAGAAACGCCGGAACAGAATCAACCGTCGCCAAAAGCTGCTGAAGTCCAACCAGTCACGGCAACGGCAGAGCCATCGCCTGACAAACCAATAGAGCCGACTGCGAGTGAGTCAAACCAGCGAAGACAGAATTTGAGATTGCTTCACATTTACCTGCCGGAATACACATCCAAAGCGCGCGAAAAAAAGATCGAAGGAGAATTGATTGTGCGCGCTTTGTTTCAACGCGATGGCCGAATCAAAAAGGTGAAAGTTGAGAGAGGGCTTGGGCACGGTTTGGACGAACGCGCGATTGAAGCAGTCAAGCGTTTGGGATTTTTGCCAGCCGAAATTGACGGTCAATCGGTGGATTCAACGGCGCAGATAGTTTTCGGTTTCAAACTGGAAAAAGTCACGATTTATGTCGGCGCGGCTGAATTGGCGAATGGAGACAAGCTATGAAGTTGTCCGATCAGTTCAGCCAGAGCCTGTCATTTGCGTTTCTGAAAAAGCCTTTGCGTCAATGGACGCGCCGCGAGGTTTTGAAACTCTCTGCCGCTTCAGTGGCGACGGTTGGATTGGGATGCCTGGCTTACGGCGCCGCAATTAGGGATCGCGTCGAAATTTCGCGCGTTGAAGTGAACGTCGCCAACCTGCCCGCTGAATTCGACGGGTTGACCATCGCGCAATTAACAGACATACATCATGGAATTTATACCGGACTTGATTACATTCATCGCTGCGTCGAAATCGTCAATGATCTGAAGCCGGATGTGATTGCACTGACGGGCGATTTCAGTTACGGCGGCAAAAGATATGTCGAACCATGCGCCGAGGTTTTGCGAGGTCTGAAAGCGCGAGTCGGCGTTTACGCCGTGCTTGGCAATCATGATTATTACGTCGGCGCTGGTCGAGTTACGCGCGCGCTGAAAGAAGCCGGATGCAATGTCATGATTGATTCGCTGGATCGGTTGGAGCTTCGCGGCGCGAAGTTGTGGCTGGCGGGAACGGATGATTTATATTACGGCCTGACCGATCCGAAACGTTTGTTGCGCGACGTGCCCACTGATGAGGCGCGAATCGTGCTGGCTCACAATCCGGATTTCATCGAAGAGTTCGCCGCCAAAGGCGTTCATGTTGATTTGATGATTTCCGGTCACACGCATGGCGGTCAGATACGTTTTCCATTGATTGGCGCGGCGCACGTTGATTCCAATTACGGTCAACGATACGTAATCGGACTGAACCGGAAAGATTCCATGCAGGTTTACACTTCGCGCGGCATCGGAGCCATTCTGTTGCCGACGCGGATTGATTGTCCGCCTGAAATTGTTCAGTTCACATTTCGTCAAGCGTAAATTCTGATAGTTGAAACGGAGCAAACAAGAATGAGTCTGCTTACTCAAAGCGAAGTTTACACGGAAATTTCAAAGGCTCAGGCCGAGAAACGAAAGCTGGCCGTGGCGACCATCGTCACCACATCTGGTTCGACTCCGCAGCGAACCGGAGCGAAGTTGCTGGTTTTTGAAGACGGCCAGATGATGGGCACGGTCGGTGGCGGTTGTGTCGAAGCGGATGTCTGGGCGGAAGCTCGCGAAGCCATCAACGAAAGCAAAGCCAGATTGTGCCGGTTCACTCTTCGCGATAATCCTGACGTGCCGCCGGATGAAGAAGGCATGGTTTGCGGAGGCGAAATGGAAGTTTTAATCGAGGTCTGGAACTGAATCAGAGCAAGCTATTTGAGAGAAGCTATTAACCACGGATGAACACGGATCAGCACAGATTCACACAGATCAATTTATGGAACGTATCTGTGTCCATCTGAGTGAATCTGTGTTCATTTGTGGTTTCGTCCTTTACCAACGTTACCTGGTTTGATTTGATGAGAATTGATGATGCTGACGGCAAAAGACATTTCATCGGCAATTGAACGCGCACTCGGCGAAGGCAGCCCGCTCGCCATCGTTTCCGTGATGGCAAAAGGCAATCAAGCAGTCGAGCAAGAAAAATTGCTGGTTGATGGAAACGGCAAATTCGTTGGCGGAACTTTGGGCGATGCCGGACTGGATAAGCTTGCTGCTCGATACGCTGTTTCGCTGATGGCCGATGATCGAAAGGAAATAGTCGTCGTCTCCGCCGAAGAACTTTTTTCCACGAAACCACACGAAGAAAATACGAAGGAGAAAAAGGATAACTCTGTTCTTCTTCGTGAGCCTACGTTTGGCTTCGTGGATAAAAACTTGTTTGATGATCTGCGGTTGCTGTTTGAAATCTCGCGGCCTCCGTTGGAATTGATCATTTGCGGCGGCGGTCACGTTGGGCAGGCCGTCGCCAAAGCGGGACGCTTTCTGGGATTCAACGTGACTGTGATTGACGACCGCGCGGATTTCGCCTCGCGCGACAAATTCCCGGACGAAAAGATTCGTTTGATCGCCGATGATTTCGTCGCATCGCTTCGCGGTTTGAAGATAACTCCGGCAACTCACATCGTCATTGTCACGCGCGGTCATCGTCACGACGAAATCTGTTTGAACGAAGTGATAGACAAACCGGCGCGTTACATTGGAATGATCGGCAGCCGCCGCCGAACGACTACCATCCGCGAACGTTTGAAACGCGAAGGCGTCGAGCCGGAATTGCTTCGCCAAGTTCACGCGCCGATCGGTTTGGATATTGGCGCTTTGACGCCCGAAGAAATCGCCGTTGCAATACTGGCCGAAATCGTTCTGGTTCGTCGCGGCGGAACCGCTTTGCCAAAAAGCGCCGAAGGCCCAATGGCTCGCGCTCGTTGATGAGTGATTGAGGTGACAATGGCGGCTTCTCATACAAGGACCGGATTGATTGAACTGGCAACGATAGGCTCTTTCGGTTAGTATTACGGAAATTCAGGTAAGCCAGAGGATGGTTCAATTGCCTGATTGAAGTTGTACACAACAAACAAACAAAAAATCAAAAGAGAGAGAGGCGATTTCGGGAAATGGACAATACCACTCAACAGAACGTACAAGATGCTTTTTTGAACAACCTTCGCAAAGATCGCGTCAACGTGACGATCTACCTGATGGGAGGCGTCAAGCTGACAGGTAAGATTCGCAGCTTTGACAAATTTTCGCTGGTGTTGGAATCGGGAAACCTGGAGCAGTTGATCTTCAAACATGCGATCTCGACCATATCGGTTCCGCGCGGTAGTTTCCATCATTCGCGTCCGGAATCCTTCCAACAGCACTCAGGACCGGCGTTGACGCCAACGACTCCGCCGGCTGGCGGAACCACGCCGCCGCCTACATCCGGAACGGCTTCATCTTCATCAGGAAGCTAAACCGGAAACCAAAGTCAATTTTCCAGGAGCTTCAGTCAGCGGCAGATTCAACTGGCTGAGGCTCTTTCTGCGTAAACAGGACAGTTATGAACGTTGGAATGTGCGGGGCGCACCGCACCGGTAAAACCACACTGGCGATGGAACTTGCCCGGTTGACCGGAAAGCGATTTGTCAGAACCCGTGTCACCGAAATTTTCGCTCAGCACGGACTTCACGCCGCTCAACAAATGGATTTTGAAACACGACTCGGCATCCAGTATCGAATTCTGGAAGCCTGTGAAAGCGACTGGTTGAGCGCCGATGGAGATTTCATCACCGACCGCACTCCTGTGGATTTTCTGGCTTACACGCTGGGCGATGTTCAGGGTGAAACCGAAGTCAATTACGAACACCTTGAACAATACATCGAACGCTGTTTTGAACTGAGCAATCGCCTTTTCCATACTCTGGTCATTCTGCAACCCGGCATTCCGTTAGCGGAAGCCGAAGGCAAAGCCGCGCTGAACAAAGCCTACATCGAACACATCAACAGTCTGATCATAGGTCTGTGTCACGATCAGCGTGTCCACAACCGCATCATCACCGTCCGGCGCGAAGTGACGGATTTGGATGAGCGCATTCGTCTGGTTGCGGCTGCGTTGTAAGGCTTGTCCGCTGAAGCTATCATCCGCCCGCTTGACCGGTTGATCCCAACCACAAACCCAAACAATGAAATAGACGGAGGAATTATGCGGTCATACACCCATAAAGTTTGCGCGCTGCTGGCCTGTGTTGCTTTGGCATTCACGACGATTGCCGTGGATTGGTTGCACGTCGCCAACGCCCAGCAACAAGACGCCAAAAAAGACGACCCGAAGGTGGAAAAGAAAGACGAGTTGATTTTGAAGCCGGAAGGGAAAATTTCCTTCACGACGGACGAAGGAACCTGGATGTCGCTGGATGTTTCGCCCGACGGCCAGACGATTGTGTTTGATCTGGCAGGCGATCTGTACACGTTGCCGATTGGTGGCGGCGAAGCCAAACGCATTTTGGGCGACACTTCGTTTGAATCCCAGCCGAAATTTTCGCCCGACGGCAAACAGATTGCCTTCATCAGCGACCGCAGCGGAGCCGAGCAATTGTATGTTTGCAAACCCGACGGCAGCGAAGTCAAAGCGATCACCAAAGGCCGCGCGTCGGGAATGTTGATGTGGGTTTCGCCTTCGTGGACGCCGGACGGCAATTACATTCTGGCTTCGAAATCCGAACGCGGTATCGGCACATTTCACGTGTACATGTTCCACAAAGACGGCGGCACAGGCGTCAGTGTTGGCCCGCCGCCGCCACCACCGCCGACTCCGGGGCAGCCCGCTCCGCCAACCGGGCCGCAGTTGAACAAGATGGGTGCGGTCGCTTCGCCCGACGGTCGCTTCATTTACTGGGCGCAGCGCAACGGCGCATTCAGTTATAACGCGCAATTTCCGATGTGGCAGGTCGTTCGGTTCGACCGCGACACCAGCGAAACTTCCACGATTACCAATGCCCAGGGAAGCGCCATGCGCCCGCTGCTTTCGCCAGACGGTAAGCTTATGGTTTATGCCACGCGCTGGAAAACCCAGACGGCGTTGCGTGTGCGCGATTTGGAAACCAGCCAGGAACGCTGGCTGATCAACGGCGTCACACGCGACGACCAGGAATCGCGCGCCACACGAGACACCTTTCCCGGTTATGCCTTTCTGCCCGACGGCAAAAGTTTGATCGTGCCGATTGACGGCAAAATCAAGCGCGTAGACTTCGCCACTGGTCAGGCCACCACGATTCCGTTCAACGCCAAAGTCGAAGTGGACATGGCCGCGCGGCTGCATTTCGATTACCGCGTTGACGAAAGCCCGACGGTTAAAGCGCGGTTGATTCGTTACCCGGTGCAATCGCCCGACGGCAAACGGCTGGCGTTTTCGGCTTTCAACAAAATCTACACGATGGATTTGGCCTCCGGTGCGACACCGAAACGCTTGACCAATTTGACTGTCGGCGAATTCATGCCTTCGTGGTCGCCTGACGGCAACAGCATCACCTTTGTCACATGGGCAAGCGGCGGTGGCCACATCTACAAAGTCGCAGCTTCTGGCGGTGCGCCTCAACAATTGACGCAACGAGCGGCGTATTACAGTTCGCCGGTGTTTTCGCCGGACGGGTCAAAGATCGTGTTCACGTCGGCTTCGATTGACGATCAAATGTTTGCCGATTTGCGGCAGGAGCATGAATTTCTTTCCGAAGCCGAAGCTATTCTGCACGGCCATGCGGATCGAGAAGTTACCGGCGTTGGCGGCAACACTGGCGTAGACCTTCGTTACATCTCATCGAGCGGCGGAGATTCGACGCTCATCAGTTCGCTGATCGGACGATACCCGCACTTTAGCAGCGATGCGAATCGCGTGTACTTGAGTTCGGGACAAGGGTTGATTTCGATTCGACTGGACGGGCAAGACCGTCGGACGCACGTTCGCGTGACGGGCAGCGGCGCTCCGCCGAATCAAATGTCGGCCAGTCAGTACAAAATCTCGCCCGACGGCACGCAGGTGTTTTGCGAAGTGCAAGGCAAACATTATCTGGTGACGATTCCCAAAGTCGGTAAGGAAACCTTGAATGTAGGCGTCACGGCTCCGGTCGCGTCGGTTCCGTTCAAGAAAATGTCTGCCGAAGGCGGCGATTATCTGGCCTGGTCTAATGACGGCAAGTCGGTGACGTGGTCTTGGGGCGCGAAGTTTTATCGCCAGGCAATTTCAACCGATAAACCCGAAAGTTTTGATGTGGTGGTGGAAGCTGCTCGCGCCAAAACCAAAGGCACAGTCGTTTTGAGCGGCGCTCGCATCGTGACGATGAAAGGCGATGAAGTCATTGAACGCGGCGACATTACCATCACAGACAATCGCATCACCGCCATCACGCCAGTGCCGCTGGTTAAAGGCAAAGCTCCGAAGCCGAATTACCCGGCAGACGTGAAGGTGATTGATGTTTCGGGCAAAACGATCATTCCAGGCTTGGTGGATGTTCACGCGCACATGTGGCCGCCGCGCGATGTGCATCAAACGCAGGTTTGGCAATATCTGGCCAATCTGGCCTACGGCGTGACGACGACGCGCGACCCGCAAAGCGCTACGACGGACATTTACGCTTACGCCGATCTGGTCGAAACCGGCGAAATCATCGGCCCGCGCATTTACACCACCGGCCCTGGCGTGTTTGATCGTTCAGGATTGGACGACAAAGAAGCGACGCGCAATTTCATCAAACGCTACAAAGAAGCCTACCAGACGATGACGCTCAAAGAGTACGTCGCTGGCGACCGCATCGTGCGGCAATGGGTGGCGCTGGCGTGCAAGGAATTCGGCATCACGCCAACAACCGAAGGCGCGCTGGATATGAAGCTCGATCTGACGCAGATGCTGGACGGATTTTCCGGCAACGAACATTCGCTGCCGATCCAGCCGCTGTACAAAGACATGGTGGAATTCGTCGCTCAGACCAAGACGTTTTACACGCCGACGATTCTGGTGGCTTACGGCGCGCCGTGGACGGAAAACTACTTTTTCCAAAACACGAACGTCGTCAACGACAAAAAACTCGCTCGATTCGTGCCTCAGGAATTGTTGCTGACGATGTTGCGGCGTCGTGGCCAATGGTTCACTCCGGAAGAATACGGGTTCAAGGGCATTGCCGAAGGCGCGGCGAAAATCGTTCGCGCTGGTGGCCGGGTCGGTTTGGGTGGTCACGGTCAGATGCAAGGCATCGGTTGCCATTGGGAATTGTGGGCATTGCAATCGGGCGGCCCAGGCATCGGAATGACTCCAATGGAAGCGTTGCGCTGCGCGACGATTTTCGGAGCCGAAGCCATCGGGCTGAACCGCGATGTCGGTTCACTGGAAATCGGCAAGCTGGCCGACCTGATTGTGCTGGATCAAAATCCGCTGACTGATATTCGCAACACGAACACCATTCGTTTTGTGATGAAAAACGGCGAACTGTACGAAGGCGACACGATGGATCAGCTCTGGCCTGTGCAGCGCAAGCTGGAAAAACAATACTGGTGGGATCGGGAACCGAAGTAGGCTGCACAATATTGGTAATCCGCTGGCACTGAACAGGTCGTCAAGAGTTTCGTGTCAGCGGATTTTTCAATGGAACAAGCTAAGTTCGGTGGCGCCGTTCTGATTCCGCGATTGGATATTCATTCGCGCTCATATCGCGGCGACGCATCAAACCTTCGTCGTCAAATTCCCAATGCTCGTTGCCGTGGGTGCGAAACCATTGGCCGCTCTCGTCATGCCATTCGTACTCAAACCGCACCGAGATGCGGTTGTCCGTAAAAGCCCACAACTCTTTCATCAAACGGTAATCAAGCTCCTTCATCCATTTGCGGCGCAGGAATTCCTTGATGGCTTCGCGCCCGGTGAAAAACTCTGCGCGATTGCGCCACTGGGAATCCGGTGTGTAAGCCAATGCGACACGTTCGGGGTCGCGCGAATTCCAGGCGTCTTCGGCGGCTTGGACTTTAGCGCGGGCAGTTTCGAGCGTGAACGGCGGTTTGATAATTGGCGCTGGCATGACTTCTCCTTATTTGGCTTTGAGCCGTTCGATCTCGGCTTCGAGCTTGGCGACGTGTTCATACAACGGCGCGTTCAGTTCGCGGATTTCTTCGACGGTGAACCGTTGCGTGATGTGTTGCGGACAGTTCCAGTCGAAGGCTTCTAGGTGCAAAACCATCGCGCGTTCGACCTGCGCGTCATAACTTGCGTCTTGCAACTGCCCGATCAGTTCGGGCGCGTCTTTGGCTTCGACGATTTCGATGCGGGCGTAAATCTTCAGCCGCTGACGATTGGCGTAATCCATCAGGATCAACGCGGCTTTGTCGTTGTGCGTCAGGTTGCCTACGCTGATGTATTGCTGGTTGCCGCGAAAGTCCGCGTAAGCCAGCTTCTTCGGTTCAATCACTTTCAAAAAGCCTTTCGGCCCGCCGCGAAACTGGACATACGGGAATCCGCTTTCGCCGACTGTCGCCAGATAAAAACCGTCGCGTTCGGCGATGAATTCGGCTTCGTTCTCAGTGATTTCGTTGCCGCGCGCCATTTGCTCCATGCGCGCGTACGAGCGGCGCGAGCCATACCTTGTTTGCTGCGCTTTGACGCTTTCGGTAAAGGCTATTTCCGCAAAATTCTTAGCCATTGCTTTTTCTCCTTTCCAAAAAAGGATTAGCCACAGAGGCGCTGAGCAAACAATCAGGATTGGCTTCGTGTCTTCGCGTCTCTGTGGCTGACCAACCGCTAGTTCGCTTTG
>CAYRQB010000033.1:28122-28411 GCA_964426025.1 uncultured Heliomicrobium sp.
CGATGAATTCGGCTTCGTTCTCGCTGATTTCGTTGCCGCGCGCCATCTGCTACATTCGCGCGTATGATTTGCGCGAACCGTACTTCGCCTGCTGCGCTTTGACGCTTTCGGTAAAGGCTATTTCCGCAAAATTCTTGGCCATTGTTTTTCTCTCCCCCTGTCAATGTGGGGCAAGTCAAAAACCTGCCCCGCCTTGATACCGTTTCGCGCAAACTATTTTCTGTTCAGGTAACGGCCCAGAAAGTCGCGCATCAGTTTGGCAATTTGATCGCCTTCTTCCTCAAGCGCG
>CAYRQB010000034.1:0-28167 GCA_964426025.1 uncultured Heliomicrobium sp.
TGGCGTGGAAGCGCGTAATGAAGCTGATTCCGAAAATCGGCAACGCGACGGCTTCGCGCGTGTGGGAGCGACTGGCTTACGCCGAAGAGCCGCTGGCTTTGGCGCGAACTGACGAATTTGCCAAAGCCTTGCCGAAAGGAGCTTCGGTTGGTTGGCGCGAATTTGCCGAATTGATCAAAGACCTGATCGCGCCAGAAACGATCAACGCTCCGGCCAAACAGATCGAACTGGTTTTGTCGCGCGGTTATGTAGAATACCTGCAAGCCAACTACGAAAATTCCGACGCGCGCGAAGAAGATTTGCGGCAACTGGCGAATTTCGCCGGGCGTTACGATACGACCGACGCATTTTTGAGCGAGTTGGCTCTGATCAACACCGAACGTTTCAGTCCGCCGGGAGCTACGGTTGGCGAAGATGTGATCGAAGGCGGCGACGAAGACGAACGGCTGGCGCTGTCGTCGGTTCATCAGGCGAAAGGTTTGGAATGGCGAGTGGTGTTTATGATCTGGGCTGCCGACGGGCGTTTCCCGTCCAGCCGCAGTCTTCGCGATGCCGAAGGCGAAGAAGAAGAGCGCCGATTGTTTTACGTCGCGTTGACTCGCGCTCAGGACGAGTTGTACGTCTGTTTCCCGTTGATCGAAAGCGACCGTTCACATCAGACAGTGCTGCACCGCCCGTCGCGTTTCGTCACAGAAATTCCGCGCGAGTTGATGGAAGTCTGGAATGTTGACGAAGAAGAACCGTCGCTGGAATCGCTGGAAGCAAGCGAACCCAAGTTGATCAATTGAATAACACGGTCTGTTGCTCGTCTGTGAGCAGTGTAGTAAAACCCCCGTCAAGGAGAATTTATGTATGCAATCGAATTTCAAACCAGAATCAGCAACGGAAGTATAGAGTTGCCGCCTGAATTCAGAGACAAGCTGGCAGGTGAAGTGCGGGTTATCGTGCTCAAGCAGGAATCGCCTGCTGAGGTCGAAAATATGATTGATCGTTTGTTGGCCGAACCGATCAAGCTGGATAGTTTTGAGCCGATGACCCGCGACGAAATGCATGAACGAAGCTGAGTTGAAAAATGGAAACCTGTTTTGTTGATACCAACATCTGGTTGTATGCCTTCATTGAAAGTCAGGATAGGCATAAGTCCGTTTCAGCCAAATCCACCATCCTGAGCAATTCCGGTATCGTCATCAGTTCGCAAGTCATCAACGAAATCTGCGTCAATCTGATCAAGAAAGCGAAATTTGACGAAGTTACCATCCAACAACTGATCGAATCCTTTTACAGCAAATATCAGGTCGTCGAAATTGGCCGCGCTGAATTGCTGAAAGCATCTGAGCTTCGGCTCCGTCATCAGTTTTCTTATTGGGACAGCTTGATCGTTGCATCCGCGTTGATGGCTGGAGCGAAGGCGCTGTACTCAGAAGATATGGATACATCATTGGTAGTTGAAAACAGGCTGAAGATTGTTAACCCATTCATTGGCAGTGAGCCGCCAAATTCAGGAGAACCCGAATGAATTCTCATTTTCGCCAAATTCGATTGGCTATTGTTTTTCTGCTGACAGTTTCGCTTTCGATTCCTGCTGCGATTGCTCAAGGCAAATTGCAAGATGAACAACTCGATTACGCGATGATCGGCAAGATTCGCGAAGAAGGATTGAACCGTTCGCAGGTGATGGATCACATCATCTGGTTGTCTGATGTTTACGGCCCGCGATTGACCGGCTCGCCCGCCATCAAACAAGCCAGCCAATGGGCGCAGAAGAAGTTTGCCGAATGGGGTCTGGCCAATATTCATGAAGAAGAATTCGCCTTCGGCAAAGGCTGGTCGCTCGTGCGGTTCAGCGCGCATATGATCGAACCTCAGGTCTCTCCCTTGATCGGTTATCCGAAATCGTGGACGCCGGGCACACAGGGAACTGTGACGGCGGATGTTGTGCTTGCGCCCATTCGCAACGAAGCGGATTTTCAAAAGTTTCGCGGCAAGCTGAAAGGCAAAGTTGTGCTGATACAAACCGCGCGCGAAGTCCGCTTGCTGGAAGGCCGCATCGTTTTGAAGATGAACGAAGACGATGTGAAAGAAGCTGAGACGATGCCGATACCCGCTCAGCGTCGCGGCGCGCGCGGCGGCGAAGACGGCGATTTCCGCAGCCAGATGGGTTTTCAAAACAAGCTGCGCGATTTTCTGTTGGCCGAAGGCGTGGCGGCGGTTTTCGATCGCGGCGGCGACGGTGATTTGTCCGCGGGCGGAAGCGATATGTCGTGGATGACTCAGCGCGTGGATGGCGGAACCGTCTTCGTGCAATCGGGCGGAACGCGCGATCAGAACGCGGGCAAAGTTCCGCCGCAGGTTGTGCTGACCGTCGAACATTACAATCGAATGGTTCGCATCCTGGAAAAAGGCGTTCCGGTCAAAGTCGAGTTGAACATACAAACTCAGTTTCACGACGAGGCGACGAAGAACGGTTTCAATCTGATTGCTGAAATTCCCGGAACGGATTTGAAAGACGAAGTGGTGATGATCGGCGCGCATTTCGATTCGCATCATGCGGGCACTGGCGCGACGGACAACGCCACAGGCTCTGCGGCGATGATGGAAGCGCTGCGAATTCTGAAAGCCGTCGGCGCAAAACCTCGCCGGACGATTCGCATTGGTTTGTGGGGCGGGGAAGAGCAAGGCCTGCTCGGTTCGCGCGCATACGCCAGAGCGCATTTCGCCGACCCCGTGAAAATGCAGACTCATCCGGAATTTGAAAAGCTTTCGGCGTACTTCAACATTGACAACGGCACGGGGCGGATTCGCGGCATATGGATGCAGGGCAATCTGGCCGTCAAACCGATTTTTGAACAATGGATCGAACCGCTCAAGGATTTGGGCGTGACGATACTGGGGCCGCGTTCGGTCAGCAGCACTGATCATCTGGCTTTCGACGCCATCGGTTTGCCCGCGTTTCAGTTCATACAGGAACGGTTGGAATACAATTCGCGCACGCATCATTCCAACATGGACACGGTTGATCACGTTCAGCGCGAAGACATGGTGCAGATGGCGACGGTCGCGGCGATTTTCGCTTACAATGCGGCAATGCGAAGCGAGAAGCTGCCGCGCAAAGCATTGCCAGCATCGCAACGGCAAAGGTAAGACAACCTGCCGAGGTTGTCTGTTTTCTTGAAAGACGTCTTTCCTGGCAATGTGGCAAGCTCGGCAGCTTGCCCTACTTTCATTGAGGAGATTTTTCAGATGAGCGATGTGACGGTGAAATTGAATTGGATTGGTGGAGAAGCATTCACCGCGGAAAATGCCGGAGGCGTCAAAACCGTGTTGGACGGCAATCGCCATGATGGCGCAAGCCCGGTTGAAATTATGCTTGAAGCATTGGGCGCGTGTTCTGCGATTGACGTCGTGGTGATCATGGAAAAAGTGCGGACGCCGCTTGAAAAGCTTGAAGTGGTCGTTGACGGCGAGCGCAGACCGACGGCGCCGCGTTATGTTGAAAACGTGCGAATAGCTTTCGATGCCTGGGGCGATGACATCAATGCGGACAAGCTGGCGCGGGCGATCAATCTTTCAATCGGAAAATATTGCAGCGTTTTTCATTCGCTGCGGACGGATTTGAAACTGCTGGCTCAGTATCGGGTTCATTCTGCGAACGCCGAAGCTGCGGGCGAATATCAAACCGTCGAAATGTCAGTTCCGACAGGCGAACTGTGAAGCCATGGTTACTGATGATGAATGTCGAACAACCGCGACTAAATTCAACAGATGAACTCAGAAGCTCCAAAAATACGGGATGAACACAGTTGCAATGATCCAGAAAAGCAGGTTGAGCGGAGTTCCGACCCGCAGAAAGTCCGCGAATTTATATTGCCCGGGGCCATAAATCAGCGTGTTCGTTTGATAACCGACCGGCGTCATAAAGCTTGCCGAAGCGGCGAACATGACCGCCACCAGAAACGGTCGCGGACTGACTTGCATTGCATTGGCGGTGGCAATGGCGACCGGCGTCAGCAGTGCGGCTGTTGCGCTATTCGACATGATTTCCGTGAAAACAAAGGTCATCAGATAAAATGCCGACAGCAGCGCAATCGGTCCCCAGGCGCCGACGGCTGAAATAATGCTTGAAGAAATCCTCGGAGCCGCGCCGCTATTTTCCATTGCCGCTTCCAGGCTCAACACTCCCGCCAACAGAAAGATGATGCGCCATTCAATGGCCTGATAAGCGTCTTCCATCGTCAGACAACCGGTCAACACAAGAAGCACGGAACCGATGACCGCGCTGACCACAATCGGCAGCAGTCCCAGCGTTGCCGATAAAACCACGCCTGCAACGATCAGCAGCGCGGTAATCAATTTGCGTTTGAGGTAGGCAGGTTGTTCGATATCCGAAATGATAATGAAGGAAGTGTCTTGCCGCAGTTGATTGTATCGGTCGGTTTTGACCTCCATCAACAGCGAATCGCCCGCCTCCAATTTAGCGTTGGCGATTTTTTCTCGTAATAGTTTTCCGCGATGCCTGATGGCCAAAACCGTTGCGCCGTATCTTTCGCGGAATTGCAAATCTTCGAGCGATTTGCCCGCAAACGATCTGCCGACGAATTCGGAACTGGGAGCGACCACCGCCTCGACCAATTTCACTTCATTGGCCTCGACGTCTTTGTCGCGCCATTTGAATTGAGGTTTGAATAAAACTCCTTCTCGGGCTTGAATCTGATTGAATTCCTCCCAGTTGCAACTGACCCGCAACACATCGCCTTCCTGCAGGACAAAATCTGGCGGCGGCACTGAAATCACTTCATCGCCGCGCTGCACGCCGATAATGATGATCTCTATGTCTTTGGCAATCGGCGCGTCCTTTATCGTGTGACCGATGGAAGCCGCATTCTTCAACAAGACCACTTCGGCGATGTATTCCTGCATGTGATAGCTTTCGATCAAATCGCTTTTGCCTCGCCGGTCGGGAATCAGCCGGATGCCGATCAACAGCATATAAACCAGTCCCACCGCAAACATCATCAGACCTAGCGGCGCTATTTCAAACATCGAGAAGGCTGGCTGGCCTCTTTCTTCGGCGATGGAACTGACCAGGATGTTGGTCGAAGTGCCGATCAACGAACAGACGCCGCCGAACATCGAGGCGAATGACATCGGCATCAACAGCTTCGAAGCGCTGGCTTTGATCTCTTTCGCCACGCCCAGCAGCACCGGGATAAAGACCGCGACAATCGGCGTGTTGTTGATGAAGGCCGAGAAAAATCCGACCGCGACCATCACCGAAATCATGCCGAGCCAGTAATTCCGTTTGAAAAGGTCGGCGGTAAATTTGCCCAGATAGCTGACCGCGCCGGTTTTGAACAGCCCAGCGCTGATGATGAACATGGCTGCCACCGTCACAGTCGCTTTATTGCTGAAGCCGGAAATGCCTTCGTCCGGCGAGACGATGCCGAAAATCAGAAACGTCCCCATAATCAGCATGGCGATCAGGTCTACCGAAAGCTTTTCAGTGGCAAACAGCACCACAGCGCAGATGGCGACAACAAAAACCAGAATGATTTCATAGCTCATAGTGAATTCCTCGGCACCGCCGCCGCTTCGTTTATGCAAGGCGGTTTGCGATTGTGTGTTCGTGAGACGCGCGCTACCGTCTACCCTCAGTTGCGCGCCACTTTGATCATCGGCAGTTCGCAGATTTCAGCCAACTCGTGGCCGAGTGATTCGGCCAGGACATCCATGCCGGGCGCTTGGCCCAGCCCCAGGTCTTCGGTTGCTCGGGCCAGCAGAATCAAATCCGGCTTTGCCTTTTCCATCACGTACTTCAGGTTGAGCGGCGTCAGCGATTCGCGGAAGTCCACCGCGTCAATAATCCCCTGTTCAAGCGCGTATGGGTTTTCGCGCGGATCGAGCGTTAGCACAGTTACGGCGGGATTTTTCTTCAACTGTAATAATACGTTGGCCGCGATGCGACCTGCTCCGACCACTAAGATACGCATATCTCACACTCCTTCGTTGGCGGCGGTTTACACCCAGCCCAGCACGGCAAGGGCATAAAAGAATAAGGCCAGCACGGGCGCGCTGATCACGGTCATGATGATGCCGTTGCGCATCATGTCTTTGCGTTCGATGATGCCGCTGGCCGCAATCAGCGCCATGCGCCCGGAAGCCGACGGCAGCGAATAACCGAAGGTCGTCGCCAGCGTCACCGGCAGCACCAATTGCACGGCGTTGAAGTTGGGGTCTGATTTCGCAACGCTGATCAGAATCGGCACAAACACCGCCGCAATCGTCGTGTTATTCATGACGTTCGTCAGCAACGCAGAGAGAAAAACCATCAACAATAGGCTGACCAGCAGCGGCGGCCCGATGACCAGCGGCTTCAGAATGCTGGCGAACCACGCGGTTGCGCCGGTGCGGCTCAAGGCCTCGCCCAGCGAAAGCCCCGCGCCGATGATGAAGAAGATGCCCCAACTCACGCCCTTCACATCTTCCCAGTTGATGATGTTGCGAATCGCCAGATACGCAATCGCCATCACCGCCACCATCGCCGAAGACAAGAGCGTCGGCGGCAGATGCAGCGCCGGTTCAATCCACGCGCCGCCGATCCACAGCAACGCCGCCGCGATCAACGTCAGCATCACTTCGCGTTCGGCTGGCCCCATCGGGCCGAGTTTTTCCACCCGTTGCCGAACCGGTTCAATATCAATCTGCTGCACGTCCACGCGCACCAACCGCAGCAGTACCCACCACGTCAACGGAAAGATCAGCACAAATGCAGGCAGTCCGTATTGCATCCAGTCAAAGAACGTCCAGGGGCGAATTTCAGCCAGGAACCCCGAAGCCACTGCATTGGAAGCCGCGCCCATCACCGTCACCATGCCGCCCAAACTGGCGCTGTAGGCAATGCCGAGCACGAGCAGCACCAACAAAGGCCGCGCCTTTTCAGGATCGGGAACCTGGCGCGAAATCGTCAGCGCCACCGGAATCAGCACGGCGGCAGTGGCCGTATTCTCGACCCACATGGATAAAACCGCCGCCACTCCCATCAATCCCAGCAATAAGAGCGGAACCGCCCCACCGGTGGCAACCAGCGTCATCAGCGCCAGCCGCCGCGTCAGACCTTGCTTGCGCAAGGCTTCGGCCAGAAACAGGCTGGCGAGAATCAGAAAAACCACCGGACGCGAGAACGGCTCGAAAACCACTGGCGTAGTGCCGACATTGAGCACGACCTGGACAACCGGCACCATCAACGCGGCAATGGGCAATGAGACAGGTTCCAGCGCCAGCACACCCGCCGTGAAAACAAAGACCGCCAGCGCGCGATGGCCTTCAGCCGAAAGACCCGCCGGTGTGGGTAACAACAGCACTCCCACCGTCAGCGCCAACACCACGCCGAAACGTCCCAGCAAGACCGGAAAGCCGCCGGCGACACGCGGCAGCATGACGCGCAGCGGCTCGAAGACCTGCAATTCCTTGCCCGACGCTTGCTCATTCACGGCGGGCTTTTGCGGCAGCAGCCGTAACGAAGGCGCCAGCATTTTTGCCCCGCCCACCAATGTCCGCAGAGTGAAATTGAGCAGCGTTGTCGCCAGATTTTGGGCTTGCTGCTGTGCGTGCGCGGTTTGTGCGGCTTCGATGGCCGCTCGACATGGAGCGCAATGCAACTGATGTTCTTGAGCGGCGCTGTATTCAGCCGGCGACAGGCGTCCGGCGACATAATCGGCGGCCACGATATGTTCTACTGGCATTAGGACTCCGTCTGGTCTGGCCGGTCTGAGAAAATGGTGACTTCCTCATCGGTCAGAACGGAATTTGGCAACGATAACAGACCGTCGGTGGTTTCAATCACCGTCTTGACCGTGCCGATACTGACCAATCGGCCAGTGCGGTCTCTGATCTTTAATTGCTGTCCGGGTTTGAAGGCGTCTTTTGCGTGGAATCCAGCCAGAATGTTGCGCGCCAGTTCGCGGTTGCCCACGCCGAAGGCCAGCGCCAGCGTCAGCGCGGTCGAAGTAATAATAGCGATGGCCGCCGCAATCAGCAGCGTGGTCTGCACCTGCAACTGCTCCAGCGCCAGAATAGCGACGAAAGCCAGCAACGCATAGCGTACCAATTGCCCCAATAGCGTGCCGGTACTGACCCCGGCTTGCGCGGTCAGGCCACCGACTGCGTCGCCAGCCACGCGGGCCAATAGCCCGCCAAACAACAGAATCAAAAATGCCGCGAGCACATTTGGCAAATACCGAACCAACCCTCCCAACGTTTCAACCACGCGGCTCAGCCCCAAACTCTCTGTCGCCGCCAGGATGAAGACCAGCAGTACCAGCCAATAAATCAAGCGCGCAATCAGTTTCGACACCGAAGGATCAAAGCCGGCATTGGTCAGAAAACGGGCCGCGCCCGCGCGTTCAAGCAGTTTGTCCAAGCCGATACGGCGCAACAAACCGGCCAGAATGAATTGCACCACCCACGCGATCACCCAGCCAAGAATCAGCCAGATCAACGCCCCGGCCAGCCGTGGCAGCCAGGCTGCCATGATCGCCACAATCTCGCGCAATGAGCGAGTCCAAAGCTCAGGATCGAATTGCATAGACTCCCCTTTTGATTTTCAGGATTGGGACTGATGGGACGGCGGCACTGTATGTTGTGCTTCGGGCACATCCTGGAAGACAGCCCCCTGCTTCACTTGCATCTGTTTTCAATGACGCCTTCAACGACGAAACTACGCCATCAGGCAGTTGCCTTACCTGTTGAGAACCCGGCCTGCATTGATTGTGAAGCCGGTCAGGATTTGATAATCGCGCGGCCCAGCGGCCAGCCCGGTTTGACGCACGGCGATGTCAAACACCAGATTGGGTCGCACACGATAACTGACGCCCTGTCCCAAAGAGATCGCCGCCGGTTGATTGCTCGGATTTTCATACGACACTCCGCCGAAAACCGCCAGCTTGCTTTTGAAGCCTGAACTGCCGAGCGTCCGCGCGTAATCGGCGGCCAGATCGTATTGTTGCGGCGGATTGGCGAGCGATGAACTGGTGGCGCTGGTCCAGGTCGCATTGAAGACCACGCTGTTCTGGCCGAAGCTATATGCCGCCAGCCCGCGAACTCCCAATCGCGCGCCACGATTTCCGCGAAGAAAAAAGATCGCGCGCGGCGCTACTGCCAGTGAAAATTGTTTGCCCTGATAAACCGGACGACGCGCGACGAAACTCAAATAATCGCCGAACTGCGTGATGCGACGATTTCCGTTTGAAGAATTTTCAAGACTCGTGACGGCGTCGAAGCTCAGACTGAATTCAGTTTGATGGAACAATCCGCGCCCGGCTTCGGGCGTGAATTTCAGATTGACCGGCGTCGCGAAAAAACCTTTGGCGAAGGTGGTTCCGAATTCAATCTCCATCGTGCCCGGCGCAGTCGTCGAAGTGTCGGCTGTAAAAGTTGGTCGCTGCGGCGTCGCTTGCGCGGGTTTCGTCTGCGTTGAACCGCCTGCGCCGCTTTGGGCCGGACTGACCGAGCTTGACGCGATTAAGGTGAAACCAAGAGCCAGGGCTTTCAGATAAATTTTGACGTTTCGCATTGCCGAATCGGAAATTAAGTTCTCGCCAAAATGGAAGGGACGCGATTTCCGCTTCAGATCTGAAGCGGAAATCAGCCCCTTCCGAATAGATGGAATTGAAGAACTCGCGTTACGGCCTGACTCCGCCCTGACGCGCGGCGGAAATCCTGTTCATCAGGTTTTTGTGGACGCCGATGTCAATTCCTTGCCCTTCGATTTCGATCGCGTATTTCTCGCGATTGAAAGGCTCGATTTCAATCGAATAAGGGCTTTTACGCTTGATCTTCTTGATGTCGGCCAGCGGCCATTGACGCGTGTGTTCGCGGTCGTCCAACGATTCGAAGACAACGCGGTCGCTGGATATGATCAATTTGCCGACGCAACTGCCCGAAGGAACCAAACTGATTTTATGTGGATGTTTGGCGTTGTAAATCCATTGCTCCTGTTCGGCAGGCTTTGTCTCAGCCGCAGTTGTCTTGACCGGCTCGACTGCTGTTACGGCTGTGGGCGCGGTCGTTGGCGTCACGGTTGACGACTGTTTGGAACCCGCCCAAAGCGATAACGATTCGGCTGATCCTTCGCGCAGACGGAAACTCAGTTGCATCTTTTCTCCGTCACGCGTGCGAATCGGACGCCGAGTGGTGATCATCACAATGTCGCCTTCGGATCGGAAATCCTGGATTTCGTTTCGCGCGATGGCAAAAGATTCTTCGTTGCGATCTTCGTCAACGAAAACCATTTGATCCGACACGACCACCAACTTTCCTGAAATGGTTCCGAACGGAACGGAAAGATCCGCCCGTCGAATCAGCACAGGCGATTGTGCGGTTGTAATGATGCCGCCGCCGATCAGCAGCGCGGCAACGCAAAATGAACTGAGAATGATGTTTTTTAAGGTCTTCATATCTAACACTCCTTTAATTGATAAATTGATTGCTTGAATTCGATAACTGAAATCCGATCAAAGTCCGGTCGAAAATCCCTGTCTTCTGGAGCGATTGCCTCGCGCAGGATGAGGGTTGATTACATTCGCGAACGGGCTTCGCCGGTGAAAATCTGTGTCAGCACGGCCACTCCGGCCAGAAACGTGGCAATGCCGATCATCCAGGCCAGCAGCGCCGGTCTGAAAATTATCAGTGCGCCGACGATCATCAGCAGAACCGACATGACCACAGCCCCCACCGGTCCCAGCGTATTGAGTATCCCGTTGATTTTTTGCTCTATCATTTCCTTTCCTCCTGGTCAGTCTGTTACCGCAATTGCCGTTTGAGACGGCGATCGCGCGCCAGCGGCGCCAATTGAGCGACTACATGCACTTCGGCGACCGGATAATCCAGATGATTTTCAATCGCGGTCTTGATCCGCTCCTGTAACTCCACGGTGATTTCGGAAAGCCTGATTGTAGGTTGAACTGAAACCCGGCTCAGAATGCGCAATCCCGCAGATTTGGGTTTGACCTGCGAACTGGCCTCCATCACTCCTTCCACTTCGCCGGCAGTGCGACTGGCGATTTCGCGTATGCTGTTTAACGACACGGACACTTCTCCCAGTGCGTCCTGTTTCAAAGACAGTAATTTTTCCTTGAACGAAGACGGCCACATCTCGAAATAGGCGAGCGTCAATCCGCCGATGATCAGCGCGCTGAGGCCGAGCGCGGCGACAAACCGCGATTGACCCGTCAACGCTTCCAGCGCGCCGAACTGATTTATCGCCCAAGTCGGCATGGCCAGTTCGTCGGGCGCAATCACGTGAATCACAACCAGCAGCGCCAGCGTGGCAACGACCAGCACACACACATCCAGCAAGATCACCAACAGCCGATTAAATATGTTCATTGTTCGTTTCCTTTCTCTGTTTGCCGGACGATGAATGCTTTGTCCGCGAAAGATGGCAAGATCAAAGCCGGTTTATTCCACTCTGCGATTCTTGTCGGCCACTTCATCTTCAGGGAAATACAGGTCTGAAACTTCCAAGTTGACTTCCTTGACCAGCAATCCCGTCAATGACTTGATTCGCTCAATGATGTTGCGCCTGACTGCTTCGGCCACTTGCGGAATGTTGACTCCGTAAAAAACGACAACGTTCATATCCACGGCGGCTTCGCGAACTCCGACTTCGACGCCGACGCCGTGCCCGCGCATATCGCCTCCGGCGACTTTCTGCGCAAAGCCCGTGATGGCGCCGCCGAATCCCATCGGAACCAGAGAATGAACGCCTTTGATTTCTCTGGCGGCGATTCCGGCTATCTTGGCCACGACGTTGTCAGAAATTTTCGTCAACCCCATATCGGCTTTCGATTCGGTTGTCGCTTTGCTAAGCGTTAATTCGGGTGTCATTTGATTCTCTCCTTTGTTGATAGCTGATGTTTTCGTTTTCGGCGCGGGCATAACTCCGGTCGCCGTCGAACTGTTCGTAACGTTTCCGGTCTGATTGATGTTTCCCTGTTCCATGTTTCTTTGCTCCTTTTCGTTTTTTGAGAGCCTGAGCGCTCAATGCGGACACACTAATCCCACCAGCATCCGAGCAATGCTCCAAACAACTCTCAAGTTTGTCTTGATTTGCTATTCACTAATTTAGACCGACCAAAACGGGCTGAGGTCACTAGACCAGAACGATATTTTGTTTTTTGATTCGGAGTGACTTGAGACGCGGGTAATTTGTCCAATTGAACAAAAGTCTGACTGAGCGTAAAAAGGCGGCTACCTACCGGAAATATATTTTGGTTAGTAGTGTCAGCAAGTGCGGTTCGGTCGCCTGCACGTCAGGTAATTGGCTTATTCAGATGAACAAACCGGCAAATGACGCGGAACTGGTTGCACGGTGCAAACGCGGGCTGCCATATCAACACGCGGCTTTTGAACAGCTTGTGCTGCGATATAAAAACATGGTTTTCACGCTCTGTTACCGGTTGGTGGGCAATGCGGCTCAATCCGAAGAGTTGATGCAGGAAGTTTTCACCAAAGTGTTTTTGAATCTGCAGGGTTTTGAAGAACGCTCGTCATTTTCAAGCTGGCTTTATCGGATTACTTATAACCATTGCCTCAATTTCCTTGATAAACGAAAACGCGAGTTGGCTGGAATGCAGAGCTACGTCGAAGACAGAGAATTGCGACAGCAGGCGACGGCTGGCATCGGCAAAGTCAGCGACCTGATGCAGCACGCGCTGGATCAGTTAAGCGAAGATCAGCGCGCGTTGTTGATTATGAAGTACGTGATGGAACTGGAACTGGTGGAAATTGGCCGGATATTGGATTTGGGACTTAGCGCGGTGAAGATGAGGTTGTTCAGGGCGCGCGAAGAATTTCGACGCCATTACCCGCAAACAGCCGGAGAGCAAACAGGAAATCTGGAAAAGGATGATGACAAATAAGAAGACGAACGAACACGAAGATTACAACGAACACGAAGATAAGGATTTCAGCGAATTGCGAAGTCTGGCGGTGACAGCGCCGGAAAACGCTTTGGGGCGATTGCGGAAGCGATTGGGTTTGGCGCTTTTGGGCAAAGACCTGATCGAACGTCAGGCCATGAGTTTTTGGGTCGTGCTTGACGCGTTCTTGCGTTTGTTCTTTGCCGGCAAACAGACCGTTCCGGCCAGAAAGCCGGGACAATCAAACGCGGCCAATGACTAACAACTGTGATACTGACACCGGGAGAAAAGTATGCAGCAAATTTATCGCACGATCATTGACGCATTAAACACGGCTCTGAACGACATCATTCGCAAGGTTGCCGGTTTTCTGCCGAACCTGATCAGCGCCTTGTTGATTCTGCTGGTCGGTTGGATTGCGGCAAAAGCCGTCGAAAAATTGCTGGAAAGATTGCTGGGAGCTTTGCGGATTGAACAAATTGCCGAACGTCGCGGCGTGGCGGCGACTTTGCGCGAACTCGGCATTCAACGCTCGCTGAACGCTTTGATCAGCCGAATCGTTTTCTGGATTCTGCTGATTTTGTTTCTCGTTCCGGCGCTGGAAGCATTGCGGCTGGTTTACGTTTCGCAACTGGTCAGCCAGCTTGTCACCTACATTCCGAATATAGTAGGCGCGGCTGCCATCTTTCTGGTCGGACTGGCCATCGCGCGTTTGCTGGCCGGTTCGGTCGCAGCGGCGGCGAAAAGCGCCGGGCTGGAATACGCTCCGGCCATTGGCATGTTCGTCCAATATATTTTGACGCTGATCGTGATCATTTTGTCGCTGGCGCAATTGGGAATCCGCACTGACATTCTGACGAACATCTTTACGGTGTTGATCGTCTCGCTGGGATTGGCCATGGCGCTTGCGCTCGGATTGGGCAGTCGCGCCGTTGTCGGCAATATTCTGGCGGGGGCTTTCATCCGCGAACATTTTCCCGAAGGCCGCGAAGTTCAAGTGCAGGGAATCACCGGCAAAATCGTCGCCATCGGTTCGGTCAGCACGGTGATTGACAACGGCGAAAGACAGATTACCGTTCCCAATACATTGTTGATGGAGAATGTGATTGAGTAACCAGCCGTCTTCGGCATGCTGCCGCCTGCCCTGACTGCCAATATCAAAAAATTGAACGATGACAGAAACTTCCCCGAAGACCGATTCACAATTGGAAGAGCAATGGTCGAAGCTGTTGGCGCGCCTCGGGCCGTTGAACAAACTTTTGACGAGCGAACTGGAAAATTGCTGTCGCGATTTGCAAGGCATGCTCGATGGCCAGTTGGAATTGCTCAAAGCCGCTGCTCCGACCGCGCTGGAGGAAATCAACCTGAACGCTTTCCGCAATGTTCGCGCGGAAGCGGCGCACGCTCTGCTGGTCGAACAGCTTTCGCAATGGGAGCGCCGTCGTCCTTACCGACGGGCGATGATGGCGCTGGAAAATTACGACCGCAATCTGGAGGAACTGGTTCGCTCATTGCATGAATTGGTGGAAACGAATGGGCCGGAATCGCTGAACCTGTTGGGAGCTTTGGTCGGCAAAGGAACGGCACGACGATTTGCCGGGTTTCGCAGAAAGAAGCGTTCGTTGCCGATCAGGGAAATTGTTGCGAATGAAATCGGCAAAATGTCGTTGCAGCGCGCGGAAACAGAAGGCGAATACTTTCTGGCTTTGGCGCGGGCGATTCAACAATTGCGAAGGAATTGGGAAGTGCGACGCGCAGCAATTGACAATGCCGCGCAGGGAGAATCGCCGAATAAGTTGGAAGCCGAATCGCTGAATCGCGCGGAGGAAAATTGCGCCGAATTCGCGCGTCAAACGTCAAACCTGCTCTCACGTTGGAAGGATTGGCTTGAGGCGACCGACCGCCATTTGGCTCGGCGCATACTTGATGCTGCGGTCTGGCGGCGCAAAGCGAAAACGAAAGCTACGGGCGATCAACGCACAGCCTATCTTGCTCATTGGGGCGAACAGATGCGCTCGCTCGAATCCGAAGTCAGGCTGGAACGCGCTTTGGAGCGCGCCGAGGATCGCATACTGAATTTGACCGAGAGCGGTTTGCAGAGTCTGTCGCAGGAGCGCGGAAATCTGCTGGCGGAACTCAACGACTTCAATCAATGGCTGCGACGGCGACTTTCGGGCGACGAGCAATCGGACGTTCCTCCTCCGCCGAAAAATGAAGTCGTTCCCGCGTCAAGCAGGCTTTCTGAACTCGCCGCCGGATTGAAAGAGGCTTTACAAACTTTGCCGCAGACGGTCAGGCTTCGGACAAAGTTTTCCGCATTGCCGCGTCGCCGGATGAAGTTGAAGGAATTGCATCCGTCTGAGATGTCCTACGAAGCGTTCGAGCGCAGCGGGCGCGAAGAAATCGCAGGCATATTGGAAAAGGTCGAAGCGGAACATCAACGAATAGTCAGAGAGATTGAAAAAGCTCGCGAGGTTGTCGCATTCGGTTTGAGCGTGGACAACGGCCAGCAGCGCGATCCGCAGATCGTGCAGGAGGCCTTGCAGAACGCGCTTTCGCTGCTGGAATTTCATCGCGCCGAGATTGCGGAGGAACTGAAGGATACGGACACGCGGCTGGCGCGGAAGATGGCCGCGATCTTCGACGAAAACCGTTTGATACTCAGACGCAACCGGCTTGGCGCGATGGCTTATCTTGGCCAGCAGGGTTTGCAGCAGGCGTTGGCGACCGTCAGCAGCAATGCGCTGGAAACGTCCAAGCGCGCGGCGACAGTGTCGTTGAGCAAGCTGCGAGAGTTGACGCAGAAGTTTCTGGTTTACATCGGCTGGTTGCCTGAAACGACGGCGGGGGTTTCAGAGGTAGTTAAACGACCTTTTCTGCCTCAGGAATTCACAGCCGATTTGAGCGCGAAGGATTTACCTGCGATTTATCGTCGGCTGTTTCGTTTTGAAGCCGTGCAGGATCCGCGCTTTCTGGTCGGGCGGGATCGCGAGATGGAAGCGGTTGCCGAAGCGCGCGCGATGTGGGAAGCGGGGCGTCCCGTCGCAGTGCTGATTATTGGCGAACGCGGAAGCGGCAAAACCAGTCTGATCAATTGCGCGATGAAACGTCCGCTGGAAGGTCTGGAAATCATTCGCGGCGAATTCCACCAACGATTGTCGAACGCCCAACAGTTGCGCGAATTTCTGGCAGGTCTGTTGGGCCTTGACGATCCGGCGCAACTTGAATCCGCGCTGAATGAACAGCGCCGCGTTCTGATTCTGGAAGAACTGGAACGTTCGTTTCTGCGGCAGATCGGCCATTACGCCGCGATGCGCGAATTGCAACGCCTGATTGCCGCCACTTGTCGCAGCACGCTTTGGATCGTCGTGACCAATCAGATAGCTTTTCGATTTCTCGACGCTTCGGTTTCGCTGGGACAAAGTTTTTCGCACCGCATCAACGCGGCCAGCGCCGCTCGCGACGCGCTGCGCGACGCGATTCTGTTGCGACACAATCTGTCGGGTTTGCGTTTGCAATTCACGCTTCCGCCCGAAGACCGCACTTTGCTCAATCGCGTGCGAAACCGCCTGCGCGGTCAGGCCGATCCGGAAAAAACTTTCTTCGATCAACTGGCCACGGAATCCGCTGGAGTTTTCCGCACGGCTTTTGAAATCTGGCTTGGACAGATTGAAGCGGCGCAGGCCGGAGCGTTGTTGATGAAGCCGTTGGCCGCGCCCGACCTGACTCCGGTCATTGCTGAATTGGATTCCGACGATCTGTTTACACTGGTCGCCGTGTTGCAACACGGCAGTCTGACGCCGGAAGAGCACGCCACGATATTTCAGAAGAATCTGGCCGCCAGCCAATCGCAAATTGACGAATTGCTGGCCAGGGAAATCATCGAACAAGACCCAAACCGTTTCGGTTTTCGCGTTCGCCCCGAAGCCCTTCGCGTCGTGAAGGAAGCTTTGTATCGGCGAAATTTGCTGTAACTCCGCGAGGCAAAGCGTATGAACACACCCTTACTGATTTTGCAGGTGACTGAAAACCCGGTTGAGTTTCTGACTCAGTTCACGGGTCGAAACATGATCTATGCCGCGCTGGCTGTCGTGGCAACCTGGTTGCTGGTGCGGTTGAGCAATGCGGTTCTGGAAACACTGTCGAAGCAGGCTCCGCGAGCGCGGTTCTTTTTCAAACTGCTCGCTCCAATTTTGCGTTTCGGCCTGTGGCTGATCGGCACGGTGATCGTGCTGGATATCTTTTCGCCGTCGCGCGAAACCTTGTTGGCGGTATTGGCTTCGGTCGGCATCGCGCTTGGATTGGGCGCGCAGGATTTGGTCAAAAACATCATTGGCGGTTTGGTGATTCTGACCGATCGTCCTTATCAACTCGGCGACCGCGTCAAGATCGGCGATGCTTACGGAGAGATTGATCACATCGGATTGCGCAGCACAAAGCTGACGACACCGGACGACACCCGCGTGACCATTCCCAACAGCGACATTCTGAGCGGCAAAGCCTGGAACGCAAATTCAGGCGTTCCGGATTGTCAGGTCGTAACCGATCTTTACGTGCCGCACGACACCAATCCGACCGAAGCTTTGGAGATCGGTTACGAAGCGGCTTTCAGCTCGCCTTATCTGTTGCTGTCCAAGCCGGTCGTTGTGCTGTTGCAGGATCATTTTCAATACGCGCCTTATCTGGTCGTTCGAGTCAAAGCTTATGTTTACGACCATCGCTTCGAGCCGCGTTTGCAAAGCGACATTACAATGCGAGCCAAAGCCGAGCTTTTGCGCAGAGGGATTTTGCAACGGTGGAACGGCCTTGGTTTTGCGCTGCCAACCGGAAGCCTGAAGAGTGAATAACGAATGAGAATGAAGGAAGAGGAAAAATATGACTGATTTTGTTGACCGCTGGTTGTTCGATCCAACCATAGGCAAATTCATTGCGATGGTGATAGGTCTGTTGATCGTGGTGACGGTGACCAAGTTCGTCAATCGCTCGTTGTCGAACTTTGTTCGCGATTCCGAGATACGTTATCGCACGCGCAAATTCATCGCCTTTCTTGGTTATGTGGCTGCGGTGTTTGTCGTGGCGACGATTTACAGTTCCAAGCTGGGCGGGTTGACTGTGGCGTTCGGCGTCGCGGGCGCAGGCATTGCCTTCGCCTTGCAGGAAGTGATAGCCAGTGTTGCCGGTTGGTTCGCGGTTTCGTTCGCCGGCTTTTTCAGGACGGGTGATCGCGTGCAACTCGGCGGCATCAAGGGCGACGTGATTGACATCGGCATATTGCGCACGACGCTGATGGAAGTCGGCGAATGGGTCAAAGGCGATTTGTACAGCGGGCGAGTCGTTCGCATCGCCAACAGCTTCGTCTTCAAAGAGCCTGTTTTCAACTACTCCGGCGATTTTCCTTTTCTGTGGGACGAAATCGTCGTGCCGGTTAAATACGGCAGCGACCGCAAACTTGCGCGCAGCATTCTTGAAAAAGTCGCGAATGAGGTGGTCAACGAATACTCACAGAAAGCCAACATCGCCTGGCAGAAAATGACCAGCAATTATCTGGTCGAAGACGCCATAGTCGAACCCACTGTGACGCTGATCGCCAACGACAACTGGCTGGAATTCACGCTTCGTTACGTGGTGGATTACAAACGTCGGCGAACCACCAAAGATCAACTGTTCACGCGCTTGATGGATGAATTCGATCAAACGGACGGCAAGGTCGGCATGGCTTCGATGACCGTGCATCTGGTTGAAACGCCCGTGTTCGATGTGCGGATGCGCGATTCAAATGTGTGAAAACTCGTCGCGCTCCTGCTCCTGTTTTTGCATAAAACGGCGTTCCAGCATTTGCCGGGCGACATCGCGTCCGCCCAATCCGAACGCAATCGCCAATCCCAGCATAACCGCGCCGAAAGCGATGGCGAAAGCCGCCGTCACGATTCCGCGGGCGATCTGCAATTGATCCAGAGCCATGGCCAAAGCCAGAATCGCGATCAGGTATCTGACCACTCCGCTGATGACGTGCGGCGAAGCGAAATTGGCGTTGACCGCCGCCAGCAAAACCGCGCGCGAAAGAAAATTGCCGATCAGAAAACCAATCAGCAGAATCAACAGCGCAGCGAACAGCTTCGGCAGATAAAGGAAGAATTCAGCGATCAATTGATTGAAAACTTCCATGCCCAGAGCGCTGACTCCGGACAGCAGAAAGACCAGCATCACCAGCCAGAAGACAAAACGGCTGGCCAGTTCCGACGGCGTGGCCGTGATGTCGGCGCGGGTCAGCAATTGCGTCACGCCCGCATTTGAACTGACGCGGTCGAATCTGGCCGCCGTCAACAAACGACGGACTAAGCTGCGCAACGCCCAGGCCAACAACCATCCGATGACGATGATGACCACAGCCGCCAACAGCGTCGGCAAGAACTGCACAGAGTTATCGAAAAATCTTTTCAGCGTCTCCAACAAATTTTCAGTAAATGAGTTTTGCATCTTTCACCTCTTTTCAGACAGCGTCCCACCGCTGAATGAGATATGGTTTCAATCTTTCAAAGTCCTGACAAAGGCCGTCCAGAATCCTGTCCACTTCCTCCGCTCCGGCGTCCTGCGTTTCAGCCATGAACGAAGCCGTGCGCGCCAGATAAAGCGGCGTCAACGATTTCAGCAGGTGTTCGCGGTTGATCGTCTTGCGATGGTAAGCGACGGCGTAATCGTAAACCGTGCGCACCCAAAGTTCGGGCGGATAACGAAATTGATCGTTCGGCAATTCGCCAAGCTTCCTGACCTGCGCGAATGTTTCCGTCGCCAACGCCTGTTGCCAGATCGAATCCAGTTCGCGCAATCCTGTCTGGAAGCTTTGAATCATTCGTTCGACGTTGACCTTCAGCGGTTCCAGACCGACAGTGTATTCAAATCCGAAAAGCGGAATTGGTTTCGATTCGCTGACCCTGACCCAGTGATCGTGGTTGGTTTCCATCAGGCTGAAAACCGAACTGACCACCTGCGTCAGCATCGCGCTCAAATCAACGCTGGGGTCTTTGGCGTCGTGAATCTTTGCGCCGAGGAACGATTGGCAAACCTTGAAACCGCCTGTAATCGCCGTGGTCGTCATCCAGATGTCAATTCCGAAACGCGCCACATCCGTATGCCATACATCGTGCGTCAGGTAATGTTCTGCCAACCTTCCCGAAAATCCGAAATCGCCGCCAATCGGTTGACGCACGCGTTGGCCGTACAACGCGCGCGTCATCGGATAAACAATGCTGTTGGTGATTGTCCCGTCGTATTTGTGGCGATGATAAAGCGGAGCGACAAAATCGAATCCGCCCTTCAGCACCGGACTGATCAACCATTCGACCCAATGCGGAGTGATGCTGCGCAAATCCGAATCAACCACGGCGCAGGCTTTCGCGCCTAATTCGGCGGCGATTTTGAACACAGTGCGCAATGCGCTGCCTTTGCCGGGAATGCCGTGGTAAGGCGTGATGATTTTGTGAACCGCATGCAGCGGATGCGATGTCAGCAGAGTGCTGTAATCGTCAATGGCGGTTTGTTTGACTACGTCTGGAGTTCCGTCTTTCGATCCGCCGTCTGAATTGACCAGAATGGCGCGCTGGTCCGGAAAGTATTTGGCGAACCCGGCTTTGATGGCGCGCGTGACGTGGCCGATGGTGTCGGCGTTGTTGTAGCTGGGAATGCCGACCAGAATGTCCGCCTGGCCGATTTCTCGAATTTGATCCTGAACCTCCTCTCGCAACAATGATGTCACAATCGTCTTCTCCTCAATCAATGGTTAATTCCTGCTTTCTTATCCCGATGGTCTGTCCGCTGTCTGATTCAAAATCTTTGTCAACGCCTCGCGCCATCCTTGCGGCCCGATCCCGTCAATCGGATGCACGCGCGGCAGACAATCCATCAGATTCTGATCGTGACGACCGTCGAAATCGGTGACCAGCATCGGCAGATCAACCGCATCCAGCATTGGCAAATCATTCAAACTGTCGCCCAATCCGATGGTGAAAACCTCTCCGTGCTTTCGCTGGAATAATCTTGTCAACATTTCCACCGCAATGCCTTTGTCGTTGTTTCCGTGCAGATGATAAAAGCGCCCGCCCTGCGAACATCGCAAACCCGCCTGAATGATCAGCGGCATCAGGAAATCAATGGTCGCCGGATCGGGGTCGCTGATTTTGAACGGTTCGTCATATTCACGGTTTTTGGCTCGCGCGGCGTCTTCCATCGGCAAACCGCATTCGGCTGCGACTTCTTCAACCGTCATGTCGCTGAAGCCTGTGATTTGTCCGGGCAATCCCGCGCGCAACGAATGCAAGGTCGCAACCAGGTTGAAGTACGGCGTTCCCAGTCCGATCACCTTGTAACCATCCCAGGCGACGCTTTTGGGAATTTCAAAAGGGAAGTAATTTTCCGGGATGTAAATCGCGCCGCCGTTTTCTACGATAAATGGATCGGCAACTTCGGCTTGCGTCCTGATAAATTCGATCTCCGCCCGCGTCTTGCTTGAACAGAAAACAACGGGGATGTTACGGCCTTGAGCCGCGCGCAACGCAGGCAGAGATTCTGCGAACGAATAAGTGTGGTGATCCAGAAAAGTGCCATCCAGATCGGTGTAAATAATTGGTTGAGCGTCAATTTTCATCCGGCGGCAGCCTCCGCGTTGTCCGCTTCTACGGCTTGTTTCAATTCCGCGAAGAAGTTCGGGAAGGCGGAAATGACGCGATTCCAGTTGGGAATCAGCGGGACGCCCAGCGGATCATCGAAGAACTGTTCGGCGGCGATTTTCAAACCCCGGGCGAAGGCATCAACGGCTGTTTCTTCAGCGTGGCGATCAAACGTCAGTCCGTTGATCCAGGCGTCGCCCTGATAACGGTTGATGGTGTCTTCGGCCATTCGCACGTAAGCGACTTGCAGCGTCTTCAACCTTCCCTGCGTCAATTCAATGCCCTGCGCCGCCAGTATGCGAAACAGCGTCTTGCTGATGTCTATGCACATCTTCATCAAACCCTTTTCGGGATCGTCCGGAGAAAGGCTTTGATGTTTGTGTTCGTAATTGTCTGATATATCCACCTGGCAGACGCGCTTGATCGAAGTGTTCCGTCTGACTTCGGCCAACACTCCGACCTCCAATCCCCAATCGCTTGGAATGCGATTGGCGCGCGCCAGATCAATTTGCATGCAGAATTCACCCGAAAGCGGATAACGAAAACTGTCCAGATAGCGCAGAAATTCTGTGAAGCCGATGATTTCCTGCAACGATCGAATCAGCGGCGTGACCAGCAATCGCGTCGCACGACCGTACATACGATCGGTCACTCGCGCGTAAAAACCTTTGCTGAATTCGTAATCGGTGTTTGGGTTGGCGACAGGATAAGTCAGTCGAGCAAGCATCTCGCGCGAGTAAGTGACGATGTCGCAATCGTGCAGAGCAATTACGCGGCTGCGTTCGCAGGCCAGTATGTAACCGTAAGCCATCCAGCACGAACGTCCTTTGCCGTCGCCGCCGACTTGCATTCCGCCTCGTTCCAGCTTTTCGTACAATGCGCTGACGCGCGGCCCGTCATTCCATATCACCGCAGGACGTTGCGGCAATTGAGCGAAAAACTTTTTGGCGCGCTTGAATTCATCGGCATTGGTTCGACCCATCGTCACCACAATCTGGTCAAGGTATTTCACCTGCTTCAATTCTTCGATGATGCCCGGCAACGCCGGACCTTCCAGTTCGGAATAAAGCGACGGCAGAACCAGCGCAATCGGCCTTCGTTCTGAAAAGCTCTTCAACTCCGATTCCAACTGATCCAGGTTCTTCTTTCCGAATCGGTGAAAAGTCGCGACCAAACCGGTCTGATAAAAATCTCCCATAACTTCCTCGTAATTTATTCGTGATGATCAGCCGGATCGGCATCGCGCGTGGCGACAAACAAGCCCAGCGCGAATCGCTTCAGGACGAACGACTGATGGTCACGGTTGTCACCGCGCCGCTCTTGCTCTGATACATCGTGACCCAGAACTTTTCTTCGCTGACGACGCGACGCGCATACTTCGATCCGTTCGCGCGTTGTTTAATTTCAATGTCGCCAACCACGTCTTCAAATTTCGGCGCACGATTGGCGTCGGTGAAATAAAGCTGAATGATTTTCACCGTTTGCTGTTTGTTGTAATGGATGGTCATCAGATCGCCGCCGTCGAGCTTGTATTCGGCGGAGTTCCGTTTCTTGTCAACGCGCGCAGGTTGGCCAAGCAAGCCTTCCACTTCTCCCGCAGTCATTCCCAATTTGACGCCGTGAAATTCACGCATCACTTTGACCGGTTCCGGCATCTGCTGCTGAATCGGTTCTTGTTGTTTGGACTGCGATTCCTGCTGCGTTTGTTCGGTTGAACTGTCTTGCGCCATAACCATCGGCGCAATCAGCAGCGTCATTGCCAACAAAATTGATTTCATGCTTTTCATAAATCCCCAAGCCTCCTTGTCCGGGATTGGTTTTGTTTGGCTCTCAAATCCTGGTCGCATTGTCCAGGCGAGTCACCAGACGGGCAGGTTGTCGCTTCTCATCTTTTACGCTCCCCGATTTCAAATCGTCCGGCTTTGCTTCAGACAATTTGAAACCGTGGCCGCATTTGGAGCATTTATAAAAATTCTGCTCGCGCATTCCGTAACATCGCCAGATCGTCCGGCAGCGAGGGCATTTCACTGACAGATACTTCGATTCCGATTGCGAACGATTGCGTGTCTTTCTCATACTTAATTCCTCCTTGCGCCTTGCCATTCGTCACGCGCTCATCGCCTTCTGAACGTCAGGCTTGATGATTGACGGTTCAGTTGTTGATTCCGGTCTTGTAAATGAAAGGCCGCGAATGTCGGCATACCTTGCGGTCAGAGCCGTCAAACTAATACATATTTCATTACATATTTCATTACAATCACTATGCCATTGTTGAATGAGGTGATAATGCGGTCGTTTCGCTTGAATAAGCAGTAGATCAGGAGGCAATGAGTCCAATCGCCGTTGTGGCGAATTGGGACTTTGCAGTGGCTGATTGCTACAAAGAAATATCAAGTCAGGAACAGAATTGCGATTGGCGCAATCTGAATGAATTATCTGGCTGAATCAAAATACCAGCGGAAAAGAGGCGTGGACAGCAACAAGACAATCAGCGCGGTTGCGCCCAAACAGACGCCGAAGGGCAACACCGTTTTCAATCCATCTTTGCTTCGCCACATCATGAAAATTCCGATCATAGAACCGGCGATGGAACCGATCAGCAAAACTCCGAATGCTCCCTGCCAACCCAGAAAAGCTCCGATGATGGCCATCAGTTTGACATCGCCCAAACCCATTCCTTCGGCTCCGCGAATGTAAAAATACGCCGCGCGCAACCACCATATCGGAACGCTTCCGACCAAAGCTCCGGCCACTGCGCGCCACAAACCGCTGTAAGCCAGATCAAATGCTTCGGGATTTTTCTGAGCGACGAACAAACAAAGCGCGGCCCACGTCGCGGCGACCATCAAGCCGAAAACCATAGCCAGGCGAATCGTTCGCAGGTAACGACGATTGGCTTCGGCTTCTTGCGCCAAATCGTGGGCAGGATTGGATTCATCTGCGCTTTCAACTGATTCGCTGACGGTCTCGTCTTCCTGGTTCATCTCTTCCCATTCAAAGTATTTGTTGTAAAGAATTTGATCCAGCCGATCCAGCAACCAGAAGACCGGCGCGGCAAGTGCGAGCAGCGATCCGCCAAGCATCGCAGCGCGCGTAGCCCTGAAGCCGACGGCTTCGCTGGTGAAAACGATCGAGAGGTCGAAAGTGTAGCTGGCGGGTTCTCCCCAACCCGCGCGCGCAGCCGCCGCCGCCAACGCAAAGACGATTGCCGGATAAGTGATGACGTTCGGCAACAGATGATGAGTCGCGTCAATGAAAACCAGCGCGATCATGACTGAGGCAAAAATCATTTCGATCAGGGCTTCCCACGTCGGGCCGGTCTTCAGAACGATCAAAGTGAAAATGACGGCCGTCAGCAATTCGACCGCCGGATAGCGCCACGAAATTCGTTCGCCGCAATTCCGGCAACGCCCTTTCAACAGCAAAAAGCCCAGAACCGGAATGTTGTCGAAAGCCCGAATGCCGCCGCCGCAAGCCGGACAGCGCGAACCCGGATAGACGATTGATTCGTCCAACGGCACACGATGTATGACGACGTTCAGAAAACTGCCGATGATTAGTCCGAAGATGGAAGCTGAAATGATGTAAAAGGCGAAAGGCAAATTGAGTTCGGTCACAAGTGGCATCCTTTGTCGGCTTGCGTTAAAGTCACGCGCGCATTTTTCCTACAGACAATCTTAGCGGTAACAGCGATGAAAATTCTACAGGTTTGTTCGGCGGAAAGCTTGGGCGGAGGAGAACGTCACGTCATTGATCTGACGCGCGCGTTGATCGAACGCGGGCACGATTTGCATCTGGCGGTTCGACCCGACAGCCCGTTGCGCGAAGAATTGCCGCACGCCGCAATCAAATGGCACGAACTGAGTTTGCGAAACGCGCTGGACGTTTTGAGCGCTCAGAGATTGGCTTCGATCGTTCGACGCCACAGCATAGAAGTCATGCATGCTCACGTCGCGCGAGATTACACCTTCAGCGGCATTGCCGCGCGCATGGCGCAACGTTCGGGACAGAAACTTCGTTTTTTCATCACCCGCCATCATTTCAATCCGATCAGATCGAATCCGGTTTACGCCTGGACGATTGGCGAAGCCAAAGCGTTGATCGCCGTTTCGGACAGCGTGCGCGAAAGATTGGTCGAAGCCTTCCCGCAATATGAGGATCGTGTTGTCGTAGTTCCGAACTGGATTGACGCGCAGGGCAACGGCATTCTCAGCCGCAATGCCGCGCGCGAAGCGTTCGGTTTGAAACGCCGCTGGGCTGTGGCGGTCGTCGGTCAACTGACGCCGTTGAAACAGCAGGAACTTTTTATTCGCGCCGCCGCCAAATTGATCAAGGAGCGTCATTGGACGGACGCAGATTTTCTGGTCATCGGCCAGCCCGGAGCGAAAGATGAAGATGTGGCTTACGCCAACGAACTGTGCGAAATGGTCAACGATCTGAACGTTGCCGACAACATTCGCTTCACCGGCTTCGTCAATGAATTGCCGTCGAAGCTTTCCGCATTCGACATCGTCGTCGTGCCTTCGTTGAACGAAGCTTTCTCGCTGGCATTGGTCGAAGCGATGGCCGCCGGTTGCGCCGTGATAGCTTCGCGCGTCGGGGGAATGGCCGAAATCGTCGAACACGAAGTGACAGGGTTGTTTTTGGAACACACGGACGAATCGGCGCTGGTGGCGGCGATTTCGCGTTTGCTGACCGACAACCAATTGCGTCAACGAATAGGCGGATTGGCTCAGGCCAGCGTCATCGAACGATTCGACCGTGAACACGTCATCAATCGCATCGAACGGCTTTATCAAATGAACACCGAAGAGAAAGTGGAGATTGTCAGATGAATTATTCCCACATCGGACTGGCAGGCGTTTATCACCTGGTCTTTTTCGGGTTGTTGTTGCCCTGGGGAGCGATTAAATCCGCCCGGCGATTCAAGAATCAACCTTATCCGCCGCGCAGAAAATATTTTTTCACCGTCATACTTCAGCAGGTTTTCTTCATCCTGCTTTCGCTGTTCGTCGCGCTGATGGAATGGGTCGAATTGTTCACCAGTCCGAAAAATCTGTGGTCGTTTCTGGTGACGGCGGCGATTTTGGCTTCGCTGATTGCGGTGATGATTCCGCGTTGGCGCAAAGCGGTGGAAAAACGCGAACGGCGCGTTTACCTGTTTATGGCTCGCGACAAACGCGAACGTGGAGTGTGGTTACTGATTTCGCTGCTGGCAGGCATCGGCGAAGAAATCACCTATCGCGGAGTGATGTTCATATTGCTGTGGAGAATCACCGGATCGGGAATCGCTGCGGCATTGATCGCGGCGGTGATTTTCGGCGTCAGCCATTACATTCAGGGATGGACATCGGTGTTGTTGATTGCCGGATTCGGACTGATCTTTCAATGGCTTTATTACATCTCCGGATCGCTGCTTGCGCCAATCCTTCTGCATTTTCTTTACGACGTGGTGGCGGGGTTTATGTACGGCCATTTCGCCAACAAATTCGGTTACCCGGCGGAAGGCGTTCCGCCGGGAGGACTCACTGATGTCGGGTTGCCGAATGCGGAAACCTGAATCAGAACACGCAACATTGGGACAGGGAGAACACAGTTTTCATCGTGTTGAATCCCGTAAATCCTGTCTGAAATTTTTCCGTTTTGATTTAGACCGTACTTCATTTCGTCATCAGGCAAATGCCTTGCGCAGCAATTCCAGACTCTTCGGCACGGCAGTGTCGGCGTTTTCCTTGCCTTCCATTTCCAGCGAGACGTAGCCTTTGAATCCGGCGCTGCGCAGCGTTTTGGCTATGCGCGTGTAATCCAGTTCGCGAGTGTAATACACGCCGCCGCCGTAATAGGTTTTCGCCTGAACCACCATCGCGTGCGGAGCCAGCCTTTCCAGTTGCGGGTAAGGATCGCCGACGAAATTTCCCGTATCCAGATTGATGCTCAGCCATGGCGAATTGACGTCCTTGTAAATTCTGAGCAAGCCGTCAACCTTCGTCGTCAGCCCCCAGTGATTTTCCAGCGCCAGCACGACTCCCGCCGCTTCCGTGTGAGGCAGGCATTCGTTGATGGATTCGGCGCACCATTTGAAAGCGTCGTCGTCCGTGTAACCCGGCAAAGGCTGTTCGACTCCGCCAGCGTCCAGCATCTTTTGAAAGTCTGGAATCGTTCCCCATCGCCCGGAATTCAACCGAATCGCCGGGCATCCCAACTGCACCGCCAGATCAATGCAGCGTTTGGTGTGATCAATGTGTTCCTGCCGTTTGGCTTTGTCCGGCGAAACGAAGTTCTGATGAATTGAAAGAAAGAACAAATCCAGTCCGAGCGAAAACGCCATGCGCTTCAGATTGTTGACGTATTTGCGGTCTTCGCTTTCCATCTGGCGGTGGAGAATTTCCACGCCGTCGAAGCCAAGTCTGGCGGCATTTTCGATCACTTTTTCGATGGGATATTTGACACGGTCGAAATGCCAATACGAATAAGTCGAAACGCCGATGCGAATGCGTTGAGTTGAAGCTTCGGCGGCGGCGATTGGCGCGGTTGGCAAAACTCCAGCCGCGCAAACAGCCGCGCCGGTTTTGAGCATTGAACGTCTG
>CAYRQB010000035.1:0-26288 GCA_964426025.1 uncultured Heliomicrobium sp.
CCATTACCAATTAACTGTCGGGGATCAAACCTGGCCCCGACCAATAATGGTTAATGGTCAATGGATAATGGTTAATGATCTCTTCTATCGCCCGCACTAATGCACATCATAACCAATCGAGCCATGAAAAAAGACGTGATTGTCATTGGCGGAGGCGCAGCCGGATTGTTTTGCGCTCTGACCGCCGGAAAGCGCGGACGTTCGGCGCTGGTCATCGAACACGCCGAAAAAGTCGGCAAGAAGATTTTGATCAGCGGCGGCGGACGCTGCAATTTCACCAACCTGAATACAGCGCCGGAAAATTTCATCTGCCGCAATCCGAACTTTCACAAATCCGCCCTTGCTCGATTCACGCCCTACGATTTCATTGAGATGGTCGAAAGGCACAAAATCGCCTATCACGAAAAGAAGCTGGGTCAGTTGTTCTGCGACGACAGTTCACAACAAATCGTCAGAATGTTGCTGGATGAATGTCACCGAGCCAAAGTTCAAGTCCGCGTCAATTGCCGAGTCCAATCGGTTGATAAAACCGGCGACAGCTTCATCGTTGAAACCAATCAAGGCCGCTTTGAATGCGAATCGCTGGTCATTGCCACAGGCGGGCTTTCGATTCCCAAAATGGGCGCGACCGATTTCGGTTACAGGCTGGCCCGGCAGTTCGGGCTGAAAGTTACGCAGACCAAACCGGCGTTGGTTCCTTTCACGTTGACGGAAAAAGACCGCAGCGTCTTCACCCCGCTGAGCGGCGTTTCGGTTGACGCGATGGTCAGGTTCGGCAATCAACAATTCCGCGAAAACATTCTGGTCACGCATCAGGGTTTGAGCGGCCCGGCGATTTTGCAAATTTCGTCTTACTGGAAATCCGGCGAAGCGATTGAAATTGATTTGCTGCCGGGCGCAACCGCCGAAGAAGTCTTGACGAGCGAACGCGAAAGTTTGAAGGAATTGAAAACCTTGCTCAGCGAATATTGGCCACAGCGATTCGCCCAAGCCTGGGCTTCAATCCACGCCAGTCCAAAACCGTTGCGGCAATATTCAAACAAGGAATTGCGCGCAATTGCCGAAAACATTCATCGCTGGCGAATCACTCCCAACGGAACCGAAGGCTATCGCAAAGCCGAAGTCACAGCCGGAGGCGTGGACACAGACGAGTTGTCGTCGAAGACGATGGAAGCCAGGCGAGCGCCCGGTTTGTTTTTCATTGGCGAGGTCGTTGACGTGACCGGATGGTTGGGCGGATACAATTTCCAATGGGCTTGGGCTTCGGGCTTTGCCGCCGGGCAAAGCGTTTAATGCGGCAATCGCCACGGCTCGCGCAATCTTTCATATTCGGCCTGCGGCAATTGAACTATGACCGGATTTTTTTTCGGATCGAGCCAGAACAACAACTCTTCCATCTTCGCCGATTCCATCGCAGTGCAACCGGCGGTTCCCTTCCCCGCTCCAGACCAGATGTGCAGAAAGATGCACGAACCGCAACCGGCTTCGGGACTGGCGTAGTTGTGATCAACTATCACTCCCCAACGGTATTGATCGTCGTTGCGTCGCATCTGCTCGGAACTTTTCCAATCGGGTTTGGCGACGCTGCCGCGTTCGATGACGCGGTTGTAATTTTTCGATTGCGGATCGTCAACGCATTCCAGCATTCTGGTGGCTTGGACGTAAGGCAGTTTGACTTTGCCCGCCTGCTCTTTCGCGGCATAACCGAAAGCCGAACTGAGTTTGAAAATACCGGCGGGCGAACGACCGTCGCCTTCTTTTTTGATCGGGTCGTCAGGTTTGGCCAATGACGCCCAATCATCCGAACCGTCCCTGCCCCAGGCCATTCCATTGCGACCGACGACAATGGGAATCGCGCTTGCGACTTCGCGCCAAACACCGTTTGTTTCAGCCCGTTCATAACGTCGCAACTTGCCGTTGACCGCATTCCAGTTTGCGGTTGTGACAACGATCAATTGACGCGACGACGACAGGTCAGAAATCCCGTTTGAGCCGGATTGAGCAGTGATGACAGGCATTTCAGCGATGGCGAGCAGTGAAACAGCGAGTATCAAACATTCGATTGCGCGCATTGATGATCACTCCATTCGACGATCAACGACTTCCGAAGAGGGTCTTGACGAAGAAAATAATCTATGGGAGCATACGCCCTCGTTTCAAGAGGCTGATGATAAAGCCTTTTCATTGTTCTGAGCCAGTAAACACGCGTTCGGAACCATTCATTGAAAGCAATCATTCCTTTCAGGGCGGCGTAGCCAAGTGGTAAGGCAGAGGTCTGCAAAACCTTTATTCATCGGTTCGATTCCGATCGCCGCCTCCAAAAATCCTTCCAATCATCTGAATAAAAAACCTCCGCTGAGGAACGAGCGCCCTTTGGAGTGCGGTTGCTTGGAACCGCTTTGGTAGTCCTCAAATCGCCTGCTCGACTGAGAGTTTTACTCGGAAAGCCGCTTGTGGTGGTGAAGGAAATCAAGCTGACGAAATTCTCGCTGTCGAAAACTTCATCCATCACGCTTCTGACAAGATGGACGTTTTCATCGGAAATCTGGACGAAGCAACTGCCGCTGTCGGTCAGCAATTCTTTGGCGATGAGCAAGCGGTCGCGCAAATAGGAAAGATAGGAATGAATGCCGAGTTCCCAGGTGTCGCGGAAGGCTTTGATGACTTCGGGTTCGCCGGTCAGGGCTTCGTCAGCGTAGTCTTTCACGTCGCGGTTGTTGAGTTTGATTTGCCAGTTCGAGCCGTACTTGATGCCATAGGGCGGGTCGAGATAAATCATCTGCACCTGTCCGGCCATGCCTTCGCGTTCGAGCAACGAAGCCATCACCAGATGGCTGTCGCCCTGAATCAGCCGATTCGTCCAGCCGTCTGAATGGGTGTAATAGTCGCCGACCTTTTCGAGTTCGTCCCGTTCCAGCGCATTGCCAAAGGTTTCGTTGATCGAGCCGAACAGATCGCCTTGCGCGCTTTGCTCGACGACGACGCGATGCAGGTTCTGAATGAGCTTTTCTGGCGCGATGTGTTCGTGGCGATAGAGCGAGCGAATGTCTACGCGCAAGAGCGACTCGCGGTCGTCGTTGCCATACTTGCTCATCCAGAAAAGCTCAGGGTCGCGCCCGCGCGTCGTGACCGGATTCAACGGCAGTTCGAGGGTTTTGTTGCCCTGCAAAACCTTGGGACTTTCGCGCTCGGTTCCGGCTTCCTCTTTGGAAGGAATGTGCGCGCGCTTGTCGGCTTTGTGTTTCAGGCTGGCTACTTTTTTGGTCATGGTGAATCAAGTATTGGGTGAAAAATCAATCGAGCCAGCGCGGTAGCGCAATCTGCCGAGATTGCGCCGCTGCGTTATGCGAACTTCCGAAGTTATCAGTGGCAATCAAGGCGGCGTATGCCCACGCCGCGCAATCTCGGCAGATTGCGCTACCGTTGCCGTTTCACAGATTTTCGATCTTATCGAGCACTTCGTTTTTGATGTCGCGGATGTCGCCTGCGATTTCGAGGAAATGCCATTCGTCATAACCGAACTTGTCGCGGACGGCATTGACGGCGGGCAACCAGCGATTGCTGACGTACCAACGCTTTTCGGCTTTGTCCTGACTCATGCCGGTGATTTCGACGATCAGGTTATGCGTGCGTCCGTCTTTGCCCGCTACGCGCAAGATGAAATCGGGCAGGTAACCGCGGTCTTTGCCGTCTTTGACATACGGGATTTTGAAGTCGAGAAAATGATTCTTGACGTAACTCTGCACGACCTTTTCACCCAATTCCTCAAACGCTTTGGCGGCTTTGGCTTCTTCGAGACGGCTGTCATTTTGCTCTACGCGATAGCCGATGACGTTGGGAAAGGTGATTTCAAGCGCGGCTTCGCGTTCAGGCAACGCGGTGATGCGGTGCGATTTGACCAATTCGGGCGGCGGCGCAGACTTGCCGCCTTTGAACAGCTTGAACGGAATGCCAATGATGTGGGCGTATTCCGGCGGAAACTTTTCGCTGACGATTTTGCGCTTGTCATCGGTCGGCTGTCCGGCTTTGTCATAGCCTTGCAGCACATAGCTCATACGCCGCAAAGCGCGTACGGCGACGTTGGACTTGCTGCAACAAATTCAGAATGAGTTGTCAGGCATTGGATCGCTCAGCAATTTCGTTTCAGTTTCAGATGATGAAATTACCCGTTTGACTGTTGCGGGAAAAGCCAGGAGTCGGCTGTTTGTTTCCGGGGACTTGCTGAAAGCCTGGTCGGGGCAGCGGTAATGTATGATTAGCCCGTAAGTTAGTCAAATATTTACTTCATTCGATTCAGGAGCGGGCTTTATGTTAACCGGATTGCTTCACAGGGTTTTTCCGGCGATTTCCGAATGCGAGTTGACGTTCATCGAGCGCGAGCCGATCAATTACGAATTGGCTGCGGCTCAGCAACGGGATTATTGCCGAGCGCTCAGTGAATGCGGCGTCAGTGTCAAACTGCTCGAAGCCAATGCGGATTTTCCCGACGCCTGTTTTGTCGAAGACACCGCCATTGTGTTGGATGAACTGGCAATCATTGCGCGTCCGGGCGCTGAATCGCGGCGGGACGAGATTGCCGCGATTGCTGCAGAACTGTCGCATCACCGCAAGCTCGTCTTCCTGGAACATCCTGCGACCTTGGACGGCGGAGATGTGTTGCGCGTCGGGCGGCGGCTTTACATCGGCCTATCAAGCCGCACGAATCATGCAGCCATCGAAGCCCTGTCCCGTTTACTGTCGCCAATCGGATACGAGATTATTCCCGTGCCGGTCATTGGCAGTTTGCATCTGAAAACGGCTTGCACGGCAATTGATGAACAGACGCTGCTGGTCAATCCGCAATGGTTGTCGCTTGCAGCTTTTGGGCATTACAGGCTGATTGAAGTTCCGCCTGACGAACAGTGGGCGGCAAATATCATTCGCATCGGAAAGATCATCATTGCGCAAACCGGTTTTCCGCAGACTGTTGGGTTGATCAGGCCGTTCTGCGAAAGGATTCGTCTGGTTGATATTTCCGAATTCCGCAAGGCTGAAGCCGGGCTGACCTGCCTCAGCATACTGTTTGAGGATTCTCCATCTGCAATTCAATAACCGCCAGCGGGTTCGGCTTTCTCGATTTTCAATTCGCCCGCGCGCCATTTGACGAAATCGTCGCACATCGTGGCGGTTGCCGTTGCGCCGATGCGCGTCACACCGGCTTCGATCATTTCCAGCGCTGAGGCCAGCGTGCGCACGCCGTGAGCGGCTTTGACCTGAACGCGGTCGCTGACGTTGGCGCGCATCAATTTAATGTCGGCGATTGTCGCTCCGGTCGGAGCAAAGCCTGTCGAAGTCTTCACCCAATCAGCCCCGGCTTCGTCGCAGAGTTTGCAAGCCACGATTTTCTCTTCGTCGGTCAAATGGGCGTTTTCAAAAATCACTTTGACCTTCGCTCCTCGTTCGTGGGCAAGGTCGCAAACGGCTTTGATTTCGCGACCGACATAATCGGAATGGCCGGATCGAAGCTGACCGTAATTGATGACCATGTCCAATTCGACCGCGCCGTCTTCCAACGCCTGGCGCGTTTCGGCCAGTTTGGTTTCAGTCGTCGAACTGCCGTGAGGGAATCCGATGACTGTGCTGACAAACACGTCGGAATCGGCGAGCAGTTTTGCCGCCAATCGAACGTGATAAGGCTTCACGCAAACTGAAGCCGCGTGATAGCGCGCCGCCAGTTCGCATCCGGCGATGACGTCGGCTTCGGTCAATTGCGGTTGCAGCAGCGAATGGTCAATCGTTTTGGCGAACTGTTCCAGCGTGATCGTTTCGATGTTCAGAGTCACTTTTGCTCCTGGGAATTAACTCCCACGAAGGCACACAAAGGGGGCACGAAGAAAAGCAAGACAGGATCAGCAGGATTGGTTTCATGATTCACAAGATTGATTTTTGATCCTGTGAATCATGAAAAAAATCCTGTGAATCCTGTCAAAAGCCTTCTTGTTTTCTTCGTGTGCCTTCGTGGAAGGAAAGAAAGTTTTACAGTCGTTGTCTGGCCCAGACGGCAGCGCCGATCAATCCGGCGTTGTTGCCCAGTTGAGCTGAGACGACTTCGACCTGCAAAGCGTCAACCAGAAAAACACGCTCGCGCATCGAGCGGCGAATGGGATCGAGAATCAGTTCGCCAGCCGCAGCGACTCCGCCGCCGATGACGATTCGTCGCGGAGTGACAGCGGTGATGACATTGGCGATGCCCGCGCCGATGATCTTTCCGGCGAATTCGTAAATTTCACGCGCGGCATCGTCGCCGCGTCTGGCGGCTTCGCAGACCAGTTCGGGCGTGATCTTGTTCAAATCGCCGTCGCACATTTCAGCCATCGTCGTGTTGCGTCCCTGCACGACGGCTTTCATGCCCATTGCGGCGATGGCCGGGCCAGAAGCGTAGGCTTCGATACAACCGCGACTGCCGCAACCGCACTTGGGTCCGTTCAGGTCAACGCTGACGTGACCGAGTTCGCCCGCCGATCCGTTGATGCCCAGATGCAATTGGCCGTTCAATACCAGTCCACCGCCGATTCCCGTGCCCAGCGTGTAACAGGCGGTGTCGAATCCGCGTCCGGCTCCGAATTTCCATTCGCCCAGAGTCATCGAACGAGCGTCGTTCAAAATCGCGACGTGCAATCCGGTCAATTTAGCCAACTGTTCCTGAACAGGAACGTTGCGCCAATTGCCGGGCAGATTCGGCAAAAAGACCGTCATGCCTTTTTCCAGATCGAGAGCGCCCGGAATGCCAACGCCAATTCCTCCGACATCCGACTTGGCCATACCGCTGGTCAAAATGATCTCTTCGGCCAGCACGGCGATTTGAGCGATGATGGCGTCGTGACCTTCGCGGGCGCGAGTCGGCGTGGAGCGAGTAGCGGCAATTTCCCCTGTGTCCGTATTGACCAATGCGGCTTTGATATTTGTTCCGCCGAGGTCAATTCCTATGAATAAAGTTTTCTCTGACATGGTTTTCATTGGGACAATTAGTTTTATGTTCAAAGCTAGCAGCGTCAACTGCTTTTACTCAATATTGCCGGGCAAGGCAAGCAGGTAATCCAAATTCCGGCCAAGTATATCGTTGCTCGCCATAACCGGGCGAGTCCTGTAGAATCTGCCGCGTCTTCACAGACAACAATCACCAACGATTTCAAAACCCATCACAAAGCGAGAGACACAAAATTATGAATGCAAAAATCCGCCTGCAACTGTCGGCGATGATGTTCGTGCAGTTTTTCGTTTGGGGCGCGTGGTATGTCACTGCGCCGAATTATCTGGGAACCATCGGTTTCAAAGCCGATGACATCGGCTGGACATTCGCCGTTGGTCCGATTGCGGGAATGATTTCCCCCTTCTTCGTGGGAATGGTCGCCGACCGTTTCTTTCCGGCTCAGCGAGTGCTGGGAGTGATGCATTTGCTGGGCGCGGCGATTATGTTCTTTGCCACGACGATGATGACGGCGGCCAATCCTTCGCCGGACGGAATCAACCTGGCCATCTTCGGTTATCAACTGACTTATTTTCCGACTCTGGCGTTGTCCAACACGCTGGCGATGAAAAACATCTCCGATCCCGAAAAGGATTTTCCGGGCATCCGCGTGCTGGGCACGATTGGATGGATCGCGGCGGGTTTGACGCTGACGGCGCTGAAATGGGAAACGACTGTTCATATGTTTTATCTGACGGCGGGCGCGGCGTTATTGCTTGGATTGTATTCTTTCGCGTTGCCGCATACGCCGCCCGACAAATCAGAAAGCGTTTCCGCGCGTCAGATTTTGGGACTGGACGCGTTGGCGTTGTTGAAAGATCGCTCTTACCTGATTTTCATGCTTTCGTCGTTTTTGATCTGCATCCCGCTGGCATTTTATTACCAGATCACCAGCCGCATTGTGGAAATGACCGGATTGCCGATCGGGCAAACGATGTCTTACGGTCAGATGTCGGAAATTTTCTTCATGCTGGTGATGCCGCTCTTTTTCCGCAAACTCGGCGTGAAATGGATGCTGGCGGTGGGAATGCTGGCGTGGGTTGCTCGATATGCGCTATTTGCTTTTGGCGCGCCGGATGAAATCCGTTGGATGATCATCGTCGGCATTGCGCTTCACGGCATCTGTTACGATTTCTTCTTCGTCACCGGACAGATTTACACCGATCAGGTAGCGCCGAAACAGATTCGCGCGCAGGCTCAAGGTCTGCTGGTGTTTTTCACTCTCGGTTTGGGAATGGCCATCGGCGCGAAGGTCGCAGGAGTCATCGAAGCGCAGCACACACCGGCGGCGTCTAGCGCGGCTTCACAGCAGATGGTGGTCAAAAGCACTGAGTTGGAAGAATTGAAAAAAAGAATCGCGACTTCCAGCGATGCGGCTGAAAAAACCTCATTGGAATCTCAGGCTCAACAGGTAGAGGCGCAAAAGAACGATTTGCGTAAAACCGAACTGAAAGCCATAGAATGGAAACCGTTGTGGGGTAAACCGGCACTGTTTGCCGCCGCGATCCTGATAATTTTCCTGTTACTTTTCAAAGACAGAGCGGTGCGGCAATCCACGGCTTAATGCTCTGTGGTCTTGTTCAGGTTCCAAGCAGACTGAAGTCTGATCTACTTTTCGGAGGAGTTTTTATGAAGTTGATTTTTGCGCCGATCAATCGGCGTTTGTCCGTAATTTTGTTTTCAGCATCTATTTTGTTTGCGGCTTGCGCGGATGCTCCGAAGGAAGTTCCACCAAATGAAAGCGCGACTTCATCGGGAGCGGTTTCGTCTTCGCCTTCAACTTCGCCGTCTTCGGGTTTGGCCATTGGACATGATTCCGGTTCAGCTCCGGCGACAGCGCCAATGCAATCCGGCGGAGCTTCCGGCGAACTTAAATGGACTGCCCCGACGCGTTGGCAAACCGGTCCGGAAAAACCGATGCGAGCGGCGACTTATTTGATTCCGGCTGCTGCTGGCGACGGTGAAGGCGCTGAATGCGCGGTCTTCGCCGGAATCGGCGGCGGCGTTCAGGCCAACATTGACCGCTGGATCGGACAATTCGAACAGCCGGACGGCGGCGCGTCGGCGGCCAAAGCCAAACAGAAAAAAGAAACCATCAACGGATTCCAGGTGACGACGGTTGATCTGACCGGGACGTTTGCCGGAGGCGGAATGGCCATGGGACAGCCCGCGACCAAAAAACCCGGCTATCGTCTGCTCGGCGCAATCGTCGAAAGTCCGCAGGGTGAAATATTCTTCAAGCTGACTGGCCCGGCGAAAACCGTGGCTGCGGCTCAGAACGAATTTCAGTCGCTGCTGAAATCCATCAAGTAAACATTCATCGGTTGCGTCTTTGCGCGGTTTCCAGCAATCGGGCTATCGCGCAGAGACGCAACTCTTTCACGCTGGCAAACAACCGACTTATCAATTGGTTATGCCAATAAAAACTTTTCGCCAACGCTTGTTTCTACAGGCAGCCGTCTTTAGAATCCTCGCCGTCAACCCGTAGAAATCCAGCTAAATTTTCTATCAATCACTGAAAGGCGTTCGCCACAGTAGTGCGCGCCGAATCAACACAGGGAAAGACCACTTGATCAATTCAACAACCTTAGGAGGCACAGAATGAAACTGACCGTCAGACTGGCAGTGACAATCCTATTTCTCACGCTGGTTTCGATGACGACTGCATTGGCTCAATCGCAAAGCACGACCGGCGCTGTTCAGGGCACGATCGTTGACGAAGCGGGCGCAGTCATTCCGGCAGCCGCAGTCGAAATCAAAAATCTGGATACCAACGCAAACAGGTCTTTGAACACGGACGAAGGCGGGCGTTTCGTCTTTCTGCAATTGCAACCTGGCAATTACACGATGACGGCGTCCAAACAGGGTTACGCCACCATCGAACAGCAAAACATTTCGCTGACCGTCGGACAAACGATCAACCTGAATTTGACCATGAAAGTTTCAGCCGTCCAGGAGCGCATCACCATCACCGCGACTCCGACGATTGACACTGTCAAAACCGAATCCAGCACGACGCTCAACGAAAAAGCGATCAGCAAAACTCCGATTCTCGGTCGCAAGTTTGAAGACCTGTTGACATTGACGCCGGGCGTCAGCATCACGCAAGGCCCCGACGGCGACGAAATCAACTTCAACGGCCAGCGCGGAATTTTCAATAACGTCAGTCTGGACGGCGGCGATTACAACAACGGATTTTTCGCCGAACAGGCAGGCGGTCAACGCGCAGCGATTGACATTCCGATCGGCGCGATCAAGGAATTCCAGGTCATTGCCACCGGAGCCAGCGCCGAATTCGGACGTGCGGGCGGAGGATTCGTCAACGCCATCACCAAATCCGGCGGCAACCAATTGCGCGGAGACGTGTTTCATTTCCAGCGGTTGGAAGCTCTGACCTCCAATACAGCCGACGACAAACCGCTCAAGGATTTTCACCGCGAACAGTTCGGCGGCAACATCGGCGGTCCGATCGTCAAAGAGCGCGCTTTCTTCTTCGGCGCGTTCGAACAAATCACGGGCAATCTGACCCGCCCGAATTTAAGCGCTCCGATTGGCACTCCCTGCTCGGTTCAGAACCCCACGATTCAGGCCAACGAAGCATTGATTGACGGCAGCGCCGATTGCCAACGGCTGGCGTTGCTCAACTTCTTCAAAACCACGCGCAATCAGGACGAAGGCCAACCGCTGAAAAAGCCTATCAACACTTCGGCTTTTTTGGGCAAACTGAATTTCAACCTGAATCAAGCCAACGAACTTTCCATGTCGTACAACTTCAACCGGTCGAAGAAGGAAAATGAAACCTTCGACGTTCCGACTTACGGCAATTCGGCCAACGGCACCGAAGGCCCGGGCAAAATCGGCGCCTTCAACCTGAACCTGTTCACGACGCTGTCTTCGACGAAGGTCAACGAATTTCACGCGACTTACCTGCGCGAAGACCGTCCGCGCTCGGCTACTGAATCGAACGTTCCAGCCGACACGGCGATGGGTTTTGCCACGACTTTCCGTTTCGGAAATCCATTTTTCCTGTCGCCGAACATTGACGAGTTGTTCCAACGCTGGCAATTGAAAGACAGCTTTTCGATCATCGCCGGAAACCACACGGTCAAAATGGGCGGCGACTGGACGCACAGCAACAACGCCCAGGTCTTCCGCGGATTTTTCAGAGGCCGTTACATTTTCGACAGCGTGACCGGATTCCTTCGTTACGCTTCGCCCGCCAGCCTTGGGCCGCGCTTCGGGCCTCGGGCCAACGCTTCTTCGCTGCTGCTTTATTTGCAGGGCGCGGCGCTGGATGGTCCGGCGACGGACGCCACCGGCGCATCGAACATTGACAACGAAGAATACTCGCTCTTCATTCAGGACAAATGGCAGATTCGCCCTGATTTCACTCTCAGCTACGGGCTGCGTTGGGAAGCTCAATTGTTCCCCGCGATGAACGTTTCGCCGCAATCAACGGCTTATGGCCGCTTCCTCAGCGATCCGCGCTTCCCGTCGGACGGCACATTGCCGGATCAATACAAGATGTTCCAACCGCGCGTCGGTTTCGCCTGGGACATGACTCAGGACGGCAAAGCAGTGCTGCGCGCCAGCTACGGCATTTACAACGCCCGTCAAAACATGCTGACGCAAGTCGGTTCGATCACCACCAACGGCGTGCAACAGCAGACAATCTTTATCAACGGCGACATCATCGCCGCGGGCGGCCCGGCTCCGGTTTGGCCGAACGTGGTCGTGCCGACTCCTGTTCCGGCTGGACAGTTCCCGCTCTTCACCGGAGTCCGCGTGTTCAGCCGCGATTACGAAAACCCGCGAATTTATTCGACCAACGTCGCGTTTGAACGCGAACTGGCCAGTTCGCTGGCGTTGTACTTGGATTTCACTCACTCGAAGGGCGTTCATCTGACCCGATTCCTGAACCTCAATCGCAGCGGAATTTTCTCGCCGCAACTCGGCGAATTGATGGTCACCAGTTCAGTCGGCAAATCGCTGTATCGCGGCGTGACCATCGGATTGCGCAAACGGTTCAGCAAGGGCATCCAATTCGAAGGCAATTACGTTTACGCCTTCGATTACGACGACGATTCCAACGAACGCGATCCGTTCACCGACCGCGCTTTCGACATCAACCGCCTGTTTCTGGATTACGCTTTTTCAGACCGCGACATTCGCCACAAGTTCAACTTTTCGATGAACAGCGAATTGCCCGGCAAGTTTGAAAGCAGCGTCCGCATTCAGGCGCGCAGCGCGCAACCGATCACGCCGGGCGCTCGCACGGCCAACAATCGAAACACCGCGCGGAAAAACAACGAATACTTCTCTCTGGATTGGAGCCTGTCGCGCCGCTTCGGTGGCGAACGATATGCCATCATTCCTATGATTGAATTATTCAACACATTCAACAACGACAACCTGATCAACCCGCTGACGACTCCCGGGCTGTTCAACTTCGACGGATTCCTGCGCCAGGGCGTGGGCGATCCGCGTCAGTTGCAACTGTCCGTGAAGTTCGTCTTCTAAACCTGATCGGCGAAACATCGCTCACCAACAGAAACGCCAGCGAATCAAATCCGCTGGCGTTTCGATTTTTCAGATTTAGGCAAATTGCGTTCAGGCGCCGGCCACAGCTTCAAAAAACTTCGCCAGCTTCGCTTCATCCAATCTTCCATCCGTCCGTACTCCGCTGCACAGATCAAGGCCGAAAGGTTCAACCGCCTGAATCGCTTCGGTGACGTTATCGGCTTTCAATCCACCAGCCAGAAAGATCGGAACTCCGGCTAGGTCGCGAATTTTCCGGCTGATCGTCCAATCGTGAGTGCGTCCCGTTCCGCCAAGCTCTTTCACCGACAGCTTCTGATTTCCCGAATCCAGCAGAATCGCGTCAACCTGCGGCGAAACAGTTATAGCTTCTTCGACCGATTCTTCGCCGTTGACGTGAATGACCTGCACCAATGAAATGCCCGGCAGAGCCGCTCGCAAATCGGCGTAACTTCCTTGCTCCAACCGATCAACGATTTGAATCGTGTTCGTTCGCAACCGGCGATGCTGTTCGATGATCGAATCAACGTCCTGCTTGCTGGTCAGCAAAAACGTGGCAATCGGCGGCGGGACACTCGCGGCGATTTCGGCAATCATGCCTTCGTCAATAACCCCCGGCCCGCTCGGCATAGCCGAAACCAATCCAAGCGCAGACGCTCCGTGCCGAATCGCCAACCCGGCTTCTTCAATGCTGCTGATGCAACAAATTTTGACACGAGGTTTGATCGTCATAACTTCAACACCGCTTTTATCAGGATTTCTCAATTGCGCTCTTGATGTCTTTCAACGCGTTGATTTCGGCGGTAAAGCTATTCCGGCGCGTTTCCAACATCTCTGTCATGAAATCCATTTGCTCGGTGACGGTACCACGCGACTTTGGATCGGCCTTGTCACCAATCGCGTCTTCATATGATTTTTTCAACTCTTCGACGTTGGCGCTTTTTCGCAGTTCGCCTTCCATCAGATGCTTCAACAACATTGCATCCGGCAGATGGACTCGTTTCCAAAGGTCGTCGCTCGACTTCAACTCCTTCGCCACTTCCAGGACTTTTTCCAAATATGCTCTTACCTCTTTTACTTTTTCCTGAGTCGCATTTGATTTACTTTTGCGATCGTCCGCAAGCTTTGACCTCAGAAATTCCACAGTTATCCAATTCAGCGCCGGATAGGGATCAATCTTCCCTTTCTCTGATTCAAATTTTTTGCTGGCCTTTTCATAGTACTTGGCAGCCTGCTTCAGATTTACCTGTAGATTACCCAAAACCAAGGCTCGCCTTTTGTAATGGCTACCAAACAAAGCTTCGAGTTCACCCGTCGGATTGAGCTTCTTCAATTTTTCAAGCAGTTCAAGTGCGTCTTTCAGAAGAGTCTCCGGTTTGGGCAACGCGGGGCTACTGGCTTCACCTGCTTTTGGTTTTCCATCGCTCAGCTTTTTCAGGTCGTGAATTTTCTTGGCATACCGGGTTAACAGATTGGCGTGCTGCTGAAGCTGTTTCAGCGAGATGTTTGATTTCTCGTCTTTGGTTGCGCGGTCGTAAAACTTTCTGCTCTCGTCAAAATCGCCGAGCGTTCCCCAGGCGTCGCCCAGAAGACCGAGCATTTCAGCATCCACCATGGAGTTCGGCATTGAATCGTAAATGCCTTCCAAACGGTTGCGAAGAGACTTCTGGTAATCGGCATCGGCTTTTTTGGCTTGTTCGGCAATGCGCCGCAATTCGTCGCGGTATTCTCGTTGAGAAAAGTATCGTTTCGATTTTTCACTCGACGATTTGTCGCCGGGCGATTTGTCCAGAATGAAATCCGGATTACCGTAGCATTGATATGCGCCCCAGGTATTTGTATAGCGAAAATCGCGATAAACTTTTTTTCGCGCGTCTTTGACCGCATCGCCGAAACGCATGTTGTTCAACATGCCCTGGTAGAACTCTTCAGCAAAAGTTTTGGCCGCTTCGTCGTCCACTTCCCAACCGGCTGCGACCACTGCTTTGACGCCCATCTTGATCAATTCCATCGAAATGCTTGCCGCCAATTTGTTGGCTTCCGGTTTGACATCCACTTTGCCCAGATAACAACAGTTGATGAAAACCAGATCGGGAACGATGCGAAGCTGTTGAATTTCAGCCGCTGTCAATCGCATGCCGTTGCCCAGAATCACGCCGCTCTGAATCGGGCAATCGGCGTCGTAAACGCCATGACCAGCCAGATGTATGATTCTGTAATCCCGCTCGAACAGCGCCGTGACAATGGAAAGCGCGTCCCGGCCAATCAGCGGATAAGGTTTGAACTGTTCGTCCTGCACGGACTCGAAAGCCCTGCTGACTATTTCCGCTTCCAGCCGCGCGCCTGACAACGAACGAAATTCCTTTTCGCCTGTCAGCAGCGGATCGCCGACGATCAGCACGTTTCCGCTCTGCGCCGATTGCGGATTCGGACGATAATCCGCCGTGGCAAGCTGGCGAATCATTCCGTGACCGCCGCCGCCTTTTCCGATGACGACAGGCGTGATTTCGTCGCGCGTGCGTTCGGCCAGCATTTCCCAGGGGTATTGCGCCGATTCGCTGTCAACGTACAAAACCAGATCGCCTTCGGCGGCGAATTGCTCTTTGAAACTGTTTGGGATCAGCAACTCAAAAAGAGTCGCGCCAAGATTTTTGTTGTATTCCTTCGCCTCAACCGCCTGTTTAACCAGACCATCCATCATCTTGCGCTGCGTCGGCAGCATTTTTTCCTCAGAGCGAGCGCGTTCGGAAAAAACCGTGAAGCTCAGTCGTTTGTCTTTCTTCTGCAACGGACGTTTGAAAGTTCGACCGGCTTCAGCTTTTTCAGAATCGCTTGACTGACTTTCAGGTTGAATACAGTCGTCAGTTTGTTTGTCGTCAACGGCGATGCGGATTTTTCGCGACCAACCCGAAGAGTACATATCCAGCGGGCGTTGCGGCTGGCCGCCTTCTTTGCTGGTCAAATGCGGCGGATCAAGCAACAGCTTTTCATTGGCGGACAAATCAACAGGCGGTCTTTCCACCAGGCGGTAAGCCGCGCGTACGGCTTGCGTGGCGATGTCTTCGTATAATTCTATGAACTCGATTGAGTTGATTCGCACCTGATTCCACAGACCCTGCCTCTGCAAAATTCGATTGGTGTGAATCGCTCCTTCGGCAATCGCGTTGACAGAATCCATCGCATTGAAAGCGCTGCTGCTGTATGTTCCAAGCAGCAAGGCGCTGAACGAAGCGTCAATGATTTTGCCGTCTTTCTTATTGTCTTCGTCGTTCAGCAGGCTCAAAGCATGTCGCAGCGACGCGGCGACGACTCCGTTACGAATCTTGTCGCGATTCATCTCGCCGAAATCTCCCAAACCGATGATCAGCGCTCCCTTGATTTCCGATTCTTTGATCCGAATCACTTCCGCTGTGCCTTCGTCGCCCGGATACAGCCCAAGTTGCGAAAGTTGTGAAAGCCGATTGTCCAGCAATCCGTTGATGACTCTTTCAGCTCCGACAATCTGATCTCCTTTGTAATGGCCGACGGCAATCGGATGTTTGGCGTTGCGCAGATGCGTGTGGACAACGGAAAGGCTCAACGTATGAACTTCCACATCGGCGGCGGGCGCAAATTGCCCGCCCAACGCCGCCGCTGCCAGATCGTTTTCGTCCGGGAACATCTGCGGTTCTTCTTCCTGAATCGGATGTTCTTTTTCCTCTGCCACTCCGCGACGAGCGATTGGCGAAATCTGCAGCTTCCCCGTCGAACCTTTTTCCAACAATTCGGCAAAAGCGCTGAACGAATCCTTGTGCGCGGCCAAATCTCCATGTTCGGCGTTGGCAAACCAGGTTTTGACGCCGTCCAGTTTGCCTGATTCGTAAGTCACGCGTCCGTCGCCTTCGGTCGTCCCCACGAAGCTGACCGCGTTGCCTGCTGATTCGATTTTGAACGGCGTGCTGGACGAAGTTCCGGCGACATAAAACATCCTGTCTTTGTCCACGGCTGCGGCAAGTTCTTTGCGCAAAGCTTTGGCCGAAGCGAGCCTGTCGGAATCCGGCTTGCTGATCCCCTTCAAATCCTTCCAAACTTTCTCTTCCAGAAATTCGTCGGGCAGCATTTCCAGCAAACCATCGTACTGCCGGATGATTTCGATCAATTCCGACCGATTGTTTTTCAAATCCACCGTCGCCAGCATATTCAGCAGCTTTTCTTTTCCGGCCAGCAATTGCGGAACGACGAACGATCCGCCATTCGGCGTGCCCAACATCAACACGCGACAATCTCGCGTCCTGAGTTCTTCCCACACATCAGAGTGTTTGGCGATCATCGTCCGAACGACCAGCCCGCCCATCGAATGCGCGACGAAGCGAATCTGCCGTTTGTGGTTTTCCAATTCCCGCTCGACGGCTTCTTTCAGATTTTCGGCGGCCTTTGTCAACGAGCGCCGCCAGTCATACGGGAAAGGAATGACTTCGTAACTGTCCTTCAAAAATCGAATCAGGTCTTTGTAAGCGGACGCGACCAAAGCTTCAGCCACGACATCGTTATCAATCCGCAGTTTGTTCATGCCGCCTTTGGCCAGCGAAAAAAGATCAAGCCAGATGCGATCGTCCTTCACGCTCAGGTGGCTGCCCATTATGCCCGGCAGTATGAAAACAATTGGTAGCGAACTTTCCGCCTTTGCAGCACGGGTTCCACGGCTGACGGCTTCAAGCTCGGTTTCGGGCGTGATCAATTCAAAGCCCGCTTTTTGTGCGCTGGGCAGATCCGTTTTTTCGGTCTTCAGCCAATTGATCAGCCGTGTTCGAGTTTTGTGATTGGCGAAGTAACTGAAGTGATTCACCTCCTGCCCGCGATCGAAGAATTTGTAGGAAGTGTTTTTGCGCTTCAATCCGCCGGTCATTGCTCGCGTGTTGACGATCAAATCGTTGTCTTCGCGGAAAAGCAATTCGATCGGCAGCAGCTTCAATCTGTCGAACAAACTGCCTGGTTCGATGTCGCCCTGAATCACCGCCAAATCCGATTGCGTCGTCAGGTCCAGCGTGTTGAGCATCGCCACCAGCGGCGATTCGGGCATCATGGCTTCTATGCCGGGCAGTTTTGTCGGATCGGTCGGATATTGAAGCAACGCGACGATGGTCGCACGGACGAAATCCAGCGTGGGAGACGCTTTCATCCACGGCAGGTATTCCATCAGGTTGAAGATGCCGGAAAAGAAATCGTTGATCTTCTTCGACGCCAGCCTGGTTCCGCGCGCGGGACAGGCGACGCGCACAAAACGTTCGACGCGGAATTTCTTATCGGCCAGCAACCGCGCCAGCTTCTGCAAATCCTTGATGTCGTCTGCACGATTGGTCCTGGCGAAAGGCAAGGACAGGCGATCTAGAAAATCTTTCATCTGGGCGGTCTTGCCGAGTTCTTCGACCTGGCTCAGGCAAAGCAGTTCGCCAACCAGTCCGCCACGCGAATGCGAAACCATATGAAGCCTGGCGCCGCCGGGCAGGATCGTCGCCAGTTCGATGGCGTTTTGCAGAGGGCTTTTGCTGAGCGTGCGATGTTCGTAAGCGACGACTCTGCCGGAGTAAAGTTTTTGCAATTCATTCCACTCCGGCGTGGTGTCAATTTTGATTACATCGAAACCATGGCGCACGCCCAGTTTGCTGAAACTGCCCACGCTGCTTGAAGCCGTGCCGTGCAGAAACAACAGATAAGGCGAATTGCTGTTCAGGTCGCTTGCCGTTATTTTGTCCGCCGCATCAATTTTTCCCGACAACAATTGCGGCCCGGTGAAGTTGTACAAACCTTCGCCGCCCGGATTCAATTGGCCTTCGATCTTTCTTTCCAGATATTCGGCGACGACCATCGCAGCCAATTCCGGCGCTTTTTCGGCGACTGTTCCTTTGATGATGTCTTCAAGTTTGACGCGATCAGGTCGCAACAACTTGACCACGCTTGCGCCCAACTTTCCGGCCAGTTCTCGCAAGCCCCTGCTTGATGATTCCTTGACCCAGACGGAAGGAATTTCGATTTCGGCTTCAGAGGTTTTGGGCGTTGCGCTGCGCAGACTGCCTTTGCTTACTTCCTGCTGCAACTGTTCGACCGTCCACCATTGCCGCGTGCCGTTGTCGAAAATGATTTCGATGACGTCCTGGTCGTTAGCCTCAATCACGACGCGCTTTTCGGCGGCGCTGCCGCGCGTTTGCGGATCAACAGTCGTGGCCTTGACCACTTCAAGATCGAGAAACTGTTTTAAGCCGTCTTCAGTTATTTTGTCGTCTTCGCGACCTGGCAGAGAAAGTGATCGAGTTGGCATGAAATCCTCCGAAGCGGTTGATGATCAGTCTTCGTTGAAGTGGTCTTCGGCGAGCGTCAGAAAAAGCTGATTGCGACGTTACAACGCGCCACAATATAAACGTCCGGTTGACTGGCGACAATACGACAAATGAAAACGCGAGCGTAAAGCGACATCAGCGAACATTGGGCGCTCGCTTACTGCAACTTTCCAGCAAGCGCCGGACATCTTCACGATTGTTGAAGAAATGAACCGAAGCGCGCGTGCCGCCAATGCCGGAAGTGTAGCGCGTCGAAAGGTAAATCCGGTTTTGAAGCAAAAACTCCGCAAGCTCTTGATCGCGCTCCGGCTCGTCGAACATACGGAATGTCACGATTCCGGCTCGCATTCGATCTTCGTCGGGCGTGACGATGCGCGCGCCACAGCCTTTCAATCCTTCGATCAGCTCGCGCGAAAGTTCGCGGATGTGATCTTCAATCGCCGACGCGCCGATTTCGTTGATCAATCGCAAACTCGCGCCCAGGCCAATCGCGCCGGGATAATTCGATGTGCCGCCGGTTTCAAACTTCTTCGCGTTGCCGACATAGCTGTATTCGCGAAAGGGCGTGATTTCCGGCGTGGCAAAATACTTTCCCCATCCGCCTGCGGGGTCTTCCAGCGTCAGGTAACCGCGAGTCAACGGCTCAAGCTCGCTCAAGCGATTTTCGTTGATGTACAAAAAACCGCAACCGAACGGCGCGTTCAACCATTTGTGCCCGCCACAGGCAATGGCGTCCACGCCGAGTTTCGCAACGTCAATCACGCTGGCGCCGAGTTGCTGAATCGCGTCAACGATCAGCCATGCGTTGTGTTTCGCCGCCAGTTCGCTCAATCCGGCCAAATCCATTTTCAATCCGTTCGACCATTGTACTGAGCTGACGACAATCGCTTTTGTCCGCCGGTTGCAAGCTCGCGCGAAATCATCAACCGTCACGATTCCGTTTCCATGCTTGACCGGACGAAGTTCTATTCGCTTGAAGCGTCGCAGATTGTCGAAGGGAATGGCGACTTGCAGGTATTCCAGATCGCACATCACAACGTTGTCGCCGTCGGCAAAAGGCAACGCCGCGACAACAGCGTTCAATCCGGCGGTCGTGCTTTCGACGATTGCAATTTCGCCGATTGAAGCGTTGATCAGTTTTGCGGATTCGACGCGAGCGGTTTCGCGCGCTTCGTCCATCGCGATGTGTTGAGCGGTCGCCGATGGTTCAGGGCAAAGCATGGCGTCATTCAGAAATTTCGCGATGGCCTCGGTTGCGATTTTCGGCGCAATGCTGACGCAGGCGGCGTCGAGAAAGGCTTTGTCTTGTGTTCCGGGAAACTGCGCGCGGATCGAGTCGTGATTGATGAGCATTATTTTCTTGCCAGATAAAACATCCTGCCGTCGCTGACGTTGAAACCGAATTCCCGTCGCGCGTCATAAGTTTTGATTCGACTGAAACCAGCATCAGCCAATGCGCTGAGAACCATATCGGTGTCGTAATAGCGTTGAAAGAGAGTCAGATCAGACCTCTGCCAGGCTTCATCTTCCAACTGGAACATTGTCACGTCGTAACGTTTCAGCTTTTTGATCTGGTTGTAGCTGGATCGCACTATGCAGGCGTGATCGTCCCCGACCATATCAATCGAACTGCTGAGCAATTCGGATTCGTCCTCCAGATTCAGGTCGAACAGAAACACGCCTTCGCCGGTCATTAGGTTGCAGACGTTTTGAAAGACCATCGTCAGCTCTTCCAATTCCATCAAATGGTTCAGGCTGTCGAAAGCGGACAGAACGCATTCATATCTTTTCGGCAATCGGAAAGCGCGAGCGTCCGCGTGAACGAATTCGACTGACGGAGCGTTTTGACGCGCAAATCGCAACATCGCTTCCGATCCGTCCAGACCCGTAACCAGATAACCGCGCTCGGCCAACCCCTGAGCTATCTGCCCCGTTCCGCAACACAGATCAAGCACTCGGCATCTTTCGGGGATGTGCGGAAAAAGCAAAATGTTGTAGATAGCCAGCGCCGGTCGGCTGAATTCCGGCCCCCAGTAACGATTGTAAAACCACGCGAAGCGGTCGTACTCCGAATAAATAGAGTCTTGAATTGGTCCCATAAAACTGGACATGGAATTTATGTTTGAAAGCCAGGAAACGTCAGCATGTGAACAGACGGCGAGTTTGGACGATGAACGTAAAGGCTTAGCCTTACTGAGTAAACGAATAGTAAAACGCCGTCTGGCTTACGTGTTCATATTCTGTGTTTCGGCATATGAGGTGTCAAGCAATCGCCGATTCAGCGATCACCCAATTGTTTTCAAGTCACTTTTCGACCATCACTGCGGACAGGTCACGCCTGAAACAATGATTCTGATTTTGTATTCGGAGCTGAAGCTAAGCGGGCGAGCGTTATTGCCGCTGTTGAAATCGCCTGAATTGAACTGCGTTCCCATCAACGGCAGCAGGTCGTTTGACGACGCTGAAAACCAGGCGGTCGCGCCGGATGGCAACAACTGGCTGATGGGCGTCGGTTGCAGGCGGAAGGTCGTCATGACCACGTCGCTGTAACAAGCCGATGAAAGGTTGCCGGTTGATGAAACAACCTGTCCCTGGGCGTTTTTGCTCCAGCCTGTTATTTGCACGCCGGCATTTGGGACTGAACCTGTCAGATCGGTGATTGGCCGATAAACGGAAAGCGTAGTCGCATTCGCAGCGCTGACCTGACTGGGAACGCTGTCGAAAGCTATCTGCCCCGGCAACCGGTCGTAATTCGCATCGTCGAAGCTCATTTCGGCAACGCCGTTGATGTTGGCAACCGCGCCTTCTTTGCGTTTGGCAACGGCGACAGCGGCAAGCATGGAGTTGTACGAAACGCCATTGTTACTCGCCAACTGCCTTATGACCACGTTGCCCGTCAACCAGTTGAACTGAATAGGCTGGCCCTGCAGGTTTGTGGCGACAGCAATGATGTAACCTCTGACTCCCGGGTCAATGTCGCTCATCAACAAGCTGGCCGTCTCCTGCGCAGCCAGACAAAGTTCAATCTCAGTTGTTTGGCAAGTCGCTCCGTTCACCAGAAACAGTCGAACCTGAACGCCGGTTGTCGGACTGGTATTGGTGATGTTGATCCTGGAATCTTCGCGACCGGGGTTGCTGGCGTTTGATGTAAACCGATTGAAGAAAAGCACCGAACCCGGTTTTTGATCGCCTAAAAGCCTGGCGGCTGAAACCGCGCCTAATTTCAGATCAACGACGACAAATCCGGTGGGTGGACCGGTGACGATGACGCTGCCGGGAGTGCTGATGACACCTGCGGAAAGCATCCAGAGCAATTTATACGCTGCGGGTTCCGCGGCTACTTTTGTCAGATCAGCCGTCCCGACAGTCAGCGACGTGTTCGGCAATGGCTGTCCGCCGGTGGTTGAATTACCCAGCGGCACAAAGGAGGCGACAGGAACTGCGGGCAACTGCAATTGATTGAAATAGGCTTGCTGAAAAGTGAGCGTGCTGGTTGAAACCAACGTGTCGCCGCGCATCAAATGCACGGACAAAACCGCATTGGCCGGTACATCAATATAGATCGGCGATTGGATCAGCAGACTTGATGGCGTTGTCGGCAGCGGAGCTGTAGGAGCCAGAGAAAAGTAGAGCGCGTCTTCCGTAACAAAAGTGGGTACTGCCGCTGAAATTTGTAACTGAACAACAAACGAAACTACAAACAGGCAAATTACGAATTTGATTATCCGGGATATTCCACCGCGCTGGGTGATCTTGATCATCGAAGCCTCCTGATTGAAATACAGTATTGAGCGCCCAAAATGGTCGCCGACCTTCGCCATACTATTCAGTGGTCGTAAGATTACCGACGACGATCAACAGCCGAGAAAAATCTAGCTGCCATCAATCGGTAGATTCAAGGATATTGAGTAAGCTCTTTAATTGAACAGATTTGTCAATGAAGGATTCATTCGGGAAGGAGTTTATCACGAGATTCATTTGCCGGGTATCAGCCAAGTACAGAGAAATTTATTCTCCGAAATCAACCAGTCCGTGTTGCACTGCATAACGAACCAGTTCGGCATTGGTCTTCATCTTCATTTTAAGTAGCAAGCGCGTGCGATAAGTGCTGACTGTCTTGACGCTCAATCCCATCTCTTCGGCAATCTGACTGATGGTTTTGCCCTGGGCGATTTTCCGTAACACCTGAAATTCGCGCTCAGACAATCTTTCAGGCGACGGACGAGGTGAATCGGAGCCGATTTCCGCCACCAATTGTTCGGCCAAAGTGGAACTGATGTATTTTCCGCCACTGAGCACTTTGCGCAATGCGCCAACCAGTTCTTCCGGAGCGCTTTCTTTTGTCAGATAACCGGCAGCGCCCAGTTTCAGCGCGCGCAATGCAAATTGATCTTCAGGATGCATGCTTAGGATGAGTATCGGCAACCGTGGGCGGACTAATTTGGCTTCCTGTAAAACGGTCAGGCCGTTCTTGTCCGGCATCGTGATGTCCAACACAACCACATCACAGCCGTTTTGCTCAATTAATTCCAGAACCTCATGGCCGTTCTTTGCCTCTGCCACGACCTCAAAATCCGGCTCATCATTAATAATTTGTCTAAGCCCACGCCGAACGACGGCGTGATCATCTGCAATTAGTATCTTGAACATTTGCGTTGAATAGGAGAGTTGAGTTCGAACCTTTGACACATTGCTCATCACCTTTGTTTGGGATGAATGTGCCTAATGGGGCAATGGGATTAAGGTAAGGTTCAATTTCCACGCTTTAGCGCACCGCAGTATCAGCAAACCAGTAATTCAAAGGTTGCAACCTAAGTTTCGAATACCGCCTTACACGCTTAACTTAACCTCATTGGCCTTATATGACCACTCCGCGTTAGCAAAGTCCCTGCCACATATAGTCATTTTCCTGTTACCCAACGATTCACTTTCTACAAGTCAATCATTTCCAATTTTGCATCGCAGATTGAGGTGACGAGGTAAGAATACCCGATTTAAGACAATATCAAAACATTTATTCCCTAATTTTATCGAAACCGGAAAATTTTTCCGCAGATTACAGGGACATGATTTAACTCCTTTTATTTACATCCACTCGCCTTTAATTCGGCACCGAACAATTCGCGCCAAAACCCTTGATTGTCTAAGTGTCGAAGAATTTTCAGTCAATTGTTCTGTGTGGTTTGGCGGACGACAACATTCATTGCAAAATGACTAACCGGTGAATGTCTCTTGAATCCTAAATGTCTTTGTCACCTTTAGTCTCTATCTCGATCAACATGAACAGACCGAATAATGAACTGGAAATTTATGACAATCATCAGGAACTAGCCTGGGCAGCCGCCATGCGATTTGCCGGACTCGCCGAAAGCTATGTTACTGAATCAGGAAAATTCACTGTCGCTTTGTCTGGAGGCTCAACACCAAAGGCGTTGTTTTCCTTACTGGCTAAAAGACCGTTTGCGGATTCACTGCCCTGGTCTTCAATCTACGTTTTTTGGGGCGACGAACGATGTGTGGCTCCAAATCACCCTGACAGCAATTTCCTGATGGCGAGCGAAACACTGCTCAGCCAGGTTCCTATACCAAAAGACAACATTTTCCGAATCCCAGCCGAAGAAGAATCCCCTGAACGCGCGGCAAATCAATACTCATCAGCCATTCAACAGTTCTTCAATGCTGATTCACCATGCTTCGATCTGATCTTTCTTGGAATGGGCGCTGATGGTCACACGGCGTCGCTGTTTCCGGGCACTGAGGCATTGAAGGTTGAAGACGCGATTGCGGTCGCAAACTATGTTGAGAAGTTCAAGGCTCATCGAATAACGCTGACAGCGAAAACCATCAATCATGCTCGCAACATCATTTTTCTGGTCGCAGGCGAAGACAAAGCGGCGGTATTGAAAGAAGTGATCGAAGGCGAATATCAGCCGGAAAAATTTCCGAGTCAATTGATCAAACCCGTTGATGGCAATTTGATCTGGATGTTGGACGAAGCTGCGGCCAGGTTGTTGATCTGACTGTTCTTCTCAATTTCAAACACTCAATTTGGCAATGGTCAAAGTCCGAAGCTGCTGGATATTTCGTGACAGCTTCGGACTTTGGGCAATGACGTCCGTAATCAGCCTGAACGAGCGTCAAAGATTGCTACTTGCTGGCTGCGACGTTCATTGACTTATCCGTTCGCAGCATAAGAACCGCTCCTTTCTCAACTTTGATGTTGCGACCGGTCAGCGACAGCGTTGAATTTCCTGATGCTTCGCCGCTGGCTTGAGCCGACGAATCGGAAGTGATCGAGATCATTCCTTTGGCAGCGCCTGCTGAACTGTTCAGAGTGTCTGAAGAGACAGCTATTACATTTCCCAAAGTTTGCTGAGTCGTTGTTGTGACACCGCCTACCGTGCTGCCGACTGCGCCGGTTGTCGTCCCGACGACTCCGCCGACAGTGTTTCCGACGGTTCCAGTCACTCCACCAAGAAGCCCGCCTCCGCTTCCCCCTGACGAAGTTCTGGTTCGCGAATTGGACGATCCGCTCATGTCAATCGAACTCATATCATCCAACTGAGCCTGTTGGTTGACGGCGATTTGCGTAATTTGTTCGATTGTCGCCGAAAAAGGCATGGACAGTTTTTTGTTTTGAAGTTGATCAAAGCTCAGCTTCAATTGAGAAACGCCATTTTTCCCTTCCGCCTGAGTAGCTTCGAGGACGTGACCGGTTAAAACCGAGCCTTTGGCAATCACCTGATTGCCGCCGGCAATTACCGGTTTGAGCGTGCGCGCTTTGAATTCGTCGCCGGGTTTGGCTTTTTTGGCGTCGAGCGTGGTCAGCAATTCCGCGCTCAACTGAGTGCCTGAATCCAGCATCATGGATTCATTCGATGATTGATTCGAAGCCTGGGCATTCGTCTGCGACTTGCCTTCAGCCGAGCCTTTTACTCTCGCACGATCCTGCGCCAAAACCGATGAGCAAACAAACAAAGTCATCACGATAAACAGAATGAACTGCTTCATACATTTTCTCCTGGATAAATTGAGCCGGGACATCGCTCGTTGGTTTGATTGGATGGGGAAATTTCAAATGGAGAGCAAACTGGCGTTAGCGATTTTGCAATCAGTATGCCCTGCAAAGCCTTTGCCAGATTAAAGTCGCCAGGTTCAGGTAAATGAACGATTTAGTCGAATTGGATCGAACCGACTGAGACCCCTGTTTGATCCATGCGTGGAAGGAAAGAGTACAGAAAAAGCTTCGAATTAAACGATTTGGGATACGGCGGCTGGCCGACAACTTTTCTGGAAAAGGGTGGTTACAAGCACATTGTTGACTCGCCGTAGCCTCAAACCTAGAATCGCGCGTCACGAATCATTCATCAATCAATTGGCACTACCGGGATTTCTGTGGGTAAGATTTCGCGGCTTCGCCGCCCGATGTG
>CAYRQB010000036.1:0-7135 GCA_964426025.1 uncultured Heliomicrobium sp.
TTCGGATTCGGCAACGACCAACGCGATGGCGTCGCCGACGTAACGCACTTTGTCGTAACACAGCACAGGCCAATCCACTTCGTGAACGCCGCAATCTTTGCGACCGGGAATGTCTTCGGCGGTTAAGACTGCGACGACGCCCGCCATCGCTTTCGCTTTGCTGACGTCAATGCTCAACAAACGGGCGTGCGGATACAGGCTGCGAAGCGCGCGAGCGTGCAGCATTCCGTCAACGTAAAGATCGTCGGCGTAAATGCCTTTGCCGGTGACTTTTTCAACGGCGTCGGGTCGCGGCAGAGGCTGACTGATTGCTTTGAGTGGTTGCTTGACTTTTGGCAGCGGCGGAACCGGCTGACCGGCGGCTTGTTGCACAGCGCGGATGATGGCGTTGTGACCTGTGCAACGGCAGATGTTCCATTTGTGGCCGTCGTAAATTTCCTGAAGCGTCGGATTCGAATTCTTGTCGAGCAAGGCAATTGTCGCCATCACAAAGCCTGGCGTGCAGAAACCGCATTGCGTCGCGCCTTGTTCGACATAAGCCTGTTGCACGGGATGCAAACTGCCATCAGGGTTGGCAATGGCTTCAATAGTTGTGACGTTTGCGCCTTCGGCGCGTTTCATCGGAACCAGGCAGGAACGCACCGCTTCGCCATTGCTGATGACCATGCAACTGCCGCAATGACCTGTGGCGCAGCCGTCTTTCGTACCCGTCAAATGCAATTCGTCCCGTAGAACATCCATTAACTGGGTTTGCGGCGTGACTGAAACCGAATGCTGTTGGCCATTGACCATCAACGTAAATGTCTGTTTCTCGCCCATAATGATTACCTCTTCAAGAATCGAGTCGCTGTGAAATAGCAAAGAGACGAGCCACAAAAAGCACAGAAGACACAAAACGAATCCGGACGATTTTGTGTTTTGTGTGCTTTTTTGTGGCGGAACGGATTTGTCCAACTACTCCGATTTGATTTAGTTATCCAGCAGGCTCATGCCGACTGTGTAATATCGGTCGCCGACTGCCGCGCCTGGCGGAAGTTTTTCGTCTATCCACTTCATGTCTTCAGCAGTCAATTCAACGTTTGCCGACGCGGTGTTTTCGCGCATATAAGCCAGCCGTTTCGTTCCCGGAATCGGCACGATGTCTTTGCCCAGATGCAGCAACCACGCCAGCGCCATTTGAGCCGGAGTGCAGCCTTTGCGAGCGGCGATTTCTTTGACGACTTCGACCAGCGCCATGTTGCGGTCGAAATTTTCGCCCTGGAATCGCGGAACGTTCACTTTGCGCCAATCGTCTTCGGGCAGGTCTTCGGCGCGTTTGGCTGTGCCGGTCAAAAAGCCGCGACCAAGCGGGCTGTAAGGCACAAGGCCAATGCCGAGTTCGCGGATCGTCGGTAACACTTCGGCTTCGATGCCTCGTTCCCACAGCGAGTATTCCGATTGCAAAGCCGAGATCGGATGGACGGCGTTAGCGCGTCGAATATTTGCCGCGCCTGCTTCGGACAAACCGATGTAGCGAACCTTTCCGGCTTTGACCAGATCGGCCACTGCGCCGACTGTGTCTTCAATCGGCACGTTTTTGTCCACGCGATGCTGATAAAGCAGATCAATGTGATCCACGCCCAACCGCTGCAACGAACCATCACAAGCAGCTTTCACGTTTTCCGGACGGCTGTTGGTTCCAATCGGTTTTGCCCCGTCATAGGCAAAGCCGAATTTGGTGGCGATGATGGCTTGATCGCGTTTGCCTTTGAGCGCGCGGCCAACCAGCTTTTCATTTTCAAATGGGCCGTAAATTTCCGCCGTGTCGAAAAAGTTGATGCCCAAATCAATCGCCTCGTGAATGGTCTTGATGCCTTCGGCTTCATCCGCTGGGCCGTAATTGCCGCTCATCTGCATACAGCCGAGTCCGAGCGCGGATACTGTCAATCCTTGAGTTCCTAATTTGCGTTGTTCCATTTTGTTTCCTTTTTCCTCCACGAAGAGACACGAAGAAGACACGAAGAAATCAAAAGGCAATTATCAAAAGTCAAAATGCAATCCCATCTTCGCGAATCTTGGTGTGTCTTCGTGGGAGAAAATGATTGTTTAAAATTTGACGACGATTTTGCCGAAATGGCCGCCGCTTTCCATCAATTGCAAAGCTTCTTTTGTTTGATCGAAGCTGAAAACGCGATCAACCACCGGCTTCATCTTGTGATGGCTGATGGCGCGGTTCATCGCTTCGAACATTTCGCGATGACCGACGAAGATGCCTTGCAAGCGAATGCTTTTCATCAAAACCAAAACCGGATTGATGCCGCTGCCAGCCGACAACGCGCCGATGACTGAAATCATTCCGCCTATGCGAACGGCTTTCAGCGAACGTTCAATCGTCCCAGCGCCGCCCACCTCGACGATCAGATCAATGCCCGCGCCGTTGTTCAGTTCTTTGGCCGCTTTGTCCCAATCGGGACTGGTTTTGTAATTGATGCCATCGGTGATGCCCATCGTCGCCAATCGCGCCAGTTTTTCATCGCTGGATGAGGTGGCGATGACTCGCGCGCCGTGCATTTTGGCGAACTGCGCGGCGAAGATCGAAACGCCGCCGGTTCCCTGAACCAGCACTGTGTCACCGGCTTTGGTTTGGCCTTTGTCAACGACTGCGTTCCAGGCTGTCAGCCCGGCGCAGGGTAGCGTCGCGGCTTCTTCGTAACTCAGGTGTTCCGGGCAAGCGATGACGCCGGTTTCTTCCAGCGCAACCTGTTCAGCCAGCATTCCAGGTTGGTCGCCGCCGCCTTTGGCGGTTCTGGCTTTGGCTTCGTTTGGATCGCCGCCCGTCCAGTTTTGAAAGAACGTGCCGATGACACGATCGCCGACTTTGAAGTTTTTGACTTCGTTGCCGACGGCAGTAATTTCACCCGCGCCATCTGAAAACGGAATCATCGGCAATTTCAATCGCGGATTGTAAGTTCCTTTGACGACCATCAAGTCGCGATAATTCAAAGAAACCGCTTTCACTTTGACGACGACCTGGCGCGCGCCGGGTTGCGGCTCGCTTTTTTCGACCAGCGTCAATCCGTCAAAACCGAACTGCTGAAGTTCATATGCCCTCATCTGATTCTCCTATTTGAAATATGCAGACTGAAATGAATGAGTTTGATTGCTGCGATTGGTTAAAGCCATTCGACCGAAAACCAAGATTATTGGAGAAAGCCGGACAATGCAAAACTGCCATACTGATTCGCAGACAAGCGCTGTTCTGTTGCTGTGTTGATATTCGAAGCTGGCGATCTTTGCCGGGTGAAACTGGAGTTGTGATTATTACCCGAACGACACTTATTTGATGGGCGATTCGTTTACGAAGACGCAGGCGGATGGAAAAACTGGAACGCTGAGAGTAACCCTGTTTGTCAGGGAGGCTTTGTGCAGGTTTCTGCCTCCAGTGTAAGCAGTGGCGATTACCGGACTGGCGGAGTTGAAGTTTATCGTTGCGCCGACGATTCCCACTCCTTCCTGAGGAGAAAACCTCAACCAGCCGGAATGTCCGCTGCCAATGATTTGATTCAAGCGCGGCGCCGTTCGTGGAAAGCTGTTGGAAAAAATCTGCCTGAGTTGACAACCTGCGGACGCCGAAAAACTGAACCCATTTTCAGTATCATCAAACAAAACGCCGCTGAGCGTGCCTATGCTTTCCATGCCTGTCGCCAGATTGCCGCCGATGCGATTGACCACCATCAACGTGGAATTGTTATCCTGCGGGCTGGGAAGATTGTTGACGATCAGTGTGAATGGAGACCGGTTGTAATTTTCGCCGTCGAGCGCAATTTCAGCCGTCGGCAAATTTCCATCACATTCGCACGGAGTATCTGCAATCGCAGCGAATGATTCGGCGCCCAGATTGGCCGTATGGCCGCTTTGAAGCTTGATGTATTCGTCGCCGATCAGATGATTGAAATTGATCGGGCATCCGTTTTTCCCATCAACGGCAACGACAACCAGGTAACCCGTCACGCCCGGATCAATGTCCGAAGCCATAAAACTGGTGGTTTGACTGGCGGTCAGGCAGATGTAAGTGTCGCCGACTTCGCAGGTATCACCGCTGATGAAAAACAGATGCAGGGTGATGTTTTCGTCATCGTTCGTGTTCGTGATGTTGATGCGAGTGTTCGTTTTGGCCGGATCAACAGAAGACGACGTGTATAGATTGAAGACCAGAATCGAACCGGCTTTTTGATCGCTGACCGGCGAAGTCGGCGGCAGTCTTGGTTCCGTCGGAGTTTCGGTCAAACAGGCGAACACGGCGCAGTTTTTTGCCGTCGTCGTGGAATCGTTGCCGCCGTCGTTGTCGGAATCAAAGAGCACAAAGCTGTCAATGCAGAAATTGATCTGAGTTTGCAAATTGCCGACAACTCGCACGCTGTAAGTGATTGTCACGGTTTCGCCAGCATTGATCTGCCCGTCCCATCTGACGTAATTGCCGTTGCTGTTGCCGCGACAGGTTCCTGTTGTCGCGGAACACGAACCCGTATAAACCGCCTGTGGCGATATCGTGGCGGAATATTCCGCATCCGGCGTGTTCATTTGTGGCGTCACGCCAACGTTGGTCAATTTGGCTTCGACGCTGAATGTCGTGCTGCAAATGCCTGTGTCGGTGATAGTGATGCGCACGCTGTTTTCGTCGAACATTGCTCCGGCGGCGACAATGATTTCCTGCAGCGAGATGTTGTTGACGGTGTTCGTGTCCAGCACGTCCGCGTTGACCACGGCGCGCGAAAAATATCTGCCTTTGGTTAGCGGAGCTTTGGCGGTCACGGTAAACGATATTCGCTCACCAACGTTCAATCGTTGAATCGTAGGCCACGAAACATCATTGCCGATGACCACGCCTCCCTTGTCGGCGCTGATGTCAATGAACCCTGCGGGCAAACTGTCAGTAAGGATTACATTATTGGCGGTGGCTGGTCCGTTGTTGAAGACTTCTATCAGCAATTTGACTATGCCGCGCGGAGCAACGCTGGCGCTGGTGGATTGAGTGATTTTGGTCGTGACGATCAAATCGGTTTGCGTCGTTGCTGTCGTCACATTGCACGGCTTTAGCGGCATCAGGCTGTTGCGCGGCACTGGCAAACCGGCGCTGAAATCCGCGCCGTTGTTATCGGTTTCGGCACACCCGTCGTTTCGTCTGACGGTTGCCGACGAATTACCGATGGCAGAAGCGGGAGCGCGGCCTTCGTAACAATTGGCAATGCTGCCGTAACCGACAAAATCCACGATCCCGGCATTGGCAAAGCCTGCGGAACAAACCAGAGTTCCATCAAGGATGTTTCGGTTGTTAAGCAATGCCACTTTGCCCGCCGATGCGCTGATCTGCAAAATCCCTGTGGCGTCCGCCGCTGGCAGTACTTTCGACCCCGAAGAACCTGCCGCCAGTCTGATCAGATAATACTGTCCGGGGCCGATTGAGCCTGACAAATCCACTTTGTCCCAACTGTTTCCCGTTGCAGAAGCGTATTGCAAAGACCAACCGGTCAGATTGACCGCCGTCGAACCGCGATTGAAAAGTTCGATGAAGTCGTTTTTGAAAGATGAACTGCTGCTTCCGCCGCCGCCAAAAATCTGGCTGATGACTACGCCGGAAGAGATTCCGCTGACCGCCGTTAGCCGAACGGTTGAAAAGACAATGAGAACAAGAGCGAGAAGTAAACACGCGACCACATGCTCCAAAACTCTGCTCGGTTTGGCAGGGGAGATAGCCAGGTTGACCGGATCGTGGGGAAGATTTATTCGCATCTACATTCTTATTTACAATTCTGAAAGAACCCAGAGTAAGTGCCAATGATGTTTGATACGGATCAATGGGTTTAACAGACGATTCTCGCGTCCATCTTGAATCTATAAACCGCCATTGAGGAGGCATCCGCCAATAATGACCAGGCGGATCAATAATCTGTTCCGGCTTTTTTCTGATAATTTATAGAGAGTGATGTCGAAGCATGCGTTAGCAGGCTTTCTATGAGGACAGTTGCTTGTGTGAGGAAAACCAACTAACGGCAGCGAGTCTATCGCAGGGGCGGTAATCAAGGCAAACCTGAAATTAGAGCAAAATCGCTGGCCTGTTGGGATTCTAAAGAACACAAATCGGCACAACCGGATTGGCAAAACTTCCTGGTCAAAACGATTGTGTCGAAAGTCTGCTCAATTGTCGTTGTGCCGTTATTCAGTATTCAGCAACTTTGAAATTGCCAGAGCAGGCGGTCAGCAACCGTCTGCTCTGGCTTTGGGTTGTTTGGTTATTTGTGAATGACGATGCTGCCACCGCCGATAGCCTGCGGATTGGCGGCGTCAATGTCCTCAGAACCGCCAAGCACGTTATCAAAGACGACTGTGCTTGTGGCTTTGTCCCAAATCTTGATTCGGAACTTGTCCACTCCGCCGCCGCCGTTAACCTGACCATCAGTAGCTGTCAGGAGGAAGCCATAATTACCAGCGCCATTAACAGTGCCTGTTCCCTTGTACTGAGCTTTCGGTCCTGCAATCACCAGCCAATCGTAAACAGTGCTCTTGAAATTGAAACCGGCCACGTGGAATTGGAACTCGGTGTCTCCGGTCGGAACGGATTGCCCATTCTTGTATTTCGAGACAAAACCGAAGTTCGCCTTTCCGGACAAGGACGGGTTAAACGGGTAAGAACCTGCCTGCACCATGATCCAACCTCCGCCAGTTACAAATCCTGCGCTGGGATCATAGACGACGATGAACTGGTAAAGGTATGTCGCGCTGGTTCCACAGTCATCGCTGACCATCACTGATACGCTGTATACGCCTGCCGAAGCATATGTGTGTGAAGCCGTATAGCTTCCAGATGCTCCTACTCCGAACGACCCTGTGGTGTCTGGCGTTCCGTCGTCCCAGGAGAACTTATATGTGTGTCCCTGTGCGGCGGTATCAGTGAAGTTGACTGTCATGCTTGCCGAACTGCCCTTGGCTACAGGACCGCTCGGTCCGGTGACCGTGGCTATCACTGGAGCATCATTACCTACTGTGAAATTGACGTTCTTGCTGGTTGAATTGCCAGCGCCGTCAGTTGCCGTCACCACAACAACCGTCGTGCCCAGTCCGACCAGCGTTCCCGCCGTCGGGCTTTGACTGATGGTCA
>CAYRQB010000036.1:7235-26161 GCA_964426025.1 uncultured Heliomicrobium sp.
ACTGTCGTGCCCAGACCGACCAGCGTTCCCGCCGTCGGGCTTTGACTGATGGTCACGCCGCCGCAATTGTCGCTGCCCGAACTTGACCCGGCGTAATTCGGAACAGCGGCCTGACAACTGGCGTTGGCCGATGCCGAACTGTCACCCGGAACCGTCAGCGATGGCGCGGTCGTGTCGTTGACGGTCACTATGAACGAACACGAGGATGACCCGGCGCTGTTGGTGGCCGTACAAGTCACTGTTGTTATGCCCAGTGAAAAAGTTGCTCCGGAAGACGGCGAGCAAGTGACACTCGGTGTCGGTGTTCCGGTGGCGGTTGGAGTGCTGAAGGTTACAACCGCTGAACACATACCGGGATCGGTTGATTTGGTAATGTTACTTGGACATGCGCCGATCGTTGGCGGTACGGCACAACTACCTGTTACAACCAACGAGCCGCTGCCTGAGGCATTATCGCCTGCATTGTCGCTTCGTACGGCTTGTACGGTAAAGGAGCTTGTAGCAGATGGTGTCGAACAAGAGGTGCTCAGAGTCAGCGTCGAAGTTTTTGACGTGTCGGATGATGAAAATGAAACTGAACTGGGTGAAAACGATGCGGTTACACCAGTTGGCAATGCTGTTGTGACACTGAGACCAGCAACAAATGCGCCGGATGCTGGTCCACCACCTGGGCCTCTGGTCATGGTTACTGTATACGAGGCGCTGCCGGGTTTGGTGACCGGATTCGGGGATTGCGCTCCTACAGTCACTGTTCCGACCTTTGGCGCATCTGTGAAAGTGGTGGTGGCAGTTAGACCGGAAGATTGACCGGTAGCGACCAATGTAAAAGTTACCCCAATGTCATGTTCTTCGACAACGAAACTGGAGTTCGTGAAGGTTCCGGAAGCGCTGGCCACAGACGTGAGTGTTCGTGTGCCATGAGTATCAGGGACTTCGTGCAGATCCATACTTACGGTTTCCCCCGGCTGCCAACCTGCGCCTGTGATAATTACTGTCTGCCCCGGCACATAGTCGGTCAGATCTGTTGTCACTGTCGCGGTGGAGGAAGTCATCAGTACGACTGATTTCAAAGCCGCGCCGAAGCTGTTGACGCCGCCGGCCAGAATGGTTTGATTGGCCTGTGGGATGTCGTTCAACGAATAATTGCTGCGGTCGAAAAGATCGTTTTCCCTGAATGAAAGCAGACCCAGCAAACTGTCCGAACGGCTGTTAGCTCGATGAAGCAAGGATTCGCGCGTTTGGTCATTCAGGATTTCAGGCAGGATTTGGGATGAATCAGCCGGACGATCAATCAGATGCGCGATGGCGGTGAAATATTCTCCCTCGTTGTTGAACACTTCCATCGTGCCTTCTTTGTCGCCACCTATCACCTGCACCTTACCGTCAGGCAGCACGCGCAAGGCAGGGTGCTTGCGTGCGGCTCGCATTTCGTTGGCGGTCGCGTGGAAGCTGAGAGTTTCAGGGTCGAAGACTTCCGCGGATTGAATGCCTTCTGTATCAGCCGATACGCCACCAACAATCAGCGCTTTGCCGTTTTTCAGAAGCGCAGCGCTATGACCGGCGCGAACCGCATTCAGACGAGATTCCAAAAGAGCAAAAGTTTGTGACCGAGCGTCGAAGATTTCCACTGTTCCTTCTTCGTCGCCGCCTGCGATCAAAATTCTGCCGTCAGCCAGCGCGATTGCGGTGTGGTTGGCGCGGGCGCGATTGAGCGTAGGGCCTTGGGTAAATGTTCCGGTTGCCGGATCGAAAATTTCCGTAGAGTTCATCGCGGAGCCGTAATTGTGCCCGCCGATAATCAGCACTCGACCGTCTTGCAACTTAATTGCAGTATGAGCCGACCGCGCCGAGATTGATTTCGCGCCCAACGTAAATTTCTGCGAAACGGGATTGTATATTTCCGCATCGGTGACCGGGCCGGATTCGTTTTCGCCGCCAATGATCAAAACCCTTCCATCATCCAGCGTTGTCGCCGTGTGGTCGCGGCGAGCGATGTTCAGGTCACCGGCAACACGTAATTGCTTGTCGTCGGCTTGATCCGATGGGGCTGGCGCGGGTCTTTGTCGTTGAGGCAGACTCAGCGCGGATTTGGACGTGTTCGGTTTCAGGAAGTTAGCCGGATTGAGCAGGCTCTCTCGCAACATGGTTCCGATTGATGTCGCCGATGATGTCGAGAGAAATGCGATTGAGAAGCACGCGACCATTGCCAGCAAAACAATCAGGCGCGCGCTTCGTGAAATGGTCTTTATTCTGTCGGGTAAACTCAGTCGAGTTCCTTTCGAGGGATTATTGGGGTTCATGCTTGACTCCTTATACGCCGAATGGGAGACGGCGAATGTCATTGGAATTGTTTATATGGCACCAGGGCTTAAAGAAGTGTCACTTACAGCAATGGCGGACTGCAGTTCTTCAACGGACTGAGGCGAGGAATGGTAAAAGGAGGTTTGTAGCTAAAACCAACCGGATAACCATCTGTTGCCTTGAGCGGCCCATCACCAGTTCCAATGCTTTTAGATTGTGGGGAAGCACGGGACTTGATAACACTGCACACCTGACAAAAAGTGACAAGTTTTGCTTCGGTTTTCTTGCGCTTCGATTACGACCTGAAGAGGAGACAGTCGGGACATCTTTGACTTTATTTTAATTTTCGATTCGTGCCGATATCGTTTTTAGCCAATTAACTACAGTTTCAATATAGGTAACTCATTGAGATTCCACATCTGAGGATGCTCACATTCTGAACATGAGCATCCTCACTTTTACGGCAATGAGAGTTTGGCCTAAGCACACAAAACCGAACTGTAGCGATGTGGTAGGAAGAAATAATTGGCCGTAAAGTCACTCGCATAGCCAAGTCTTTCGAGGTGCGAATGACTGGCAGGAAGTAATATTCCTGGCCAGTCATTCTGCTTGTTGTTTGTCGGCATTTGTCGTCACGGATAATGACAGATGTTAAAGCGCTGTCTTGCCGTTACTCGCCACAGTGAGCAGGTCCACCGGGATAAACGCCATTATTGTAACTATCTAGAATGCCGCCCCAGGTCTTTTGGGTACCGCACGAACTCGGTGTGGGGCAGGTGGTGCCGGGAGTGCTGGCACTATTGAAGAAACTGGTAGCCAGGGTAAATGTGCCCCCCGCCCCAAAAAGCCCTTCAGGCGTGCATGCATTGTTCGCCTGGTTGAGAGCGGCGGCAATGTACTGTTTGCCAAGGATGATATAGCCATTGCCACCAGCAGGAGCGTCGAGTATCTGTTGCCAGGTAAGGCCGCTGTTAAAGAACGGTGCATTACGGTCGTAAGGCGCGGGCCAAACTACGCCAGGTTTGTTGCCCCAGTAACCTTGCGTATAAGTGCATCCACATTCCACTGCGCAAGGCCCCGGAGTACCGCCTGTCCATGTGGCTTTAGGTTCCGGCCCTTTTGGAGTTCCGAGCGATCCGGAATGGTTGGTAATCGTAACTTTCACGGCGTTCCGAATATCTCCGGTCAGGGCAGGGGCAATGATTTCGTAATGAAACACCGTCGCGGTCAACATCGTTGTGCCAGCCGGAATTTGGGCAGACACAGGAATGTCTGTGCAATAAATGTCCATGAATTGGCCGCTGCCAGTTTTGTTCTGTATGCAATCCTGAATGGTCAACCCTGTTGTTGCCACAGCGCCTTCGTTCCAGACTGATATGTCTCCGGAGTATTTCCAGTTCCCATCACCGAGGTCGCATATATCAATGGTCTTGGATGCAGCGAGCGTCGTGCCGCTTCTCCTTTGTGCGGATACGGATAAACCAATAATTGTCGTGACAGTAGCAATCAAAGCCAAAGCGAGAGTTGCAATTAAAACTCTTGGATGATTTCTGAGGGATCTCATTTTTTCTCCTATTGCAGGCCGAAGCCGGCTGAAGTTGGTTAGCCAGGCTACCTTGCCACGCTATTGGCGAAGGTTGCTGGCTGCGTAACAAAATCCATACCCGCAAGGTTATGGATGAGAATGCAAAGCGAAACTGGACACCGCATTGCCTCTTTGCACAGCGTTTTAATCCGGGAACCGACTTTAGTTCCGGAAGATTGAAGTTGATTCAGGTTGAAGCCAGAAGGTGTGTAAACCGCGCTTGTAAGTATTGTTGGTAGAGAACTCTGTTTGTTTTTGATGTTATCGGTATCGTTTGGAAGTAGCTTATCTGGCTCTGCCAATAATTCGGAAAGAGGTCGCTCGCTTTCCGTAGGCGATATTGATAATAAGCTGAAATCCGATGTCCAAATAACCATCAAACGAACCCCCTGGCCGCGAGAGCTAAGTTGGCAACCTATATTGCTGAAGCGGCAAATTTGCCTGGCAAAGCTGACATAGGAACTTCGGGGCCAAGTTTGAAGTTTTAACAATCGTGTAGGCAAATTTACGATTTGCAGTGTAAGCAATCGTCTGGCTACATACATCTGAGGATGCTCACATTTTGTTAGTGAGCATCCTCAGATGTATTTCTTTTCAGATAAATCACTGCTAGCAAAGCGGTGAAGAATAAAGCTGATATTGAGGTTTTATGGTAGATAAATTTCCAGACCATGGCTGTGTGCGAAGACGATCAATCCGAACCGATCTTTGACGCCGCATTTTTCATAGATGACGGTTAAATGATTTCGAACCGTCCCCTCGCTAATGAACAGGAGGTCGGCGATCTTCTGGTTTTTCAATCCCTGGCAGACCAGGCTGATGATCTGGCGTTCGCGTTTGGTCAAAACATTCAGATTGGTTGTTTCCTGATTGCCCGATTTGCCTTTGTTTGCAGCAAGCCTGGTCAGCATGCTGGCCATAATTGCGCCGTCGAACCAGGTTTCTCCGGCATAAACTTTTTCAATCGCCTGCAGAACGATGTCCGTGGCCTGATCTTTGTGGATCACACCTTTTGCGCCGAGTTGTACGGTGTGAATCAGGGTTTGTATGTCGCGCAAACCGGTCAGGACGATGATTCGCGCATCAGGCGCAATGGCCAGCAACTCAGGCAGAAAATCTATTCCGTTTTCATCGCCCAGGTCCAGATCGAGCAGGATAATGTCCGGCAGTTCATTGATGGTCAAAGCCTTGGCTTCTGCGTAATTCGCCGCCTCACCGACAACTTCCAATCTGGGGTTGGTTTCAATCAGTAATCGTACTCCGGCGCGAACAAGTTTGTGATCGTCTACCAGAAGAATGCGAATATGCTGAGAATTCGGGGTGGCCATGGAATGTCTCCTTCAATCAAAGAGGGATTTCGACTAAAACGATTGTGTCACCTTCCTTGCCTTGTTTTACGATGGCGTGACCGCCTAAAGACTCCGCGCGTTCGGTAATGGAACGGGGAATGAATGGAACCCAGGACGTGTTTTTTTCGGCCTCATTCCGGATTATCAATGTGAGAAGATTTTCCTGACAATCAATGCCGATGGTTGCGGATGCGGATTGGGTATGTCTTCTGATGTTGCTCAGGCCTTCGGCTATCATCTGTAAAGCCTCCGCTGCCAACCGGTCGTTGACGTGAATATCATTGTTTACCGTTACTTCCACTGAAATGCCCGTCGCTTCGGCAAACTTGCCCGTGAAGCGTTTGACCGCAGCAACCAGGCCGCTGTCCGCCCCGTCGGTTGATCGAAGTGAAGAAGTATATTGACGAAGGTCATTGATGCCGATTTCAGTTAATTCCAACAGCTTTTCAATGTCTGCAGATGTGATCGGAGCGCCCGAAGCCATCTTGCGATGCAAGGCAGTCAGCCCGATTCTGAGACCAACATAAGGTTGTATGACGCTGTCGTGAACATCGTGAGCGATACGTTGCCGTTCCACCTGCGCCGCGTCCGACGCCATGTGATCAATCAATCGAATGTTGTCAATCACAGGCAGGATGTGTTTCACGACCTGAAGCAGAAAATGGGCGTCTTCTTCATCAAATGGTCGTTGTGAAGTGATAAAAATACGTCCGTGCGATTCAAACCCGTATTTGAGCGGAACAGAAATAAACGAAGAGCAATCAAAGTTGGCCGCCAGAGTTTCGCAATCAAGTTGTGATTTGACAGGAAACTGTCTGTCGGTTGCATCGAAGCTGAAATAGCTTTTTTTCCATCTCTTCCAACTGCTTGGGTGATCGTTGTATGCGACGATCAGTTCATCGGGCAATGCGAGTAATTTGGACGAGTGGTTTTGGTTGATGATTTCTGTGTTGACGATTGGTTCGTCCGAATCAGCCGTTGTTCGGTAAATATTGTATGTGGAGGCAAATGGCATTTTTAACGCCAGCAGACAAGAGTCTGCTTGGAAAAACGAGCGAAGCTGTTCCAGTATCAAACCGATTGTCCGATCAACTCCAAAACGCGGATTGGAAAGATGGCTAATGTCTTTCAACAAGGTCAGTCGCCGCCTGAGCTTGATTTCATAACCTCCCCAGTAAGCGAGCATATAACCCAGCACCAACAAATAGACCGGACGTATCAATGTGCGATTAAGCTCCGTGGCCATATTTTCGCTATAACCAATCAGACCGATGATGCTGAACGAAATGGCCGAAACTATCGTGATGTTCAGGCCTGACTGAAAACCATGAATGAAAGAGGCAGTAAGAATGGAAAAGATAAAGCCAAAGAAGAAAAGGCTGTTGGTTCCACTGCTGAGCGAAATCAGTGCCACGTACCAACAAAGATCAAGCCAATGTGACCAGTCTTGAATCACCAGAAATAACTTATGCTGTTTCCTGGCCAGCATATGGATGATCAGGCTGTAAATGACAAACAGGATCAGCGTTGCATAAGTTGCCTCGACCAGACGGTCTGGTTCTGCCGGATCAATATAAATGACAGACAACCCCGCACAAGCCAGAATTAGACGCATCCTGGTGACCAACAGGCCGTCTGGTATTGTTGGATTTTCAACCATCACTTGTGGCGATGATCTGCTTTCCACAACTGCTCCTTTTGTCAATGCGCTTCAGGCATTTGGGGAACACTTCAATCACTTTGGGTTGGCTCCCCGACTGAGAGGGATTGAATTCCGAAACATGACCTTTGAATTATATGATTTGATCCAATGCTACAAATCTGCTGTAGGATTTTGGCTCTCAAGTCAGGAAAGAAAAGTGAAGCTATCTTATACGTAAAATTTCGGCCCAAGCCAAGCAAGCATGGTTCCATCCGAAACCTTGGCACGAGAAAAAGGCATTGTCGGGGGCGAGTGCGGGAAAGAGTCTGGAATGGTAAGATGCGAACTGTACCAGCAAATTTTTTAATCGCGAGTTTGAATAATGATTAATAACGATAGATTGATTCGCGCCTGCCGACGGCAGGAGGTTGACCGCGCCCCGGTTTGGATGATGAGACAAGCCGGGCGTTACTTGCCCGAATACCGAGCCGTGCGCGGCAAAACAGATTTTCTGACTTTGTGTAAAACGCCTGAACTGGCGGCGGAAGTTTCCATGCAGCCATACGACATCCTGGGCGTAGATGCAGTAATTATGTTCTCCGACATTCTGATTCCGGTCGAAGCGATGGGAATCAAACTGGACATAGTCGAAAGCCGAGGCCCGGTGATTGAAACTCCGATCCGAACTTCCGAACAGGTTGATAAGCTGATCGTTCCCGATCCGGTCGAAAAAACCGGCTTCGTCATGGATGTGATTCGTTTGCTGCGGAAACAACTAAACAACGAAGCGCCGCTGATCGGATTTGCCGGAGCGCCCTTTACGATGGCTTCTTACATGATCGAAGGCGGAACGTCGCGCAATTTCGCCGAAATCAAACGAATGATGTTCGCCAATCCGGCTTTGCTGCACCGATTGCTGGAAAAGATCGCCGACACGGTGACAGATTACCTGAACGCACAAATCGAAGCCGGCGCTCAGGTAGTGCAATTGTTCGACACCTGGGCGGGGGAATTGTCGCCCGCGGATTACGAAGAATTCGCGTTGGAATATCATCAACGAGTTTTTTCGCGTCTGCATCGCGGCCCCGGCGGTTTGAGCGTTCCGGCGACGCTTTACGTCAACGGTTGCAGCGCAATTCTGGAAAAGATGGCCGAATCGGGCGCGAACGTACTGAGCATTGACTGGCGGATTGACATTGCCGAAGCCCGCCGCCGTTTGGATGATGCGGGGTTCGACAATCTGGCTTTGCAGGGAAACCTGGATCCGTGCGCTTTGCTCGGATCGCCGGAAACAATTGCCGCGCTGGTCCGCGAAATTCTGTTCAAAGCCGGACCTGTCGGCCACATCATGAATCTGGGCCACGGCATCATGCCTATGGTTCCGGTCGAAAACGCGCGAGCATTCATCGAAGCAGCAAAGGCAGGAGTTAAAGAGGTAGCTTGAACAACAGGTGGCAAGGTTATAATCATCCAGTACGATTAAGGAAATATAGCTTATGGCCGAAACAGCAGTTGAAAAAGTCATTGCCGAAATTCAATCGCTTACCCCTGTACAGCGCGAACAGGTTCGCCAATTTCTCAATGAAACACCGATGGTGATTGGCGAGCTTCCACCGATTCCATTTCAGCCAAAATTCATCGGGCGCGGTCAACCCGTGAAAGATCGTTCACTCGAATATGAGTGGCTATGTCAGCATAGGGACGAATATGCCAACCTGTGGGTTGCACTTGATGGAGATCGTTTGGTCAGTCACGGCAGTGAATTTAAGGATGTATTTGCAGAAGCGCGCCGCGCTGGCGTGCCGGATGCCTTGATGATATTTGTCGAACCCAGCACCACACTTTCTTTTGTCAGAATTTAGGCTATTTTGGCGATGGCTTATCAACTCAGCTTCGAGCAACACCACAAATATGCTTCTCTGGAAAGTGGAATTACGATTACAGCCATTCTTCGTCGTGGAGACATAGAAATTACCTGTGACGCCAAAGTAGATACAGGAGCGCAAGTATGTCTATTTTCGAGAGAAATTGGAGAAGAACTCGGAATCAATGTCGAAAATGGAGCGCCAATCAGGCTTGGCACAGTTGCGGGAATCATTACTGCCTATGGACACGAAGTGATTCTGGAAACATTGGGGCTGAGGTTTCACACTTTTGTTTACTTTGCGGAGGTTGACAAACTATCGCGCAACTTGCTTGGAAGAACAGGCTGGCTGCAATTGATCCGTCTGGCAATTATTGATTACGATCAGGAATTTTACTTGAGCAATTACGACGAAACAGATTGATTTATGTCATTTACCAAAATCACGGAATACGAAGGCATCACCGAATACAAACTTGATGCGAACGAGATGAAGGTTCTGCTTGTGCCGCAGCGCGCGGCTCCGGTGGTGGCTTTTATGATCGTTTATCGCGTCGGTTCGCGCAACGAAGCTGTCGGTCACACCGGCTCAACGCATTTGCTGGAGCATATGCTTTTCAAAGGCACGCCGACTTACAACAAAAAGAACGGCACTCAGATTGCCGCAGTCTTGCAACGTCAGGGAGCGGTCTATAATGCCGACACATGGTTCGACCGAACGCGATATTACGAAATGTTACCTAGCGACCAGCTTGAGTTGGCCATACATCTGGAAGCCGACCGCATGCGAAATTCCTTCATTGCCGACGAAGACCGTCAATCGGAAATGACCGTCGTCCGCAACGAAATGGAACGCGGCGAAAACGAACCTTCGCGAATTCTGGACGAACGCGTCTGGGCGATGGCGTTTCGCGAACATCCTTATCATCACCCGACCATCGGCTGGCGTTCGGATGTCGAAGGCGTGCCGACATCGCGGTTGAAGGATTTTTACGACACTTACTACCACCCGAACAATGCGACGGCGATTGTCGTTGGCGATTTCGATGATCAGACGGCGCTTGAATTGATCACCAGGCATTTCGGCTCGATCCCGCCTTCGCCGCATTCGATTCTGCCGATGTACACGACCGAACCAGCACAGGAAGGCGAAATCCGTTTCAAGTTGCGCCGCGCCGGGCAATTGGGTTTGATCGAAATGGCCTGGCACATTCCCGAAGCTCGCCATCCGGATACGCCCGCTTTGAGCGTGCTGGATCACGTGCTGTCGGCAGGGGTTACTTCGCGGCTATATCAGGCTCTGATCGAATCGCAGATTGCGGTTGACGAAAACGCACAGGCTTTTCAGTTCACCGATCCGGGATTGTTCACCGTTGATGTGACATTGCGCCCAGGCGTCGAACACGCCGCCGCCGAGCAGGTGGTTCTGGACGTGATCGAAAAACTGAAAACCGAAGATGTGACCGAAAAGGAATTGCGCAAGGCGAAAAACATCATACTGACGCAGATGATTTACCTGCGCGACAGTCCGTTCGGCGTGGTCAGCGTGATGGGCGAAGCCGAAGCCATCGCCGATTGGAAGATGTATGTTGATCTGCCGAAAATGGTCGAACAGGTGACAGCCGCCGACATTCGCCGCGTAGTAAACACCTACTTCACCGAAGACAATCGCACCGTCGGCTGGTTCATTCCGAAAGAAGAGATCAATTTCCCGGAAGAGGAGGAGATATGAAACTGATTGTGATGACAGCGGTGTTGATGCTCGTAACGTCGGCGCTCAATTCAACCGTTATGGCGGGCGTCCGCGTGGTGATTTATGACAACAGAGTGACGGAAGTTGCGCCTTCGCCGTCACAGTTGGCAGCCGGTGAAGATGTTTGGGTGACTCTGAAGGACCTGACGCGCGCCACCGGATTTGTCCTGAAACCGCAGGGAGTTTGCCGCGACGAACTGTGCTTCCCGATTCCGAAAGCACGGCGGACTGCGTTTCTTTCCAGGCAGGGCAAAGAAACCTGGTTCAACCTCAGCGAGTTTGCGCGTTTGTTGCGTCAACCCACGGCTTATGATTCCGAACATTCAGTGTGGTTTTTCGGGCCGCGTCCCGAAGATCAAAACAAATTTGTTTCCTCGCTTGTCGCGCCCGATTTCAGATTGCCGGACAAAAACGGCAAGCTGCATTCCCTGTCGGATTTTCGCGGCAAAAAGGTTTTGCTGATCACCTGGGCTTCGTGGTGAGGCTGCCGTTTTGACCTGCCAGGCTGGCAGAAACTTTACGCTGAACTGAAGAGCAAAAACTTCGAGATCATTTCGGTCGCTCAGGATACAGGCGGAATCAAGGACGCGGGCAAATGGATTGACGCCGCCAAACCCGAATACACTGTGTTGATTGACGAAACTCATCTGGTGACGCGGCTCTACGACATGGTCAATGTTCCGACCGCCGTTTGGATCAACGAAAAAGGCCGTATCGTCCGTCCGAATGAAGCCGCCTATGTGGACAACCGCTACACGTCAATGCACAAACTGGAAGCGGAAGAATATCTGAATGCCATTCGCGATTGGGCGGACAAGGGCGACCGCAGCCTATTCGCTCTGAGCGAAAAGGAATTGAAAGAACGCCTGGCTCCGCAAAATCCTGATTGGGCGCGCGCGGCGGCTGAATTCGCTCTGGCTGAACATCTTTACCATCTGGGAGCAAAGGACGCTTCAATTCAACATTACAAGGAAGCGCAACGGCTCAACCCCGATAACTGGAATTACAAACGTCAGGCGTGGGCGTTGTCGGATGCCGAAGCCGATTACGGCACGAACTTCATGAAAGAAGTTCAAAAGCTGAACGGCAAGCCTTATTACGCGCCAAGACGATTGCCTTCGGACAAAAAGCCTGAGGCAAATAAAAAGAATTGATCAAGGGAACTAAATGAATAGCAGTTCATTCGCTTCACGCGTTCATCGTTACCAATTTGATAACGGTATTTTGTTATTGGTGCTGGAAAATCATGCCAATCCGACGGTTTCAATGTCGGGATATTTGAGAGTTGGGGAATACCTTAGCCCGGCTGGAAAAGACAGTCTGGCCAGCATCACTTCCAGCATGCTAGGCAAAGGAACCGAACGACGCGGCAAACTGGAAATTGCCGAAGAGTTGGAATCGGCAGGCGCTCGTCTGGGTGTTTCGTCGAACAATTTCACGACCTCCGTCAGCGGGCAATCGCTCAGCCGCGATTTGCCGTTGATCGTTTCGACGCTGGCTGAAGAACTTCGTCTGCCATCTTTTCCGGCAGAGGAATTGGAAAAGCTCAAACATCGCGTCATCGCCAGCATCAGAGAGGATCAGGAAGACACTCGCTCTCGCGCTTACGAACGATTGACTCAAATCGTCTTTCCGGCTGAAAGCCCGTTTCATCGGTTGCCGGCGGAAACTGCCATCGCCCAGATTGAAACCATCAGCGCGGATAACCTCAGGGATTTTCATCAGAAATATTACGGGGCCGATTCGATGATCCTGACAGTCGTCGGCGATGTTCAGCCGGATGAAGTGCGCCATCTGGTCGAAAAACAGCTTGGCGATTGGCGCGGCGCTCCGGCGACGGAAATCAATTTGCCTGAAACTCAGCTTCAGTCGGAACCTAAGCGTGATTTCGTGCCGATGAAAGATAAACCGAATTGCGATTTGCTCATCGGCCATGCCTCCAGACTGCGAAGATCGAATCCTGATTATCTGGCGGCCACCATCGCCAATCGCGCGCTTGGTCAATCAACTCTGTCTTCGCGATTGGGAATGAAAATTCGCGACGAGATGGGATTGACCTACGGCATCAATTCCAGTTTCAGTGAATCGGGAATCGGCGACGGCCCGTTTATCATCGGCGTAACGCTGGCGCCGCAAAACATAGACATGGTAATTGAAGCGACGCTGGCAATCGTCAGCGATTACATTGCCAACGGCATTCGCGAAGACGAACTGCGCGACGAACAATCGTCAGTCGTCGGTTCGTTCAAAATCGGATTGGCCACAAATGCCGGAATGGCGGGACAAATTTCCAGAGCCGAGCTTTTCAATCTCGGCGTCGCTTTTCTGGACGAATTCCCAACCGAGGTTGTCTCGCTGACCAAAGAGCAAATTGACGAAGCGATTCGCAAATACATTCATCCCGAAGTGGCGACGATTATCATCGCCGGAACGGTATGAAGCCATGAAGCTTGGAGTGTTACTGTTCAATTTGGGCGGACCTGAAACTCAGGACGATGTCCGTCCTTTTCTCTTCAATCTGTTTTCCGATCCTGAAATCGTTCGCATTCCGATTCGCGCTTTGCAGAAACCGCTGGCGTGGGTGATTTCGACTTCACGCGCGAAAAAATCAAAAGCCAATTATCAATTGATCGGCGGGGGTTCTCCGCTTCGCCGAATCACTGATCAACAGGCAGAAGCTTTGCGCGAAGAGTTATCGCGGCGCGGCGTCACGGCGAACGTTTACGTCGGCATGCGTTACTGGCATCCGTTTACCGAAGCTGCGCTTGACGAAATCGAGCGAGACGGAATCACCGATCTGATAGCCTTGCCGCTTTATCCGCAATTTTCAGTTTCGACGACCGGATCGAGCACAAAAGATTTCATCGCTCTGCTCGACCGACGCGGAGGATTGCGAAACATTCGCCGCCGTTACATCACGCGCTGGCACACTCACGAAAGTTACATCGCGGCGCTGGCTGAACAGATCAAAGAGCAGATCGAGCAATTTCCCGATCCCGATCCGCGCCGCGTTCATCTGCTGTTCAGCGCCCACAGCGTTCCGCAAAGTTACATCGAAAACGGCGATCCGTACCTGCGCCACACCGAAGAAACTCTGCGATTGGTTTCTGAAAAGCTCGGCAATCAGAGCCAGTCGCATCTGAGCTTTCAAAGCAAAGTCGGCCCGGTCAAATGGCTGGAACCGTCAACCGACATGAAATTGCGTGAAATGAAAGCCGCGGGCGTCGAACAGGTTCTGGCCATTCCCATCAGCTTCGTCTCAGAGCACATCGAAACGCTTTACGAACTGGACATACTTTACAAAGACCTGGCCGAAGAACTCGGCTTCAAAGCCTACCGCCGCGTTCCCGCCTTCAACACCGATCCGCGCTTTATCAAAGCGCTGGGCGATTTGGTAATCTCAAAATTGAACAATGAAAATTGATTCGATCATTCTTGGCGCTGGCATTTCGGGGCTTGTCGCGGCTTACAGGCTGAAACGGCTTGGCCGCAGCGTGTTGATAATCGAACATACCAATCGCGTGGGCGGAGCGATTCAAAGCCGCGATGCTCACGGTTTTTTGATCGAACAGGGGCCGAACAGTTTTCGCGGCGATCACGAATTGCTCGATCTGGTTGAAGAACTTGATCTGATGGGCGAGATGGTGACTGGCGATCCGAAAGCTCCGGCCTACGTTTATTCCGGCGGAGAGTTTCACGCAGTCCCGATGGGACCTGTGGCATTGATCAAAACCAGATTGATTTCCAGGGCGGCAAAACTGAGGTTGCTGGCTGAGCCTTTTGTTAAAGCGAAGGCTGGAAATAGTAATCAGCGAGGCGGGCAAGATGCCCACGACACCATGCGGGCAGGATGCCCGCGCTCCAATGGGCAAGATGCCCACGACACCATGCTGACAGGATGCACGCGCTCCAATGTTTCGGAAGAAAGCGTCGCTTCATTCGTTCGCCGCCGGCTGGGCAATCAGGTTTTGGAAAAGCTGGTTGCGCCCTTTTTGTCCGGCGTTTACGCGGGCGATCCTGAACGGTTGTCGGTTCAAGCCTGTTTTCCAAAGCTGGCGGAATTCGAAGCCGAAGCCGGAAGCATTATTCGCGGCGGATTGAAATCCTTTCGCGAGGCGCGCCATCAAAACGAACAACCGAAACGTTCGCTGCGACCTTACAGACTTTGTTCGTTTCGCAACGGCCTGAACACTTTGCCGCAGCGTCTGGCAAAAGAACTAGGATCGGCTTTGATGACGGAAGCCGATGTTCGCAGCGTCAGCAAATCGTCCGAAGGTTTTGAACTGATGGTCGAGCATCAATCCCAAATGAAGCAATTCGTCTGCTCGAATTTGATCGTCGCAACTCCGGCGGACGCGACGGCCAGATTGCTGTCGCAGGTTTCGCCGCAACTTTCTTCGTTGTTGGCGGAAATTCCCTACGCTTCTCTGGCTTCTGTGCCGCTGGCTTATCGCGCTGATCAAATCAGCCGGTCGTTGGATGGTTTCGGCTTTCTAGCTCCGCGCAACGAAGGTTTGCGGACGTTGGGTTCGGTCTGGAATTCTTCGCTTTTTACAGGACGCGCGCCCGATGGCTGGGTTCTGACGACAAATTTCATCGGCGGAGCGACCGACCCGGAAGCGGCAATGCTGGGTGATGACGAACTGGCTGACCTGGTTCACGGCGATCTGAGCAAAGCGCTGGGGATTTCCGGCGAAGCGCGGCGACTGCCGATCACGCGTTATGAACGAGCGATTCCTCAATATGAAATCGGCCACGCCACGCGCGTCGTCGGACTCGAAGTCGAATTGAAGAATCATGCTGGATTGCATTTGGCCGGAAATTACCTGCACGGCGTATCAATCGGCGATTGCATCAGGCAAGCCGAACAGTTAGCCTCAGAAATCGTCGGCAAGGGGGTTACGGAATGAGCGCGGTTTGCTCAAATACTTTTTCGATGGTTTTGTTATGCGGATTGATTCTGGCTTCGGTCGTTTCAACAGAACCCGTGCAAGGTTCGTCGTCTGCCAGCGCCATCTCCTATCGCATACTGATCAAAAAATCCGAGCGCAAGTTATACCTGTTTCAAATCAGCGGCGGCAGGGAAAAGCTTTTCAAAACCTATCAGATTGCGCTTGGCAACACGCCGACCGGTCACAAACAGAAACAGGGCGATGGCCGAACCCCCGAAGGCGATTATTACATCACGCACAAAAATCCGAAGAGCGATTTTCATCTTTCGTTGGGCGTCAGTTACCCGAATATCAAAGACGCCGACGCGGGATTGAAAGCCGGATTGATTTCCCAAAGCCAGCACAAGGCGATTGCCGCAGCGATTCGATCTCAATCGAAACCGCCGCAAAACACCGGACTTGGCGGAGACATTTTCATTCACGGCGGCGGGACTGGAAAGTTATTCGGGCTGATTCGCGATTGGACTTTGGGTTGCATGGCTTTGGAAAACGAAGACATCAAGGAACTGTTCGATATGCTGCCGGTCAGGACGCCTGTCAGGATTGAGCCGTAAAGGAGAGAAGGAAAGAAGCTTTATATGCGTACGCTTTATCTGGATTGTTTTGCAGGAGCCAGCGGCGATATGTTCATCGGCGCGCTGCTGGATTGCGGATTGGATTTCGACTATCTGAAAACAGAACTGTCGAAACTCGGCGTTGAAGGTTACGAACTGAGTCTGACGCGAGTTGATCGCAGCGGAATTTCTTCGGCGAAGTTTGACGTTCATTTGAATGACCACAACCATTCGCACGAACATCACCACGATCATTCACACGAACATCATCATCACGATCACGGGGATTCACACGATCATCACCACCACGATCATTCACACGCCGAAAACCCGCAATCACACCATGAGCATCGTTCGCTTTCGCAGATCAAGCAGATGATTTCGGCTTCCTCGCTTTCGGATTCGGTCAAGGAGCGAGCTTTGACGATTTTCCAGCGCATAGGCGAAGCCGAATCGAAGATACACGGAATTCCGATTGAAACGGTTCACTTTCACGAGGTCGGCGCGATTGATTCGATTGTTGATATTGTCGGCGCATGCATCGGTCTGGAAGCCTTGCGAATTGAGCGCGTCGTTTCGTCTTCAGTGCATGTCGGTTCGGGAACTTTCAAATGCGCCCACGGAACTTATCCCGTGCCCGGTCCGGCGACGGCAGAATTATTGAAGGGTTTGCCGATTTATTCCAAAGACATCGAAGGCGAACTGGTGACGCCAACCGGCGCTGCCATTATCGCCACACTTGCCTGCGCTTATGGCAATTTGCCTCAGATGAAAATCGAGAAAATCGGTTATGGCGCGGGCACGCGAAGTTATCCGAAATTTCCCAACGTGCTGCGGGCGATTCTGGGCGAGATGGAGGATTCGTCATCCGACGACACGCCAACCACTGTGGCCGTCATTGAAGCGAACATTGACGATTTGAATCCGCAGGTTTTCGGCCATTTGATGGAAAAAGCGCTGGCTCAGGGAGCGCTGGATTTGTTTTACACTCCAGTGCAGATGAAAAAGAATCGCCCTGGCGTTCTGTTGACGCTGTTGTGCAAACCGGAAGACAGAAATCGGATGATTGATTTGATCTTCAGTGAAACGACGACGCTGGGCGTCAGGCATCGCCAGGAACAGCGCGAAATTCTGCGACGCGAACACGTCTCGGTCGAAACCGAATTCGGCGCAATCAGAATAAAAACCGCTCGTGCCAGTAATGGCCGCTTGATGAATTACTCTCCTGAATTTGACGATTGCCGAACCGCCGCGGAAAATCATCAGGTTCCCATTCGCGAGGTTCATTTGGCGGCGATGCAAGCCTACGCCCGATTGAATGTATGACGTTCAAAGCAACACTGGACGACTGGTTTGCGACCGGTTGTTCCCGCCCTGGCCGAAAAGCTTCACCAGAGTTCGTATTTGCGTGTGATTGCATGGCATGGCGCGATAAGTCGGCAACACGCCAGCCAGGCTCAGATCATTGCTGAATCGTGACGATTCCACCAAAAGCATGCTGGCTTTGTGACCGGCGCTGGAACGAAAAGCCGAGAGCATGGGTTTCAGTTGCGATGCGTCAACAGCAAATACCGCCAAATCATGGTAATCGCGACAAGCAGTTTGTAATTCATCAAGTGAGCAAACACTGGTTGTTTGAAAATCGGCTTGCGGAACTTCGGCTTTTAATGTTTTCAACTGTTCTGGCGAATCGGCAACCAGCAGCAATCTCGGTTTAAGAACCGGAGCAGAGCGTAGAGGCGTGTTATGAATGTTGATGGGCGCTAACATATCTAAACTCCTTCTATATTTATTGCCTATCCACAAGGCGATCACTTCCACACCAATATCCCCACCCGGGTGGGTAATATTCCCTAAGCAGCTTGAAAAACTTACACAGCCGTTGCTTGTTGCGCTCATGCCCGTTTGTTATATTGCCGCGCCTTGCGGCGAAGCTCTAAACCGAAGCGAAAATTGACACATGAACACTGAAAGAACTTTCCATGACCTGGTTGAAATGATGGCGCGTTTGCGCGCTCCCGACGGCTGTCCCTGGGATCAGGAACAGACTTATGCAACGCTTGGGCCAATGCTGATCGAAGAGGCATACGAAGTCATCGAAGCCGCCGAAGCCGGAGATTGGAATGAGTTGCGGGACGAACTTGGCGACCTGTTGTTTCAAATCATCTTTTACGGCCAGATAGCCGCCGAAGCCGGTCATTTTGATGTCCAACAATCAATCACTCGCGTGTACGAAAAGATGTATCGCCGACATCCGCATGTGTTTGGCTCAGAGACAGTGAATTCAACCGCCGATGTGCTGGCAAATTGGGAAGCGATCAAAGCCGCGGAACGCACGGCTGATGGCAAGCAGGAAAAGAAGCAATCCATGCTCGACGGCACGTCGTCGAAGCTTCCTGCCCTGCTGGAAGCTCATCAGCTTACGATAAAAGCCGCTCGCGTCGGTTTCGATTGGCAAAAAAGCGAGGACATTTTCGACAAGCTTGAAGAAGAGATCCGCGAATTGCGCGAAGAATTCAGACGCGAGGACATAGATCAGGAAGCAATTGCCGCCGAACTTGGCGACGTGCTTTTTGTCGTCGCCAACATCGCGCGCTGGCACAACATCGAACCGGAAAGCGCGCTGAAAGCGACGAACAGAAAATTCCGCCGCCGTTTCCAACACATCGAACGCCGACTTGAAGAAGATGGAAAAGGCTGGAATGAAGTGACTCTGACCGAAATGGACGCGCATTGGGACGAAGCGAAGAAGATCGAACGAGAAAGCAAAAACAGCATTTAAGAAAAGGAAATCTCACGCAAAGCCGCCAAATCGCAAAGGTCTAAAGCAGTCGAAGGAGAAAAGTTACTGAAAAGAAACTGCATTCAAAATTTAGTGGTGTCCTATTTTTGTGTTGCTATCTGAAAACAGGGACTTCCGCCCACG
>CAYRQB010000037.1:0-26000 GCA_964426025.1 uncultured Heliomicrobium sp.
TTCCGGCATTGGCTACGATTTTCGCGTCTTGTTACCAGCCTAAACTGCTTGTCTGAGCATACATTCAGAGCAATTGATTTTATTCCCCCATCAATGAGCGTTATCGCATTTCCCCCAACAACTCCGAAGGAGGAATATGAATATTTGTGAAATCAGGAAATGGCGGCCATATGTTTTGGTTGGCTGTCTGGCTTTATTGATGGCGGCAACGCCTATGGTTTTTGGGCAAAGCTCAAGTGCACAAAACAACAAGCCAAGAAATTTAAGCCTGCAATCGGTTCCGAATGGCGCGAAGCTGAAGTTCAGAGGCGTCGTCATTTCGCGCGACGCCGACACCTTCACCATCCGCGACCGCAACCGTGCCGATTATCAAGTTTTGCTGACCGATAGCACCAGCATCAAGGCCAACGGCGGTTTTCTTCGCTTCGGCAAAAAATATCCGGCGACTGATATTTTGCGAGGGTTGATTGTCGAAGTGGAAGGACGCGGCGACAGGCAAGGTCAGCTTGTGGCGGAAAAGATCAGGTTCAACGAATCCGATATGCGAGCCGCGATCACCACCGACACTCGCGTCAATCCGGTTGAGACAAACCAGGAGCGTTTGTCGGGACAGATGGATGAGCTTTACACCGTCGCCGAAGAAGCCAGAAAGGAAGTGGCCGTGGCGAATGAGCGCATTTCGGCTCTGGACGATTACGACGTGCAGGACACAGCCACGGTGAATTTCAGAGTCAACAGCGCGGTGCTTTCCGCCGAAGCAAAACAACAGCTCGACGCTCTGGCGGAAAAAGCGCTCAACGCCAAAGCATACATGATCGAGGTTGCGGGTCACACGGATTCGACCGGCAATGAAGCGAAGAATTTCCAGCTCAGCCAGCAGCGAGCCGAAGCGGTGATTCAGTACCTGGCTGTGCGGCATAAAATTCCGACTCGACGCTTCGTCACGCCGATGGGTTACGGAAAGACTGATGCCGTGGCGGATAACAAAACCGCATCCGGTCGCGCTCAAAACCGGCGAGTCGAAGTCAAGATTCTTCTCAATCGCGGCATGAGCCAACGCGCGTCAGCGCCCAAACCGTAACGGTCCAAAACCGAATTGAAGCCGAGCGGCTGGCGTCAGGTCAGTCGCTCATTTCATTTCACCGGCGTGTCGGTCGGAGAAGATCATTCATTTCGGGAATCTTTGCGCGGCGCGCACTCGCGCCTTGGCGGCTTCTTCATCGCGATTTCTGGGCGGAGCATTGGTTTCAAGCGAATCCAACAATTTCATTGAAACCTCTGCTATCTGGTCAACGGCTGCAAGAAACGCCGTTTCGTTGGCTTTCGACGGTTTGTTGAAACCGCTCAGCTTTCTGACAAATTGCAACGAGGCAGCGCGCACCTCTTCATCCGTCACCGGCGGATCGAAGTTGAAAAGTGTTTTGATGTTTCTGCACATAACCCGTAGAACTTACGCCTTAGCCAATCCGTCGGCAAGTTCTGCGATTAACATCAACTTGCTGACGAGTAAAATCATTCAGTATAGTGGCTCGCCTGAGTTCATCAGATCAAAATCAAGAAAGTAATCGAGTAACTTATGTCAGACATTCGAGTTCGTTTTGCGCCGTCGCCCACCGGCTATTTGCACGTCGGCGGAGCGCGCACGGCATTGTTCAATTGGTTGTTCGCTCGCAAGACGGGCGGCAAATTCATCCTTCGCATCGAAGACACAGACATCGAACGTTCAAGCGAACAGATGGTTCGCGGCATTCTGGAAGGCATGGAATGGCTGGGGCTGGATTATGACGAAGGGCCGTTCTTTCAATCCGATTACGCCGACAAACATCGCGCGGCGGCTTATCAATTGCTGGAAAACGGATGGGCGTATCGCGACTTCACGCCCAAACAGGTGCGCGACGAATCAACCATCAAACAGGACATCGCCAAAGAAAAAGTCGTCAATCCGTTTCGTAAACTTCCAAAAGAGGAATCAGACGCGCGCGCGGCGGCGGGCGAAGCCTTCGTCATTCGCTTCAAAGTTCCAGAGCAAGGCAAGACGCAATTCGACGACGCTGTTTTCGGCGTGCAGGAACGCGATCACAAGGAAATCGAAGATTTGGTTTTGCTGCGTTCGGACGGTCATCCGCTTTACAACCTGTCGGTGGTCGTGGACGACATCGAAATGGGAATCACGCACGTCATACGCGGGCAGGATCACATCAACAACACTCACAAACAGGTTTTGATCTATCAGGCGCTGGGCAAACCTGTGCCGAAGTTCGGACATTTGCCGCTGATTCTGGCTCCGAACAAAGGCAAGCTTTCAAAACGCAAGCACGGAGAAATCGTCAGCGTGACGACTTATCGCGATCGCGGTTTCATCGCCGACGCTTTCGTAAATTTTCTGGCACTGTTGGGCTGGTCGCCCGCCGGAACTGAAGCCGAACAAGACCGCGAAATTTTCACGCGCGAAGAACTGGTTCAGCTTTTTTCGCTGGAAGGCATTCACAAATCGAACGCCGTGTTTAACTTCACCGAAGGCGACGCGCGCAACTGGACGGATCAAAAAGCTCTGTGGATGAACTTCGAGTACATCAAAACCTGGCCGATGGAAAAGCTGTTGCCGCTGGTCAAACCCGAACTGCAAAAGGCCGGTTTGTGGCGCGACGAATACGACGCCGAACAAAAAGCCTGGTACGAACACACGATCACGCTGGTGCGCGAACGAGCGCGAACGCTGCTGGATTTCGCCGCTCACGGTCGCCCGTATTTCGTTGACGGTCTGGATTTCGAGTTTGAAGAATCGGCGGTCAAGAAAAATCTTCAGAAAGAACCGGCGCTGAAAACTCTGCTGCCGGAATTGGCTGATCGTTTTGCGGCGCTGGCTGAATTCGATCACGACGCCGTCGAAGCCGCTCTGCGAGCCTTGGCCGAAGACAAAGGCGTCAAGGCTGGTTTGTTGATCAACGCCACTCGCACGGCGTTGACGGGTCAATCGGTCGGGCCGAGTTTGTTCGAACTTGTTTTGATCGTCGGTCAAAAACGCGCAGTCGAAAGATTGAACCACGCGGCGGAATTGATTTAGGAAAACATGAAATTACAAAACAAAATTGCAGTCGTCACCGGAGGCGCGATGGGAATCGGTCGCGCTTTGTGCCAACGCTTCGCCGCTGAAGGCGCTCGCGCGGTTATCGTCGCCGACAGAGAGTTTGACAAAGCCAAAGCAGTCGCCAGCGAAATCGGCGGCGTGGCCGTTAAAACCGATGTCAGCAACGAAGCGGACATCGTCAATCTGATCAAACAAACCACGAACAAGTTCGGTCAGATTGATCTGTTCTGTTCCAACGCGGGAATCGGCGGAATGCCCGGCGGCGCTGAAGTTCCGAACGAAGCCTGGGATGAAATCATCGGCGTAAATGTGATGGCTCACATTTACGCTGCGCGAGCCGTGCTGCCGCAGATGCTGGAACGCGGCGAAGGTTACCTGCTGCAAACGGCTTCAGCCGCCGGAGTGTTGACGCAGGTCGGATCGGCTCCATACTCAGTCACCAAACACGCCGCCGTCGCTTTTGCCGAATGGCTCTCGATCACCTATGGCGACAAAGGCATCAAGGTTTCCTGCCTGTGTCCGCAAGGCGTGCGAACGCGAATGTTGTTGGGCGAAGACGGCAAGGGAGAAAATTTTCTGGTCGAAGGATCGGTTTCGCCTGAAGAAGTTGCCGAAGCCGTCGTGGCCGGGTTGGACGCAGAGAAGTTTTTGATTCTGCCGCACCCGGAAGTCGCCGAATACTTCCAACGCAAGGCTTCGGATTACGACCGCTGGATTCGCGGAATGCGGCGATTGCAGGCGAAGGCTTTGTAATCAGTACCGCGCGCGGTAGCAAGCGGGTGCTCATGATGCAGACCCGCTCCCTACCGGTCGCGGTACTGACTCAACCATCAATGGTTTTACGGGAAGATGCCGAGTTCGGCGTAAGCGCGCGCGACCTTTTCAATCGCATCGTAAAACGCCGCAGTTCTCAAATCGGGAATGCGCGAATTGCTCTTCCAGGTTTCGCGCAATCGTTGGTAAGCCACAACCATCGTGTCTTCCAGGCCGGAGTTGACGAAATCCAGCTCGTCGGGCCCTTTGGAGGCAAGCTTCAATTGATCGTCATTGAATGAGCGTCCCGTCAGGGTTTCCATCATGTGAATCAAACGCAATTCGCTGGCTTGTTCGTACCGTTTGCCCATTCGCCCAACGCGAACGTGCGAAAGATTTTTCAGCCATTCAAAGTAAGAAACCGTCACGCCGCCCGCGTTCGCGTAAACATCAGGAACGATCAAAATACCTTTCTGGCGAAGTATGTCTTCGGCGCCGGGAGTCGTCGGCCCGTTGGCGCCTTCGATAATGATTCTGGCGTTGATTCTGGGGGCGTTAGCTTCTGTGATCTGGTTTTCCAGCGCAGCGGGAATCAGCGCGTCGCATTCCAATTCCAGAGCGTCTTCGCTGTTGGGAATATTCGTTGCGCCGGGAAAATCCAGAATCGAGCCTGTGGCTTTGCGATGATTGAAGACTTCTTCTTCGTTCAATCCCTGCGGATTCAGAATCGCGCCTTCGCGTTCGGCAATGGCGATGATGATGGCGTCGCCTTCTTCGCGGCAGAATTTCGCCGCGTGATAACCGACGTTGCCCAATCCCTGAACGACGATTCGTTTTCCGGCAATGCCGGAAGACAAGCCCAGAGCCTTCATATCGTCGGCGTGAGCGCAGGCTTCGCGCAAGGCGTAAAAACATCCGCGCCCGGTCGCTTCGCGTCGTCCGCGAATTCCGCCCTGCGCCAAAGGCTTGCCGGTGACACAGGCGATGGAATCAATCTGACCCGGCGTCATCGCCGAATAGGTGTCGGCGATCCAGGCCATTTCGCGTTCGCCCGTTCCGTAATCCGGCGCGGGAACGTCTACGCCGGGTCCGATAAAATTCTTCTTGGCCAGTTCGTGAGTGTAGCGACGCGTGATGCGCTCAAGCTGGTCGAGCGTGTAATTGCGCGGATCAATCTGAATTGCGCCTTTCGCTCCGCCGAACGGAACGTCAACAATCGCGCATTTGTAAGTCATCAGCGCGGCCAGCGCCTTCACTTCATCTTCGTTGACTTCGGGCGCATAACGAATTCCGCCTTTGGTCGGCAGTTTGTGATGGCTGTGTTCGACGCGCCAGGCTTTGATTACTTCCACGCCGCCGTCTTGCGTCCGCAATGGAAATTCAAAATGGTAAACGCTGTTGCAGTGTTTGATTTGATCGAGCAGCCCCTTCGGGTGATTGGTCAGGGCGGCGGCTCGGTCAACGTAATCAATTACGTTTTGAAAAAAGCTGGTGTGAGCTGTCATGCACTCTCCCTTTCGTTGGTGGAAAATTTGTTGTTAGTTTTTATTGCCGCTGGAAAGGCATTATAGCCTGACGGAAAAATTGCGAAATGGCTTCGCGCACAATGTTTTCAAGGCCGGAAGGTCAAACCAGTTGTCTTTGATGAAAGCCTGAATGCCGCTCAAGGGTTGACGGTTTCGTTCTTTATTTCCGAACGCGTGCTTTCGTTGCCGTAAATGTCAACAGCCGCGATCCTGTAAAAGTATTGTTTGCCAACCTGGACGCGATCATCGCGGAAGGAAGCGGTTTTATGAAGCTGCGGATTGAGCTTGATCCATTGTTCTGCCGGAATCTGTTCAGATTCGGCGCGGTAAATGTTGTAACCGGCAACATCGGTTTCCTGATTCAGCGGCCAGAACAAACTGACCATTCCGCCGATTGAGGCGATGGTTATTGGGTCAGGAGCGGCAGGCGGGAAAGTATCTTTCGGCGTGTGAGCGAGCGGCGAGCTTTCGTTGCTTTCAATCGCCGCATTCAGACTGGCATTGCCCGGCAACAACGACAAAGCTCGAACGATGTATTGATAGTCCCTGCCGAATTCAAAATTGCGATCAATGAAGCGCGTTTCGTTGATCGGCGCGTCGTTCAGTTTGATCACTCGGTCGCCCGTCTGACGGTAAAGATTGTAACCGGCGACATTGGCCGGTCTGATTCCGCTTTCATTGGCGGCGGGAGGCATCCAGATTATTTCGATTTCTTTTTCGCGTTGAACCACCGTCAGACCAGCAGGCGGCAAGGTCAGATCGAACAGCGGAACAATCGTCGCGTAATTGGAAAAGTCCGCCGCCTGTCCGGTTTGATTGACAAGGCGGACAGCGTAACGGTAACGCAGATCGCGCGCGCCGGTTTTCAGATCGAGCTGGTCGCGATAAACGATGGTCGAGTTTTGATTCGGAATCTGATCAATCGAAGTAATCAGGTTGGCGCGGGCTGAAAAAGCTTCTTCCGTCAATCCGGGCGGATCGCCTGCCGAATCAATCAGACGATAAACATCTATCCGTTGCAATTTCGGCGAACGGTTTGTCCTGGCCAAAGGAAAACTCAAAACCAGTTGAGTTCCCTGCTGAGCGACGTTTAGTTCTTCGATGATCAGCGGAGCGCGCGGAATCGGCGGTAATGGGTCGCCAATTTTTCCGCAAGCGGCAAAATTGAAAATCAAAAGGCAAAAGGCAAAAGGCAAAAGGCGAAAATTTCTGAACCTGCTTTTGGTCAGAACTAAAAGGAATGAATCAAAAGGCAAAGGGCGAAGGTTCCTGAACCCTCTTTTTGTCAGCGGAAAAGCGACAGAGATAAAAGGCAAAAGGCAAAGTTTTTGAGAAATGCCATTTGTCGAAAGAAGTTTCCGCATTTTTACTTTTTGATTTTTGCCTTTTGCCTTTTGATTTCCGTTACAGAATGTAACGGCTAAGGTCTTCATTCTTGACTATGTCAGCAAGCATCTTCTTGACGTAAACGGCATCCACCACCTGCTGTTTTTCTACCAGGTCGGGACCTTCAAAGGAAATTTCGTCCAGCACTTTTTCCAGAATCGTGTGCAAGCGGCGAGCGCCAATGTCTTCAGTGGTTTCGTTGACCTTGAAGGCGAAGTTGGCCAATTCGTCAATCGCGTCTTCGGTGATTTCCAACTGAATGCCTTCGGTTTCCAGCAATGCTTTGTATTGTTTGGTCAGAGCATTCTTGGGTTCGGTCAGGATGCGTTTGAAATCTTCTATGGTCAAAGGCTGCAATTCGACGCGGATCGGAAATCGGCCTTGCAATTCCGGAATCAGGTCTGAAGGTTTGGAAACGTGAAAAGCTCCGGAGGCGATGAACAGAATGTGATCGGTGCGAACCATTCCGTATTTGGTGTTGACCGTCGTGCCTTCGACAATCGGCAGAATGTCGCGCTGGACGCCTTCGCGCGAAACGTCCGGGCCGTGACCGCCTTCGCGTCCGGCGATCTTGTCAATTTCATCCAGAAAGATAATGCCCGAAGATTCCACGCGTTCCAGCGCAATGCGCGCGACCGTGTCCATGTCAATCAGCCGCTGCTCTTCTTCGGCCATCAAATATTCCATCGCTTCGGCGACGGTCATCTTGCGCGTTTTGGTTCTTCCGCCGAACAAACCGGGCATCATATCTTTCAGATTGATGTCCATCTCTTCGATGCCCTGGTTGGTGTAAATTTCAAAAGACGGAAAGCTTCGCTCGCGAACCTCCAATTCCACTGTGCGACTGTCCAGACGGCCTTCGCGCAATTGCTGGCGAAACTTTTCGCGCGTGCGGTTGTAAGTTTCCTGCGAGGCCGAAGGAGTGTCTTCGATCTGATCAATTGACGTGTCCAGCGTGACCATCGTGCTGGATTTGCTCTGCGGCAACAGCAAATCCAGAATCCGCTCTTCGACGTTGTGAGCGGCCTTGTCTTCAATCTCTGCTATCTTTTCTTCGCGAACCAAGTCAACGGCGATTTCGGACAAATCGCGAATCATTGATTCGACATCGCGACCGACGTAACCGACTTCGGTGAACTTCGAAGCTTCGACTTTCAAAAACGGCGATGACGACAACCTGGCCAATCTCCGCGCGATCTCAGTTTTGCCGACGCCGGTCGAACCGATCATGATGATGTTCTTCGGCATCACGTCCTGAGCCATATCCGGCGGCAGTTTCTGGCGACGAACGCGATTGCGAACCGCCACCGCGACCGCGCGTTTGGCGGCATTCTGCCCGACCACGTGTTTGTCCAGTTCCGCCACTATCTGTCGCGGAGACAAACTGTCCAAACCGCCCGGCTCTTCAAGATCACCTTTTAGATAAACAACCATAATTCAATTGCGAATTGAGGATTGTGGATTGCGGATTTAAGGAGTTTCAAAACTCCGCCATCCGCAATCTGCAATCCGCAATCATCAGAGTTCCTCTATCACTAAATTTGAATTGCTGTAGATGCAGATTTCGCCAGCGATTTTCATCGCTTCTTCGGCAATCTGTCGAGCCGTCAAGTCCGTGCTGCGCATCAGCGCGCGCGCCGCGGCCAAAGCATAAGGCCCGCCCGAACCGATGCTGACAATGCCGTCGTCAGGTTCGATGACGTCTCCGTTGCCGCCGATTAGCAAAGTGCTGGCGGTATCGGCAACCAACAACAGAGCTTCCAGATTGCGCATCATCTTATCCGTGCGCCAATCTTTGGCCAATTCGACCGCCGCGCGATTCAATTGACCGTGAAACTGTTCCAGCTTCGATTCGAAGCGTTGAAACAGCGCGAAGGCATCGGCGCTGGTTCCGGCAAATCCGGCCAGAACCTTGTCGCCGTACAGGCGGCGAACTTTGCGAGCGCCCGATTTCATGATCGTGTCGCCCATCGTCACCTGACCGTCACCGGCAATAACGACTTTGTCATCGCGCCGGACAGCCAGAATCGTCGTGCTGCGAATTCTCATATGCTGATTGCCGCGTGAATTACTGTTTGATTGCAAGGGATATGGCATGACCCGGACTATAGCGACCGCTCGCGAGCCGTGTCAAGAAGGGCTTTCCGGCAACATTGACCTGAAGCAATTGTTGCCGGCGAACCGAAAAACTTCTTCCACGAAATCATATGAAAGAACACGAAGGCATCAGGAATTTCTACTTCGGCCATGCGCCGTCTTTCATTTCCTGCAACTGCAACTTTCGCGGATCAACGACGACGTGTTTCACTTTCTTGCGATTCCAGGTGTAGGTGATGTGAACCATGCCGTCGGCAGTTTGAATGATTGCCGGATAGGAATATTCGTCTTGCGGTTTGCCGCTTTCCAGCGTCACGGCTGCTTGCCAGTTCTTGCCGTCTTGCGAGACGGCGATGTTGAGCAAGCCGCGCCGCCCCCATTGACCTGCTTGCGTGGGAATGTGGTTGTACACAAGCACGTGCCGACCATCTTTCAACGTCACGCCGTCAATGCCTGAATTCGGATTCGGCAAAACAGTCGCCTGCAGTTTGCTCCAGGTTTTGCCGTTGTCCTCCGACCACGATTCGATGACCTTACCCTGACGACTGCGCATCAGCGCCTGAAGCTTCACACCGTTTGGCCCCCCCTTGTGAAACAACACAGTCGGTTGAATGACCCCGAACTCTTTGCCGTCGTTGATCGGTTCGGTCCGAGTCCAGGTTTTGCCAAGGTCTGAAGTTCGCTCGAAATGCACTCGCCAACCGTTGTCTTCGGTGCTGGAAGGGCAAAGCAAATCGCCGTTGGCAAGTTCGACCGGTTTGTCTTTGATCGGTCCGGCGATTCCATCCGGCAAACGAACCGGCTTGCTCCAGCTTTTTCCGCCATCGCTTGAAGTCATCATCATTCCCCACCACGTCGAAGGGCTGGGGCCGACTTTGTAAAACAGCAACAGTGGGCCTGACTTCGGCTGATGCAAAACAGGATTCCACGTCGGGTAACGCTTCTCTGGCGATTCGACACCGTTCGCGACTTCGACCGGCGCAGTCCATTTGCCGCCCTCCCACCGCGAAAGCCAAATGCCTACATCCGACTTTCCTTCCTTCGCGCCGCCGAACCACGCCGTGACCAGCGTGCCTTTTGATTCGGCTATGGTCGAAGCATGACATTCCGGGAACGGAGCCGTTTCGTAAATGAATTCGGATTTGACGACGCCCGGCGCTGTGTTTTGCGCCATCGCGCCTATGGTCAAAATAGCAATCAACGCAAGCAATGAAGCTCTGCTCAGAATTCGCATTGGTTTTGATTCTCCTTGGTTAGTGATTGCCGAGAATGTATACGCAGCCGGGCAATGAAGCAATCCATCTGATTGCTTCTGCATTGCCAAATTCAATTTGGCTGCATAAACGGAGGCGACTACAATACGAATCGTTATGATTGCCCAACACGAATTACAACGTTTGCTCGGATTGCCGATGGCGGAAAAGCTGCAGATCGCGCAGCAATTGATCGAAAGCGCTCTTCGCGAAACCGTCGGATCGGAAAATGGCGATTTGGTAAAACTGGAGGCAACATGACGGAAACTGAAAAGATCATCGAGATACTGGGTGGAACGAAACTGCTGGGCAAGACGGTCGTCAGGACGCAGACGCTGATTCCGGCCATCCGAAAAGGGATCAGGTTCGACGCCGTCACTCACCTGACCAAGCTTTACCAGATTCCGGATGTGGCCACGCAGCGGATTATTGCCGTTTCAGATCGCGCCTGGGCGAAGCGGAAAGCCAACAATCGGCTCGATCCTGTCGAATCGGATCGGCTTTATCGGCTGGCACGCCTGATTGCACGTATGGAAGAGGTCTTCGGTTCGCGCGAGAAAGCGGAAATCTGGCTCAAGGAACCGAACCGCGCTCTGAGCATGCAGACGCCGCTCGATTTGCTCGATACCGATGAAGGAGCGAAGCAGGTCGAAGATGTTTTGATTCGGATTGAGCACGGAGTCTTCAGTTGATGCGCATCTATCGCCTTTGCAGCGCGCGCAATCAGACGACAGCCTTCACCGGATTGGGAGCGTCACTTGCCGGTGGGCGTTGGAATCACAAGGGCGTGGAAGTGGTTTACACGGCTGGCTCTTTGTCGCTGGCGGCCTTGGAATGCCTGGTTCATTTCTCATCACAAACGCTTCCATCCGATTACATAAGCTTTGAAGTAACCGTCCACTCTGAAGTAAGCGTGGAGACAATAGCCGTCGCATCTCTACCTGCCAACTGGCAAGACGAGACTCCTCCTGTGACCACGCAGAGTATCGGAACTGAATGGATCAACGGTCAGCGATCCCTGTTGCTCAAGGTTCCCTCAATCATCATCCCGACAGAATTCAACTTTCTGATCAATCCAGGGCATCAAGAATTTTCAAGGCTCATCATAGGACAACCTGTTCCTTTCCGCTTCGATCCTAGGTTGAAGGAGTAGGAATTGCTGAACACAAAATCCAACGAAGGAAAAGTTATGAAGCGAGTTTTTATCGCCGCGATTGCTTTGCTGATTGTCGCGTTTTTGGTGGCAACGCAGATCAAACCCAAACAGACCGAAGGCCTGAAACCGACGGTGATTCTGATTTCGCTGGATGGCTTTAAGCCGGATTACCTGAACAAGTATCCGGCTCCGACGCTGAGTTTGCTGGCCAAACAGGGAGTGCGCGCGAAATGGATGACGCCGTCATATCCTTCGCTGACCTTTCCGAATCATTACGCCATCGCTACGGGGTTGTACCCGGATCACAACGGCATCGTCGCAAACAACATGTATTCGGCGGAGTTCAACGAAACTTTCAGCATGAGCAAGCGCGAAGAAGTCGAGAACGGGCGTTGGTGGTTGGGCGAACCAATCTGGGTGACGGCTGAAAAGCAGGGACAACGCGCGGCGGCATTTTTCTTTCCCGGCACGGAAGCCGAAATCGCGGGCAAACGTCCGAGCATTTGGAAACGGTTTGACGACAACTTTCCGAACTTCGAGCGAGTGGACACGGTGCTGTCCTGGCTGGATAAACCGTTGGCCGAACGCCCGACTATGATCACGCTTTATTTCAGCGACGTTGATCATGGAGGCCATGACGCCGGGCCGGATTCCCAAACCGTCAAGGAAGCCATTGCCAGAGTTGATCAGGCAATGAACCGTTTGGTCGAAGGATTGAAAGCGCGAGGGATTTTAGACAGCGTCAATCTGGTCATAGTTTCAGATCACGGAATGGCCAGGATGAATCCGCGAGATGTCGTCGTCCTGGATGATTACTTCGATTCAGGACAAGCCCGGCGATTGGTTTGGAACAGCGCGATGCTGCAAATCTTTCCCAAGCCCGGAACGGAGGAATCCATCTTTTCTTCTTTGAAAGCGAAAGCTCCGCACGTGTCGGTTTATCGCAAAGCGGAAATTCCCGCGCGATTTAATTACGGGACAAGTTCGCGCATCGGCGACATAGTGGTTATGGCGGATGAGGGCTGGGCGTTGAGCAGCCGCGAACGTTATCGCCCTGCACCAGTTTCGGAAACCGTCATCTATAAAGGCGGGCATGGTTACGACAACCAACTGGAATCAATGCGCGCTTTGTTCATCGGGCACGGAGCGGCTTTCAAACAAGGGCAGGTTGTCGAACCGTTTGCCAATGTGGATGTGTACAACGTGATGGCCAGGATTTTGGGATTGAAGCCTGCGCCGAACGACGGCAATCCAGAGACAGTCAAAGCTCTATTACGGTAAGTCGCGTGAAAGCTTTCCCCTGCCTGGTAATTGGTAATGGGTACAGCAATTCTCAGTTTGAGAAAATCCGGGCGGAAAAAGTAGCGCAATCTGCCAAGATTGCGGGGCTTCCTTTTTCCAAACGGTTGCAGGCCAGAGTTTCTTTCAATGCCGTCCCTTGTGAGACCACGCAATCTTGGCAGATTGCGCTACCGTTTCTGCCAAATTGAGAATTGCTGTAATGGGTATTGGTTGATATGTAATGCTGACTTGAGTCGAGCTACTTCACATCCGATTTGCGAAACCACGGATTGCCGAAGTTGGTGTAAGGCCCGCCATCCACAGAAATCTGCACCTGCAACCGGTAATGAGCCGGTGACAGCATCAAGGTTTTGCCTTTCAATCGAATTGTCTTGCCGCCTTTTTTGATCGCTTCGGTTTCCCAGAAAATCGTGTAATACCCGCCAAGATCGCCTCCGATTGGCCCGGACTTTTTCAATTGCAGATTGCCGAACAGACCGGTTTCGATTCGGACGACCTGTTTTTCTTTTTCGTTATAAATCGTCGTCGCACTGCCTTTGATTGCGCCTGCCGGGCCTTCGCCTTCGATCATGCTTTCATACGTGTGGGCGTTGGTCTTTTTGTAAGTCTCTTTGCCTTTGAGTTTGCCCGCCGGACCGAGCGGCGATTCGGGAACGTTCCAATCAAATTCCCACGCGCCGACGAAATAATCCATGTTCGGCGGCGGCATGGGATCGCTGGGATCAGTTGGCCGCGAAGGCTGTTGCGGAGATGGCAGGAAAAACAGAAAAGCGAGAATCAATATGCGAAACATAATTGTGATCAGTAAACCAATACAAGGTGAAGGCGTAGAGAACAACCGACTGACGCCAAGCCGCAAAATCCGCCAAGGGTTTTCTTTGCGGCTTCCGGCTTGGCGTGAAGATCAACTTACTGTTGCTTGCGCGCGCTTTCGGTTGCGGCGGGTTTGGTCAGCAGCTTGCTGTCAACGGTGTATTCAAACCAGGGGATGAACATTTCGTCCCAGCTTTGTTCGCTCCAGTAAACTTCCTTGTCCGGCGCAGGGTTGTAACGGTTCTTGATCGAATTGTCGTAATGCGCGACGGCGTGGAGCTTGCTGCCCGCGGGAATCTTCAATGGTTCGGCCAGTTCGTAATGCAATTGCCAGTTGAAATCGAACTTCGGCACATCCAGCAGAACCTGCTTGCGACCGTCCGGCCAGATCAGCGTGTATTTGATGTCTTTGCCGCGCAGATGCATATGCGGAGCAAAGGCGTAAAGCGTGATCGCTTCCTTGATCGGAGTTTCAGCGCTGATTTCCCAATTGTCCACGTGCGGCGGAATGTTGGGGATGCGGCCTCGCACGCGAACTTCGCGACCATTGACGACGCGCGTTTCGCCGATTTCCTTGCCGCCGATCATGACGTTGTCTGTCACGCCTTTGGTCAGCACTTCGTATTTGACAGGCTGTTTGGCGAACCACAATCCCAACCGCGAGCGGTCTTTTTCGACGCGTCCGCTGGGTTGGTAATGCATGTTGAACTGAACGTACATGCCGGGCAGTATGCGTTTGGCCGTGCCTGGATGATGACGTTCGAAGCCTTTGCCGGGAGCTTGTCCGACCAATTTGAAAGCTCCGGCTCGAGTGAAAGCGTCCTGACTCAAAAACACTTCGCGCGATCCGCCTTCGCTCAGGCCGCCGGTTTCGCGCGCTGATTGACTGTTCAATTGCGATGCCGCTCCGTCGTCGCGGACCGCTTTGCCATTGACGACTTTGGTTCCGGCGGGCAAGTTGACTACGTTGGCGATGGAATGATGCACGACCGCCGGATTGCCCGGACGCAGTTCCACTTTTTCCACCCAACGCTGTTCGTTGAACGGAACCGGCACGTAAAAATTCTGCATCGGCAATTCGCCTTCAGCCGGAACTTCAAAATCAATCGGCATTTCAATCACCACGTCGGGTTCGCCGAAAGTCCAGCCTGGCGTGTAATCGGGCATTTTCGGCAGGTCTTTGTCGTCGCCTTTCGGCGCTCCGGCTTCGACCCAGGCGATGATCGTGTCAATTTCCTGTTGCGACAATCGCCGGTCGTTGGCGAAATGAAGAGTCGAAGTTTTCGGATCGGCGAACCACGGAGGCATGGCGCGTTGGACGATCTCTTCGCGAATGGCTTTGCTCCACGGGCGGACTTCGGAATAGGAAGTCAGCGACATCGGAGCGACTTCGCCCGGGCGATGACAGTTGGCGCATTTGTTGAAGATGATCGGCGCTACGTCTTTGGTGAAAGTGACGCTGGCGGCCTGATTGTCATTGACGGCGACAGCCGCAGCCGAAACCAGCGCAAGGATCAGAATGACGGATAAACGTTTCATTGTATTTCTCCTGTCCGGTTATTGGCCGGTGCTGCTGGCAGCTTCGGGCTGCTTTTTGCGCAAATCCTGTTTGTCGAGCGTGTAATCGAAATAACCGATCATCATCTCGTCCCAGGTTTGATCGCCCCAACGGACTTCTTTGGTCGGGTCAGGATTGAATTTGTTTTTGGCCGAATTGTCGTGATGCGCGACGACTTCCAGACGGCTGCCTTTTGGCGCGAAGACTTCTTCCTTGAACACATAAGTCAGTTGCCAGGCGAAATCGAATCGCGGCACGAACAACAAAACTTTCGATTTGCCGTCGGGATAAACCAGCGTGTATTTGAAATCCTTGCCGCGCACGTGCATGTGCGGATGCAGGCTGTCAATGTGACTGTCTTCCTGGAATGTGTAGCTGGCCGTGGATTCGTAATTCGGATCGCCCGGCGGAATCACCAGATTGCGAGCAACAGCGGCGGCGGTGATGACGCGCTTTTCAACCGGAGTTTTGGAAAAGATCAAACCGACGCTGGTTCGATCCTTGCCCGGTTCGCCGTTGGTGGTGTAATGCACCTGGAAGACAAGCACCGATCCTTTTCTGATCAATTTGGCCTGACCGTCGCGCAAAATCAGCGGAGCTTCGCCGGGCGCCCAACCGACCAATCGCCCGTCGGAATCTTCCACGCTGCGTTGTTGTCCGCTTGAACCCTGAGCCGGACGACGCGCGGCTGGACTGATTTCTCCGGCTTCGGGCAACGGACCTGAACTGGGGTAACGAACCGAAACAATTACATGATGAACGTGAGCGCGGTCGCCCTGTCGGATTTCAGCCATCTGAACGTATCTGTCTTCGGTGAAATTGGTCGGCACGGCGAAATATTTGTACGGGATGACGCCTTCGGCTGGAATGTTGAAATCAACCGTCATCGGCAAAACGACGTCAGGTTTGCCGATTTGCCAACCTTCGGTGTATTGCGGATTTGAAGGCATGTCTTTCGGATCGCCTTCCTTCGCGCCGCCTTCGACCCAGGCCACAATGGTGTCAATCTCTTTTTGAGACAGACGGCAATCGTTGGAAAATTCGTTGTGCTGCGGATCGGCAAACCACGGCGGCATATCGCGCGAAACGACTTTTTCGCGAATCGAGCGCGCCCAGGGGCGAACTTCCTTGTAATTCCTGAACGACATCGGCGCGACTTCGCCGGGACGATGACAGGACAGACAGTTCTTCTGGATGATCGGCGCTACGTCTTTGCTGAAAGTGACTTCGGCTGACGACACTTTGAAGTCGCCGAAACCGAATGCCAAAAACAGACCTATCGCCAAACCCAGGCCGATCAGGCTGATGTTAAACATGCGTTTCATATGTGGCCTCCCGAAAATAACAGGAATTGGTTGCAGGATTGAAAAACGCGGCCAAGATACCACCACTGGCGGCGCGTGAAAATGTTTATCAGTCAGTTTTGTGAAAAGCCGGTAAGCAACCGCTCAACCTTTTTTCCCGGTAAACGTTCCTTCTCCGAATTCTCCCATCTTGACTTTGCCCTTCATGGTCTCGCCTTCGATGGTTCCGGTGTATTCGATTTGAAGTTCTTGTCCCTGACCGCTGACTTTGAAACTGAATTGTATGTCTTTGCCTTTGACAGTTCCTTTCAACGGAGCTTCGCCGAATCTGCCCTTGTAAGTTCCGGTCAATTGCTCTTTTTCCTGTTTCAGTGTGACGGTTGGATTGCCCGTTCCAGCCTGTGTTTCGACAGTCAGATTCCAGGTTCCGGTGACATCCGAATCCTGTGCAATCGCAGCCGTCACGGCGATGGTAGCAACGACGGCGAAAATCGTCAGGCAAGTCAAAATCAATTTGCGGGTTCTTTTCATAACTCCTCCTTGAGCGTTGGTTTTGAATTGGCAGCAGCCTTCCAGTCGGCGGTTTCTGCACGAATAAGGCGATCCCAGCAAAGCCAGCTTTGTTTTTTATCGCGCAGCCTTCAGCGGCTCTTTCAGCAATGTTTGCTCGAACCATGAAACCATGGCGGCAGTGGCGCGTTTGGCGTCTTCGCCACGGAATCCGTGACCGGCGCCTTCGATGATGATGAATTCGGATTTGACGTTGTTCTTCTGAAAGGCTTCGTGAATGATCTTGCTGTTGTTGATCGGAACCAGATCGTCCTTGTCGCCGTGGATCAACAACGTCGGCGGATCGTCCGGCGACACGTGAACGATCGGCGAATAATCCGGCGCTTTTTCTTTTTCAAAGTTCAAAGCCGGAAACCGATCCAATGTTCCGCCCGTCCGCGTTGGATTCAGCCCTCGCGCCAAAGGCCGCAAATCAACCGGCGGAAAGTAAGCGACGACCGAAGCGACGCGATTACTTTCTTTCATGAAATCCTCTTTCGCGTTGGGATCGCCATTGTCTGAAGCCGTTCCCAGCACCAGAGACAAATGCCCGCCGGCGCTGCCTCCGAAAACGCCCAGGCGATTCGGATCAATCCCCCATTGTTTGGCGTTGTGACGGATGTAGCGAACTGCTCGTCGAACGTCGGAGACGATTTCGGGAATCAGGTATTTCGGACTGCTGCCGTGACGCACGGCGATCAGTGTGAATCCTTTTTCCAGCAAATCGTTGAAGCGCGTGGCGGTAAGTTGCGGCGGACTGTAAGCTGAAATCCATCCGCCGCTGACCATGAAGATAACGGCTGCGCCATTGGCTTTTGTCTTCGGTTTCAGCACGTCGAATGTCAAAGCCATTCCGTCCTTGTGGCCGTAAACCACGTCGGGAACGATTTCGACCTGAGCCTGTGCAAAGACCTGCGTCGTTGCACAGACGGCCAGAAACAAGACTGTCAAAATGGAACGCTTGATTGACTGCATGTATCTTTCTCCTCGAAATAGTGTGTGGAAACGCGGGCAACCGCCCGGATAAGCCTATGCTTCCAGGCTGCAAACGATCTTAGCGGGCTTGTTGCAGCTTGCCGCCTTTCGCCGAAAGCATCATCTTGATCAATTCTTCTGTGACTTTCGGCTCCAGGCCTTCGGTATGTCCCTTCTCCAATCTGACGACATCGGCGACGATTCTGCCGTCCTTGCAATCAGGATAAACGTGAGCCTGAGCCTTGCCGGGCGCCGGCAACAATCCCCAACCCGGTCGCAACAGATTCAGCCGCGAACTGTCATAAACGTAACCGGCTTTGTTATCAACGATCTCGACCGGCGCGCGACGCGGAGCGCAGGAATATTTCGCAGCCCATTCCGAAGCTTCTGGCAGTTTTTCGATTTCGCGTTCGCCCGTTGTGTAAATGAATGAAAAGTCTGCGGCGGGAAGTTCTCGCAATGCTGCCATCGCCGAAGTTATTGCGCTGCCGGTCGGAGTCGTTGCCGCCGGACGCGCAGCGCCGCTGGCAGCAGTCGGAGCAGCGCCGCTGACTGGAGAAAAAGTCGAACTTCGTCCGGGATTTCCTCCCAAACGTCCGCCCGACAGGCTGAGCCATCCGTCAACCTTGTCTTTGAAAAAGTCCGTGCGCAAGAGCCTGTTGGAAGTCATGCCGCCCTGCGAATGCCCTGCCAGCCAGAAAGCCTGTATGTTCTCTTTGCCGAGTTGTTCGATGACGTAGTTGACGATGTTTTGCAGGTATTCATCATCCGCCGCAGACCACGCACGCGTCGGCGCGTTTGGCGTGGCGACGACCAGCCGATATTTGTTCACGTAATCCAGCAGCGGAAAATAATGGCGTTGCCAATTCCCATACGAACCGCCGCCGTGCAAACTGAGTATGAAAGTGACTTTCTCGCCCTTCTTCAAATCGCAGGGGAAATCCAGGAAGTATGTGCGGCGCGTTTTCATCTCAACCACATTTCCCTGATTGACGACCGTAGCCCCTGAACATTCTCTGTCGGGGCAATGCAGGTAAGCCGCGTCGGAGCAGGTCATGCCCGGAGCCTTGAACGGCGCTTCCTGGGCGATGGCAATTCCCACCAAAAGCATCATCGCAATGGCGATGACTATCACTCTGATCGAACGATAAGACTCCTTCATAAAATCCTCCGAGATGTTTTCAGATCAATCGCTTCGTGCGAGCTTTCTGTTCGCCAGTGAAGCTCGCCACAATCATCCGCAAGTTTTGGTTCTTTATCCTCAGGTCAAAATCAGCGACCGGCGTTTTGCCAAACTTTGAATCCGGCGATGGCGAAACTCAGGCCGAACAACAGGCCGGAAACGACAAACAACAAACTCAGCCCCGGCGCAAAAAAACCGACGAAACCAATCGCGGTCGAAATCACCCACAACGCCGGAATCCAGCGCGGCAGTTTTTGCGCTTGCCATACGCCGACGGCAAACAAACACAAACCCAGCGCGAAGATTGAACCGCCAACCGCGTACAAATTCATTCCGGCGAATTCGCCTTCAGGTCCGATGAGGCTGCCGATGCCGATGGTCGCCACGACGAAACCGATGAATCCGACTCGCCCGGCGGTTTCGTGCTGGAAGGCGTACAAGCCAAGCAGGCCAAACAGCAAACAAACATCGGTGCAAAAGTAGAGGAGTTCGAGCGGAGCCGCGCCAACGGATTGCGGCACGAACGAACCGATGCCGCGAAGCATGCCCGCAATCAAAGCCGCCGCCCCGCCCCAACGAATCAAAACTGAACTGGTCATTATTTCTTCCGCTTTGCCAAATAGGCTTTGGCCTGTTGGCCGACGATGTCAACCAGATTACCCATCGCTATGTTCACGTCTATCAGATGCAATCCCCAATCGGCCTGAACCTGTCCGCCCGTAACCACGTCTCCGGCAATTTCATCGGTGCGTGGGTCCGCGGGATTGCCGTGAACTTTGACCGCCAGATAAGAGCCTTTCTCGTTCGACACGCATTCGGCGGTCAGCAAACCCGGAACGCTGACAAACGGAGTGTTGATCGGCTGCGCGGGTTTGACCCACGGCGCGGGTTCAGCGGAAGAGCCTAGACCACGACCGACTGCCGACAGGTAAGCGTGCAGTTCGCCGCTTCCTCCGCCCAATGCCGCAGGGTTTGTGCAGGCGGCTTCCATGTTCTCGCCGCGCACTTTGCCGAAACGGCTGTTGGCTGGCGGCGGCACATTGTCGCGGAACGTAACGTAAGCGATGACGCATCCGGTCTGTTTGGCAGAACGGCAAAGCGGCATGTGCTGAAAAGCTCCGCCGACGTCTTTTCCCTTCGGAACCGGCAGGCTGGTGCCGAGCAACATCGCGGAAATGACTCGCTCCTGAATCGGTTTGCCATCAATTTCGTTGCGGATGAGTTGCGTCAGCACGCCTGAGCCTTGCGAATGGCCGATCAGCACAACTCCGCGCCCCTGGTTGTCGTTTTCCAGATAATATTTCCAGGCGTCGAGCACATCTCTGTAACCGAGCGCGTAATCAACCGACATCGGCTTTCCGGCGATTCCTGCGCGCAAAGCCGTCAAAGTGACCTGCCGGTAAAGCGGCGCATAAACTCTGCACTTCGATCCGAAGCGGGCAAACTGACTGCGAATCACGCTCTTTTCTTCAGCGCCAGCGACCATATCGCTGTTGCCGGTCGCATCCAGCGAGACGGTCGGGTAAACGTAAAAACAATCAATCGGAGCTTTCGGATCGGCTTGAAATTTTTCAGTCGTCAATTTGCCGTTGGCGGCGACGATTGTGGTTGTCAGATCAATCGCGCAGGCGTCCTGTCTGCCCGGACGACACAACCACGTGTCGGCTTTGCCGTAATCGTTTTTGGCTGCTGACGAAGCAACAGCGCCGGATTGAGTTTGCGATTGAACCGTAGCGATTGCGGCAGCCAATACCGCGGCCAGCGCCAATACAATTATGGAGTTTCGCAGCATGTCTTCCTCTTCAGGTTAGTGTGGTAAGAAAGGGACGCCAAAGAATGATTCTTCGGCGTCCCGATTGTTCAGGTTAAAAGCTCAGTCTTGCAGCCAGTTGGAAAGCGCGCGGGCCGCCGGTTCCGAAGATCGGACTGACGCGATTGGAGGCCTGTCCGAAATTATTGTTAGGATTCGGACGCCCTGCCACCGTGGCAGTCGGACGAATGTAAGCGGCGCTTGCCAGCGATCCGCTGTAACCGGTCAGATTGGCGATGTTGAAGATATTGAATCCTTCGCCGATCAAATTGAGCTTGACCTTCTCACGGATGGAGATGGTTCGCGTGACGCGCAGATCGTGCGTCAGGAAACTGTCGCCGGAAGAGAAATTATCCGGCAAAACGATGAACGGGTATGGCGTGCCCAGAGCGTCGCGATTTGGCCGTCCGATCTGGCTTAACAGCGCGTCCTTCGACGCCGGGAAGGTTGCGTTGTAAGCATCCACCAGTTTGCGAATGTCATTGGCGTCCTGTCCGCGCCCGAAGGAATTGATTCCAGTGCCCGGCAGTCGGAAAACGAATAGTCCGTCACCTTCAGGATCAAGCGTGCCAAGCGTGACAGAGTTAATGTCCCGGCTTCGCATCTGCATGATGGTTGACACCTGCCAGCCGTTCATAACACCGCGCATCAGTTTTGAATCGCCCCTGTATTTCGGCAAATCCCAGATGCCGCTGAAAGTGAAGGAATGTTGGGGTGTGGCTCCGCTCTGGCCGAAGTTCAGCGAATTATCCGTGTAGCTGGTGAAGCTGTTGAAAGTCGTGTACTTGGACAAGGCATAAGCGCCGGTCAAAGAGAATCCATCGGAAAAGCGCTTGTCCAACTTCACTTGCAAGGCGCTGTATCTGGAAAGAATTCCCGGCTGGCCGTAAAAAATTGAATTGATCGAGCAACGAGCTTTCGGATCATTGGCCTGTGTGCCGGTGCAAGCCGGAATGACCGGGTTTCGGGTTGGAATAGCTGTTCCGCTGGCCAACAGGTTGTAACCGCTGAACCGGTTCCAACGGTTGATGTCTTCAAGCATGAATTCATTCGCGCCGAATTTGACTCCGCGGCGCATGACGAAATCCGCCGAAACCGACATGTTTTTCATGATCTGTCGTTGCACGCCGCCATTGAAATGTATCGTATAAGGCGTTCGGTAATTCGCGTCGAAAATGGCTTCCGAACCTGCCGCAGGAACCGACTTGCGAACCTCTATGTTTCTGATCGAAAGGTCAGTTCCGCTGTAACGCGAATTCGCTTCCAGAATTCCTCTTAACGTCGGCAGATAATTCACCAATTCACGCGCTCTGAAATCAACCGGCTGATTGGTGGCGAAGTTCAGAAATTGCGGCTGTCCGGGCTGGCCGAATTTAGGATTCGGCACTGAGCCGGAAGCCGCGCTGGTCAATCCTGATCCCGCCGGACCATTCAGAATCTGATCCTGCAATTTCAGGTAAGTACGGTTGCCGGAAGAATGGTGCACCGAAATGCTTGATCTGATGACCGTCTTATCGTTCAAAGACCAGGCGAAGCCCAACGCCGGATCGAAGTTGTTCTTGTCGTAAGGAATCTTGTCCAGCGGTATTCCCGTCGGCCTCAGATATTCCGGACGGTCAAGCTGGTGATAAACCTCGTTGGTTTCAAACGACCAGGCCAGTCCGTAATTGAGCGTGAATTTCTGGCGAATCTGCCAGCCGTCCTGCAGGTAAAGGCGTATGTGATCGTTTCTCGCCAGTTTGTCGAACAGATAAGCGACTGGCTGAGCGCCATCGCCGATGCCAATCGTCAATTGACCGCTGACCGGCAATTGCAGCAATTCCGCGAAGGTCGGCGGACGCCCCGTGTAACCGGGTTTGATGCTGGCCGGTAAAGTGTCATACAGCGCGGGATTCAATTGCTGAACCGTCAACGGAGAAAAAGTTGAAAACGTCCCGGCATAATTTCTGAACCAGCTTCCGCGACTGTAGGTGTGTTCCCAGTTGAAGCCGAAACGAACGCGATGAGTTCCCTTTGTCCAACTGAAATTGTCTGTGAATTGATAAGTGCGCGGATGGCGATCCTGCGGCGTATTGGCGTTGTTGCCGACGGTCAGTCCGCCGAAAAAGCTGATCTGAGTGCCGCCCACGCCGAAACAGAAGTTGGGATCGCTGGCCAGACTTTCACATACGGATTGCGATGGAGGCCCAAGCCGGTTTCTGAAATATGAATAGGAAAAACGGAAATCGTTCACCAGCGTCGGTTTCAAAACGCTGGTCAGCGCAAACTGTGTTTGATAGGAAAAGTTGCTGGAAGCAATCCAGGTTGATTCCAGGCCGCCGCCCGCGACGCTGTCATTTTTGTCAATGTTTCCGCGTACGAAGACCGAATGCTTGTCGTTGATCCGGTAATCCAGTCGCGTGCCGATCAAGTGCTGATCAAACGGAACCTGGCCGATGTGATTGAACCCGGCCAGCAGCGGTTCATTGAACGTGATCGGTTGAGCGCCGACCTGATCGCTGCGTTCGTAGTTGGCAAAGAAGAAGAGTTTATTCTTTTTGACCGGGCCGCCGATGGTGGCTCCGTATTGCCGCCGGACGAAGAAGGGATCATCAAGCCGTTTGCGGGAATCTGCGTTACGGCAAAGCGGGCTGTCGTTGGCCAATCCCTGACAAGCGCGCGCCAAACCGGGGAAGGCCGCCATGTTGTGATCGCGAAAAAAGAGAAATCCGCTGCCATGATATTGATTGCTTCCGCTGCGTGAAACGATGTTCACCGCTCCGGCGGAAACTGTTCCCGCCGAAAGATCGAAACCGATTGTGCTGATCTGAAATTCCTGAACTGTTTCGGCGGAAAAATTCTGCGAAGTTCCGCCAGTGATGCGGTCATTGGCTCTGGCTCCGTCCACTGAAATCACAGTCATATACGAGGGAGCGCCGCCGACTCCGACCTGGAAGAAATCATTTTGATTCAACACGCCGGAAGTAGCTTGATAAGTCACCGTCACTCCCGGTTCCAACCCCGCGACCGAAAGGAAACTTCGCCCATTCAAGGGCAGACTTTCTACTTGTCTTTGCGTAACGACGCCGCCCAAGCCTGAGTCAGATGTATTTAGTACAGGAGTTTCACCCGTTACTTCTATGGATTGGCTAGCAACGCCGATGGTCATAGAGAAATTCCCCGACGTGGTGTTGCCGACCTGCACGGTCAATGGCTTGAGCTGAGAAATAAACCCTTGCGCTTCGACTTTCACCTCGTATTCGCCCGGCACCATGCTTTCAAAAGAATAGTTACCCTCACCTTTGGTGGTTACTTTTCTGACTGCGCCATTTGCTTTGTTGATCGCAGTGACTGTTGCACCGGAAATCACCTCGTTATTGGGGTCTACAACGGTGCCGCTGATTGCCCCGGTTGCATTCTGCGCTTGGACGTGATTTCCCAGGCTCATCAAAAGGACGGGGAGCAAAATCAATAGCAGTGAGAGAAATAGCGTGCGATTGGCAGAAAACTTCATAGTTCATCTCCTCTTCGCGGACGCCGACTGGCATCCCTTAGTTGACGGTTGGAGTTTACGAGACGGGAAGACCTGTCTGCCGAATAACATCGCAGTGATGAGCCTGTCCTCGCCTCTGCTTCTTCATCCCTCAGCCAGTAATAACCGTACTCTTATGTCTTTAGATCGCGATCAAATGATCCTGGAATCATTCGTGGATTTGGAAGTGCAAGAAATGCGTCGAACTATGATTTATTCAGTTGAATCAGTAATTTAATTCTCCGTCTCGAGGAAAACTGAGACGGATCAGGATATTCTACCTACCGGTTGGTAAGTCTACGCTCAGCCTTTTACCCTGTCAAGAAAAAGGCTGGTCAAGCAGAATGTTTGCGGCATAGAAACTGAAGCGAAAAGATGAGACTGTCAGGTTAGTCCATACAGGAGGATTTCAATCAATGCAAAACCGTCATTACGACGTTGTGCTTTACGGAGCCAGCGGTTTTACCGGCAAACAGACCGTTGAGTATTTTGCCAAAAATGCGCCTGGCGGACTTCGGTGGGCAATCGCCGGACGCAACCGAGAAAAGCTGGAAGCCGTGAAAGCGGAAATTGCAGGCGCAAACGGCGCGGATGTTCTGGTCGCAGACAGTCAGGATCAAACCGCGATTGACGCCATCGTCTCGCGAACTCGCGTATTGCTGACCACCGCCGGGCCTTTCGCGCTTTATGGAACCGGAATCGTTGACGCCTGTGTGCGATTCAAAACTCATTACGTAGACATCACAGGGGAAACGGTCTGGGTCAAGGAATTGATTGACCGTTACCATCAGCAAGCTGCCGCCGACTGCACGCGGATCATTCCATTCTGCGGCTTCGATTCAGTGCCGTCGGATTTGGGCAGCTATCTCGTGGTTCGACATATCCAAAAAGAGTTCGGCGTTCAGTGCAAACAGGTGAAAGCTTTTTTTCAGATGGCGGGCGGAGTCAATGGCGGAACTCTGGCGACGGCATTCAATCTTTATGAAACCGGCAAAGCGGTTGATGCGCGTGATCCATTTCTGCTCGATCCCCCGGTAAAACATACCGATCAAGAGCGGCGGCAAAATCTCGATCCAACATTGCCGCAGTACGATGCGGATATCGGGGCGTGGGCTGCGCCATTTGTGATGGGGCCGATCAATACTCGCGTAGTCCGCCGCAGCCGAGCTTTGTTCGACGAGTGGCAAGCCACTTACGGACAAAACTTCGCCTATCAGGAATACATGAAGTTCGGCGGTCCGTTGGGATGGATGCCAGCCGCAGGTCTGACAGCCGGAGCGGCGATGTTTGAACTGACTCTGCAATCGCCTTTGCGACCGCTGCTGAAATCCGTTTTGCCATCGCCTGGCGATGGGCCTTCGGAAAAAACCATGAACGAAGGCTGGTTCAAATGTGAGTTGATCGGCGTGGCCGAAGATGGACGCAAAGTTCGAGGCCTGATCCGCGATCAGGGCGATCCGGGCAATCGGGCGACGGTCAAGTTTCTGTGTGAATCGGCGTTGGCTCTGGCTACCGACTCCGACAAATTACCAGGTGGAAACGAGCGCGGAGGCATTTTGACTCCAGCCACAGGTTTAGGCGACGTTCTGGCTGAACGATTGCTGAAAGCTGGAATGGTGATCGAGGTTGGAAGCTAAACAAAAACGGCCACCGTGACGGCAGCCGTTTTTGTTTAGCTCTGATGGCCAGGGAGGGAATCGAACCCCCGACACACGGATTTTCAGTCCGTTGCTCTA
>CAYRQB010000038.1:0-25859 GCA_964426025.1 uncultured Heliomicrobium sp.
CAGCTAAAACCGTTTTCGCTGCGACCGAAATGGCCGAAAGCTGCGGTCTGCTGATAAATCGGTCGGCGCAAATCCAGAGTTTCGATGATGCCTTTCGGCGTCAGGTTGAAATTGGCGCGAACGATCTGGGCCAGTTTTTCTTCGTCAATTTTCGACGAGCCGAAACAATCAACGTAAACCGAAACCGGTTCGGCCACGCCGATGGCATAAGCCAATTGAACCTGGCAACGATCCGCAATGCCTGCGGCGACAATGTTCTTGGCGATGTAACGAGCCATATAACAGGCCGAACGATCAACCTTCGTCGGGTCTTTGCCGGAAAAAGCGCCGCCGCCGTGCGGAGCCGCTCCGCCGTAAGTGTCAACGATGATCTTGCGACCGGTCAGACCTGTGTCTCCCTGCGGACCGCCTGTGACGAAACGACCGGTCGGGTTGACGTAATATTTGGTGTTGGCATCCAGCAGATTGGCCGGGATGGTCGGTTTGATGACGTGGTCAATCACGTCTTCGCGGATCTGTTCGGCGGAAACGTCCGGACCGTGTTGAGAAGAAATGACCACGGCGTCAACGCGAACGGGTTTGCCGTCTTTATATTCCACCGTCACCTGAGATTTGCCGTCGGCGCGAAGGTACGGCAAAGTTCCGTCGCGTCGAACTTCGCTCAAACGGCGAACCAGGTGATGCGCCAATTGAATCGGCAGAGGCATCAGCTCAGGCGTTTCGTTGCTGGCGTAACCAAACATCAATCCCTGATCGCCTGCTCCGCCGGTATCCACGCCCATGGCGATGTCGGGCGATTGAGTGTTGATGGCATTGACCACCGCGCAGGTGTCGCAATCGAATCCGTATTTGGCGCGGTCGTAACCGATTTGGCGAACGGTTTCGCGCGCAACTTTCTGATAATCAATGCGTGCCGTGGTGGTGATTTCGCCGCTGATGACGATCAATCCGGTCGTCACCAAAGTTTCGCAAGCCACACGCCCCTTCGGGTCTTCGGCCAGCACCGCATCCAGAATCGCATCCGAAATCTGATCGCAAATCTTGTCGGGATGCCCCTCTGTCACGGACTCAGAGGTGAATAAAAAACTGCCGTGTTGTTTCACGTAAAAGCCTCCTGGTTTGGAAATGAAATGATTGCAAATTGATCTCAACTCCCGAACTAGCGACCGGAACCGGAGAGCAAAGTGGGGCCTCTCCATGAAAATTGGTCTGCGAATCAGTCAGGAATGTAATAGTAAGCTCCAAGCGTGCCTTTCAAAGTCGCAGAGAATCTCATGTGGCTCCAAATGGTGTCAAGCTGTGTGCTTCCATTCTTTCCCGAGCTTCCCAAACGACAACAGCCACTTAGTCTTCACCAAGTGGCTGTTGCCGTTACCAAGTTGTGGCCGATCAAACTGAATGACGAAAAAATCGGCCTTTACTTTTTACTCTCGATCTTGTTTTTCAGGTGTTTGGCGCAAGCTTCCGCAGTGCTTCGTTTCCCATGAGCCGAATCGGATTTATTGACCGAATAAGCCCAAACTGCTTCGCCGCTTTTCAAATTCGTGACGGTGATGCTTGCCTGTTCGCGCGAGCGCCACGAACCCATGATAAGAATTTTGGCGACACCGGCTTTTTTCGATTCCGAAGACCCGCTAATTTCAAAATCTGCCTTTTCCTTATCGGTGACAACTTCAAGCGGAACCTTCTTGGTTTGCAGCGCGGCAATCAGGTCTTTTTCAAAGCCGTCGTTTATCGGATTGATAAACACTTTGGAACCGGCAGGAATTGCCTTACTGGAATCCTGCGCCAAACCGACAACTGCCGTTGCCAGTAAAATGACTATCAGACTGAGATTTTTTATCTTCATTATTCTCTCCCTTCGATGCGAGCTTTGAGGTGTTTGGCGCAAGCTTCCGAGGAACTTTGCTTGCCCCTGTAAGAGTTGGACTTGTTGACGTTGTAACCCCAGACGACCACGCCTGTTTTGACGTTGGTCATGACAATGCTGGCTTGTTCACTGCTTTGCTGTGATCCCAGAAAGAGCATTTTCGCCCAGCCAGCCTGGACGGATTCAGAAACTCCTGTGATCGTGTAATCGGCCTTCTCCGGGTTGTTGACGACAGTGACCGGAGTCTCTTTCTTGATGATGGCCGCGACCAGAAATGATTCGTAACCGTTCAGAGGAGCGATATAGACTTTTGATCCGGCTGGAATCTTTTCTTTGCTCAATTCCGCAGGAGGCGCTTTTTCTACTACAGGGTTGGATTTGGCCGTTGTCTGCTCAGGCGATGGCGTTTGAGCAAACAAGCCTGCTGCAAGGATCGTCAGCAATAAGAGAGTGTAATTGATTCGTTGAAACATACGGCTGTACTCCTTAAATTTGGCTTGAAGTGTTAGGTTTATCCTGAGTCTTGCTTGGGCCGAGCGACTTAGGCTTGAGGTCGAAGCCAGACTATAGGCTCGTAATGAAATTCCTGCAAGTTTTCTTTGCAAATTGAGGTTTCCCACGTCAGAGCAAGCAGACAGTTGCAATAACATTTCATTATGTTTTGAAACTGTCTTGTGCGTCGAATTGCCGGCACGACCGTATCTTGGTTTTACGAGAAGACGCGGTTATTATGCCTGTCGTATCAACAAAACATTTCATAGCAATTGGTTATTCATGGTGGGCTGGAAGCTCACGACACCATGCGAGCAGGATGCTCGCGCTCCCATACTTTTTTCGGAGGAAAGAATGTCGCAACAACCCGACATCAATTCACTGCTTAAAGAAGAACGCGTTTTCGCTCCATCAACCGAATTCAGCGCATCGGCTCACATCAAAAGCCGCAAAGAGTACGATCAAATTTACAAACGCTCGGTCGAAAACCCCGAAGCTTTCTGGGCTGAAATCGCCGCCGAGCTTCACTGGTTCAAACCCTGGGACAAGGTTCTGGAATGGAACGAACCTTTTGCCGAATGGTTTGTCGGCGGTCAGATCAATCTTTCATACAACTGTCTGGACAGGCATTTGACGACCTGGCGCAAGAACAAAGCCGCGATCATTTGGGAAGGCGAACCGGGCGATCAGCGCACTCTGACTTATCAGCAACTGCACAGTGAAGTTTGCAAATTCGCCAACGTCTTGAAAAAGCTGGGCGTGGAAAAAGGCGACCGTGTCGCGATTTACATGCCAATGGTTCCTGAACTGCCCGTGGCTATGCTGGCCTGCGCGCGTATTGGAGCAACGCATTCCATCATCTTCGGCGGATTTTCGGCTGAAGCTTTGAAAGACCGCATCAACGACGCCGAAGCAAAAGCCGTCATCACAGCCGACGGCGGTTATCGCCGCGGCGCTCCGCTGCCGTTGAAACCGGCGGTTGACGACGCCATCGAGGATTGTCCCAGCGTCAAACAGGTCGTCGTCGTCGAACGATGCAAGAATCAGGTTCACATGGAAGCGGGACGCGATCACTGGTATCACCAATTGATGGAAACCGCTTCGGATGTTTGTCCGGCTGAACCGTTGGACGCCGAACATCCTCTTTATATCCTTTACACCTCCGGCACGACCGGAAAGCCAAAAGGCATAGTCCATACCACCGGCGGTTATTCGGTTCACACTTACATCACTTCCAAATGGGTTTTCGATCTTCGCGACGAAGACACTTACTGGTGCACGGCTGACATAGGCTGGGTGACCGGTCACAGCTACATTGTTTATGGGCCGCTGCAAAACGGCGCGACCAGCGTGATGTACGAAGGCGCTCCGAACACACCCGACTTTGGCCGTTTCTGGTCAATCGTCGAACGCCACAAAGTCAACATTCTTTACACCGCGCCGACAGCCATCCGCACCTTCATCAAATGGGGGGAGCAATGGCCGTTGAAATACGATTTGTCCAGTCTGCGTTTGCTGGGCAGCGTCGGCGAACCGATCAACCCCGAAGCCTGGATGTGGTATCACAAAGTTATCGGCAATGAGCGCTGTCCGATTGTTGACACCTGGTGGCAGACGGAAACCGGCGGTATTTTGATCTCTCCGATTCCCGGCGCGATTTCGACCAAGCCCGGATCGGCGACGCTTCCCTTCCCCGGAATCGTTCCCGACATCCAAACTCGCGAAGGCGAACCGGTCGGAAAAAATCAGGGAGGCTTTCTGGTCATCACGCGTCCGTGGCCCGGAATGCTGCGGACGATTTACGGCGATCCCGAACGTTTCAAGAAACAATACTGGTCGGATATTCCCGGCTGTTACTTCACAGGCGACGGCGCTCGCCGCGATGACGACGGTTATTTCTGGCTGATGGGACGTGTTGACGATGTCATCAACGTCAGTGGTCACCGTTTGGGAACAATGGAAGTCGAAAGCGCGTTAGTCTCACATCCGGCAGTCGCCGAAGCGGCAGTGGTTGGTCGTCCGGACGAGATCAAAGGTCAGGCAGTTTCCGCCTTCGTCACGCTGGAATCAGGTCACACGCCTTCGGACGAATTGAAAGAAGAATTGAGAAAGCACGTAGCCAGGGAAATCGGGGCAATGGCCAAACCCGATGACATTCGGTTCAGCGATGCGCTGCCGAAAACACGTTCAGGCAAAATCATGCGCCGATTGCTGCGTGACATTGCTTCCGGCACGAAGACCGTCGGCGACACGACTACGCTGGAAGATTTTTCAGTTCTGGCCAAGCTGCGCGAAGATGAGGAATAGTAATGATTACAACCGCTGTCAATTACCAGGCACTGATTGAAGCTTTGCCTCCCGGAGCTGTCACGATTCTTTCCAGCGTAAATTGGGATGAGTATGAAGACTTGCTCCAAGAAGTTGGCGAGGCCAGCCACCTTCGCCTTACTTATGACAATGGGAGGTTGCAAATTATGAGCCTGTCGCCGGAACACGAATCCATTGCCGGATTGCTTCCTTATTTGATTCTGGTGTTAGCGGAAGAACTTGACCTTAATTTCCTTAGCCTTCGTTCGACGACTTTCAGACAAAGGATCAAAAGCAAAGGCACTGAGCCTGACGATTGTTACTACTTCAAAAATTTCAAGCGCATCGCGGGCATGAAAAGGATTGACCTGAATACTGATCCGCCTCCTGATTTGGCGATAGAAATTGACATTTGCAATTCGCCTCTGATCAAGTTTCCTGTTTATGCGGCAATGGGAGTGCCTGAGTTATGGATTCACGATGGGGATGAAATGCGTTTTTACTCCCTGGACATTGACGGTTATGCTGAAATTCCGCGCAGCCAGATTTTTCCTTTTCTTGATCCACAAACAGTAATTTCCTTTTTACGAAAAGGCGAAGAAGGCGCGGTTGTTATGGCCCGCGAATTCAGAATATGGGTAAAAGCTCAGAAGGAGAAACACCAATGAAGTTTTTTGGAGCAGTGGCGCTGGCAATGCTCTGCGCATTTTATCCGCAGTTCATTAGCGACACTTCTATCGTTCAAGAAGTTCCTCCTATCCGCAACTTCCTGAAGGTCAATGACGATTTTTGCACCGGCGCTCAGCCGCGTCCGGAGCACATGGCCAGGCTCAAGGCCGACGGAGTGAAGGCGATCATCAATCTTCGTCAGCCCAGCGAACATCGCGCCGCCGAAGAAGAAGCCGAAGCTAAAAAAGCCGGATTGAAGTATTTCAACATCCCGGTTGTTTATGGAAGTCCGAAGGATGAAGACGTTGACGAATTTCTGAAGATCACAGACGATCCTGAAAATCGTCCGGCGTTTATTCACTGCGCGCTGGCGATTCGAGTCGGGGCTTTCTGGATGATTCGCCGCGTGTTGCGCGACGGATGGACGATTGAAAAAGCAGAGGAAGAAGCGCGTAAAATCGGTCTGGTCAATGCTCCTCATCTGGACGAATTCGCGCGAAAATACATCGCAAGCCATCAGAAGAAGTAATCGCTTATCAACCTTCATTTCTGAATCAGATCACAAAGCTTTTGGACAGGATGAACAAGATTTCTTCAAAAGATCATGCCAATCCAGTCTCAATAGACGATCTCAACTTTGCCGTGATCTGATTTAGCAAGGACAGTCTTGATGCTGCCGAAAAGAATCCTTGTCAGCAAAATGCGTTGGTTCTGGATCGTTATCCTGCTGCTTTCGCCAGTGGCTTACTTGCTGGGAAGCTGGCTGGCGTTGAAATACGACGCCGCCACCAAAACCGGTCTCAGCATTGATCGCGAACAGGCCATTGCCGAAGCTACCGAAACCGCCATCAAGCAAGGCCTGAACGTTTCTCAATGGACGGCGCTGGTTCGATTCAAACCCAAGCCGGAAAACGATCTGTATTTCTACCAATCGCTCCCCTCAAATCCTGAGCGCGAACTGGCCAAACAGGTTTTGCCTGCCACGACCATCGGCGTGCTGTTGCGTCCGCCCGAACGCGGTCAACTCTTTGAAGCGGAAATGGCCGTCAATGGTCGTCTGATCGGATACCGCCAAAGAATGGGTGATGCGGCTCAAGAAAGCGAACTGGACGAACCGGCAGCGAGGAAACTGGCGGAAGACGCTTTGCGGCGAAGGCTGAACAGCTTCGGATTGAACTACCCCATCGAACTGCAATTGAACGAACCTTCGCCGCCGCCCGAAGCTCAGCAACGCCCGGCTTCAATGCGTTCAAAACCTTCGGAAAGAAGATATACCTGGAAATGGCCGCTGACATCCATTCCTGAACTAACGCTGGAGAGCGTGATGGAAGTCAAAGGCGGCAAGCTGGTTTCTGATCGTGTCGTAGCCAAAATTGATCCCGCATTCAGCGCGCAAAACATGCCTCGCAGAAAATGGCTGAAGGTTGCCAACGTGATCGCATATTTTCTGGTTGTGGCGATTTTCCTGATTTTCGGAATTTACCGTTTCATTCAGCGCGCGCGACAAAAGGAAGTCTCCTATCAGCGAGTGATTTCACTGATCGCTCTTTTTGGGGTGGCGATGGCCAGCTTCATGCTGGCTTCCGACACAGTGGTTTACGAAATTGTTGGCAACGCTCCCGATTTTCCGGTTCCGGATTGGGTGCTGCTTTTTTCAAGCTCCATGTTTTACATCCTGATGGGGCTGTTTCTGGGAATGGCTTATGGCAGCGGCGAAGGCGATTTGCGCGAAGCTTTTCCGGGCAAATTGACTTCGCTGGATGCGCTGTTGCTTGGCAAGGTCTTTTCGCGCAACGTCGCGCGTTCGACTGTTTGGGGCTGGGCAATCGGCGGATGGTTGATGCTGGGCTTCCAGATTTCAGTGTTGCCGTGGGCGCTGACGCCCGGAATGGGCGAACCGCCGAATCCATTGGCTGACGCCTGGCTTGGCCACATTCCCTCACTGGCGGCATTTCTGACCTGGCCATCGGATGTCATGCTGGTCATTGTCATAGGTCTGTTGATTCCTCTGCCGTTGATGCTTCGCCGTCGCTGGCTTGGACGCATCAGACTGCCTCTGGTTTTTCTCTTTGCCTGGATTGCCTGCGCAGCGCCATATCTGGATTTTCGCCCTCACGAAGCTTCGTTGCTGATGGCGGCGGCCAGAGCTTTCATTGTGTTACTGGCTTTTCTGTATTTCGACTTGTTGACGGCGATCATCGCTTTGGCTTCGCCGACACTGCTGTCTTTTGCCGTTGGAATAGCGGCTCAGCCAGCCAAATCCGTCAGCGAAGCCGGGATGGTTTCAATCGGAGTCGCTCTGGCAATTCTGATCGTGCAACTTGTCTTCGCTTTCCGTGGAAAGAAATTCCGCGACGAAGAAGTCAGGCCGGTTTATGCGCGCTATCTGGCGGAAAGGCTTTCAATGCAGGCCGAAGTCTCAGCCGCCAAAGAAGCGCAGCAACGATTGATGCCTGCACAGTTGCCGCAAAGCAAACATTTTTCTGTGGCCGCAACCTGTTTGCCTGCATTTGAAGTTGGCGGAGATTTTTACGACGTGTTTGAGCTTGAATCGGGCAAAATCGGCGTGCTGGTTGCCGAAGGCGGCGGACGCGGTCTCGGCTCGGCGCTTTCCATCGCCTTCGCCAAAGGCTTTCTAATGCCCAGAATTCTTTCCAACAAATACTCCGATGATTCTCCGACCGAAGTCATGCGCAGTTTGCAGGATCGCCTGGCCGTCTTGTTGGACGACGACAGCAGCGTCGGTTTGGCTTATGCAGTTTTGGATGCCAGCGACGGTCAATTGCGGTATGCGCGAACCGGAGCTTTTCCGGCTGTATTGACCGGCACAAAAGAACGCTCGCAAACTATGCGACAACCCGAGGAGCGCGAAATCAAATTCACTTCGCGCCACAATCCCGAATCGCACGTTACGATTATCGAAGGCTCGGCCACATTGAACCCCGGAGACAGCATCGCCTTGTTCACAGACAGTCTGGCGCAAAACTGGAAACAGGAAAAGAAAGCGGCTGAAAATGAACTGGCCAAGGTTCTCAGTTCGGCCAATAGAAAGCCGCAGGAATTTCTGCAGCAGCTTCTGGACACGAGTCTCAACGAATGTTCCAAACGCGCCAAAAAACAGGGCGTGGACGATGACCTGACGGCGCTGGTCATACGATTGGACAGGCAGGTGAAATCAGATGCTGAATCGGAGACAGGCAAGGCATTGAATGCCGGAGGCGTAGAATGAAAAACAAAGGCTGGCTGATACTTTTGCTCTGTTCAGTGCTTGGTTACTCGGCGGCTTTATGGCTTTTCCCAGGAACAATGTCCGCCGCAAAATGGCGTCAGAAAATTGATCGCAATCAGGCCATTGCAATCGCCAAAGACACGGCTCGCAATTTCGGAATCGAAGCGCAGAATTGGGAAGCGGATGTTTCCGCCGAATACAGCCGCAGGCGCGATTTTTTTCGAACCAATGGCTTCTCAACCGATAGCACGCTTGCCGGACAGGAGTTGTTTTCTCCCGTAACCCTTGACGTCAAGCTTTTTGATCCGCAAACCGGAAGCAAGACGGATGTCGCGCTGAATTCAGACGGCAAGTTGCTGGAATTTTCAAACCGGCCTCCCAGAAAAGATCAGAACAAGGAAGGCGAAAACAAGATTGAACAACAAACGGTCGCCGATGCCGACATAAAGCTTGTCGAAAACCTGGCCAGGAATTTGTGGGGAGACAAGCTCCTCGCGTCAATGCAAAACGCGGATTTCACGGTCACCAAGCAAGGCTCGCGACTTAACTGGAAATCCGAAAATGCAAACATCAAGTTACAGGTTAGCGCGTTGGTCAGAGAAGGCAAAATTCATGAGCTTTCAATAGGTCAGGAATTCACTCCAGCCTTTGAATCGAAATTCGGTTCCAGACGCAGCAAGCTGAACAGGATTCTGGCCAACACCGCCAGCGTAACAATCTGGCCAGTGGCGCTTCTGGTCATCATTTTTTATTTTGTCGGTCTGGCGTTGAAACGCATTCAGCATCGGTTGGGGTTTAGCTTTCTGGTAATCACATTTCTTTTGCTGAGCATCTTTTTTTCGTTTGATGGGTCTTCGGTTCAGATGAACAGCACATTCGATTCTGGCGGCAATCCGTTGCTATTCAAATTTCTATCCTGGCTGGCGTTTTTGGTTGGCATGATGTTTCTGGCTGGGTCGCTGTATTTCATCTGGACTGCCGGACATTCGCTGGCTATACGTTTGCCTGAAAGAAAAACCATCAGCCTGGAACTGATCTTGCGCGGCAAGCTGATGACCAAACCTGTCGCCAGAAGCCTGGCCGCCGGATTGCTGGCGGGAGGAATCGTCTCCTCCATTCCCTTTTTGATTACCGCCAGCCGTATCTTTCCTGGAATGGAATTGGATTCAGGAGACCTGGAAGATTACTTCAGTTCGGCTTACCCGGCTTTATCCACGTTGTTGGGCGGAACCCAGTATCTGGTTTTTCTGTTGTACGGATTTTTGGCTCAGTTGATTGGTTTGTATGTCAAACGCCCAATGTTGTCGAAAGCGATGGTTTTTGCCTGCAGCGCTTTGGGATTGTTTGGAGCCACATTGGTTTATTTGCCGACCTCGGCATTTCTGACTGCCGCGTTGTTGGTTTCTCTTGCTCTAACGAGTTTGTATTTTCGCGCCGACTTTCTGTCAGTTATCGTCGCAGTCGCCTGTCTTCAAGTAACGTTGGGAGCAGGCACATTGCTTGCTCAACCTTCGGCTTCATTGCAGGCTTCGGGTTGGCGAGCGATTGTCGGTTTGGCTGTGATGGCTGCTGTGGCTTTCGTCGGGATGTGGAAATTCCGCGAAGTCAGCGAGGAGGAAACCGCCATTCCGGCGCATTTGCTGGAAACCAGAGTCGAACGCGAACGATTGAAAGCAGAATTCAACGTTGCCCAGCGCGCACAGCAACAGATGCTGCCTGACGCTCCGCCGCAGATTCCAGGATTGGAAATTTCCGCCGTCTGTTTGCCGTCGAAAGAAGTCGGAGGCGATCTTTATGACTTTCTTTCCCTGCCCGACGGCAAGCTCGGCATTGTCGTCGCGGATGTTTCAGGCAAAGGCGTTCCGGCTTCGTTGTATATGACACTGACCAAAGGCTTGCTTGATTCGGTGTCTGAAAACACCAGCGATCCCGGAGAAATCCTGCGAGAAGTAAACCGTCATCTTTACGAAGTCTGCCGCCGCAAAATGTTCGTCACTTTGTTTTTGGGAGTGATTGATCCGGCGACTCAAAATCTGACCTTTGCCCGCGCCGGTCACAACCCTACGGTTTTCCGCCGTCCGGCTGAACAGCTAACCAGCTTTCTGAAGCCCAAAGGGATGGGATTGGGATTGAACAACGGCAGCATCTTCGATCAATCATTGCAGGTGGAATCGCTTCAGCTTCAGCCGAACGACAAACTGTATTTTTACTCTGATGGCATCACCGAAGCTATGAACCACAAAAATGACGAATACGGCGAAGAGCGATTGGCCAATATGGCTGAATGGTTGGATGGAGCCGGAGCAATGGAGACACGTGATGCTGTGATGGCAGACGTCAGGCATTTCCTTGGATCGAATCAACCGCAGGATGATCAAACGCTGGTTGTTGTGAGAGTGGTTTGAGAATTGCGAGTTTGGTGTTTTTTTTTATTTGGTTGGGGTTTGGTGATTGATGTTTTGGGAGATTGGTTATCAGACGCTAGATTTTATGATCTGACCAAAGCATCAGCGTTACAACCATTGAGCCGACCGGGCTTGTCGGCTCAATGGTATAAAAGAGCCTACCTTCGACTTGCCTCGCGGACTTCGCCGTAGCCGTAATTGCCATAAGTTGAAAGGTAGGAATCGTAGCCTTCGCGTTTGATGTCCAGGTTATTCAAGACAACGCCGAAGACTTTGGCGCCGACGCTGTTGAGTTCCTGACGGGCGCGGCGAACAACGTCGCGTGTGCTGCGTCCGGCCTGAACAACCAGGATTGTTCCGTCCACCATCGTCGAAAGAATCACAGGGTCTGTGACGTTAATCAGCGGCGGCGAATCAATCAGTATGTGATCGTATTTTTCAGAAAGTATTTTGAGCAGCATTCGCATTCTTTCCGAACTAATCAACTCAGCCGGGTTCGGCGGAATTGGCCCGCAAGGCAGAACTGACAAATTCGGAACCCATAGCTTATGAATTAACGGATCAATTTCAACCTGACGGGAAAGAAAGGTTGAAAGTCCGTGCGCCTGCCCCATCTTGAATACTCTGTGGACGGTCGGTCGTCGCAAATCCGCGTCAATCAGCAACACAGACGAACCGAGTTGCGAAAGCGAGATTGCAGTATTGATTGCGGTCGTGGTCTTCCCTTCTCCAGGCTGTCCGCTGGTGAAGAGTATTATTTTTGGAGGACTGCCCGCAGCCGAAAGCAAAACAGACGTTCGCAACATTCGATAGGCTTCGACTACAGATGAGAGTTGATCCAGCGTGACCAGCTTGGTCAATTTGCCCTGCTCGCCTGCGGCGGCGAAGTTCGGAGCAAGCGCGGAGCTTTCTTCGGCAAGCGACATGGCATTGCTTTTTACTTTATCGGATAAGGCTCGCGATGAGACCGTCGCGATTGAAGGAATGACCGCGAGAGTCGGTAATTGCGCGACTCTCTCGATGTCTTCAACGCTCTTGACCGTGTTATCCAGATACTCGAGGAAGAATGCCAATCCCATTCCTGCAATCAAACTGATCAGGAAACCAATCATAATGGTGCGTAGACGCTGAGGCCCAATTGGCGTTTTGGGGATTTCTGCTGTTTCGACAATTCTCAGATTGTTGTGCTGTTCGACCAATTGCAGATCCGCCTGCTTGGTCTTGTTCAGAAAATCGGCGTAAAGAGCCTTGGCCGTATCCAATTCAGCCTGAAGCGTGCTGTAGGCGATTGACGCCTGATTTTGCTGCACGGCTTCCGACTTGGCGACATCCAGCGCGCGTCTCAATTCGGCTTCGTTGCGGACAGCGCGCTCGTAATCAGATTTCAGCTTTTCCGAGAAAGACTGCTGATTGTCGCCGATCTGTTCCTGCAACACTTTGATTTTCTGTTCGACTTCAGCAACGCGCGGGTTTTCAGGTCCGAACTTGACGCTCAACTGGGATTGCTCGACCTGCAATTCACCTAGCTTTTGTTTGAGCAGCGCGGTTTTCGGATCGGAGAAGGCTTCGGGAACCTGGCTGACTCGTCCTTGCTTCACTTCTTCGTAAAGCGATTGTTTCAACATTCGCTCGGTTTCAGCCTTCATCACTTGCGCGTGCAGACCCGACAGTTTTTCAGTCGTCAAAGTTTGGCTGCCGTCAGTCGCGAATATTTCATTGCGTTTGGTGTAATCGGCCAGGGCGGCTTCGGCCTGTTGAACTTTGGTTTTCAGGTCGCGAGTGGAACGATCCAGCCAGTTCGAAGTGCTTTCAAAACGCGAGGTGCGCCGTTCGAAGCTGCGATCCCTGAAGTTCTTGATGGCCGTGTTGACGATAGAGGCAGCAAGCGCCGGATCGGTATGCTCAAATGAGACATCAAGCACGCTGGTGTCGTCCATCGCTTCCGCTTTAAGCCTGTTTCTGAGAATGCTGACGTATGGCCGGAGTTGCTCGCTTTCTTCAGGCGTGCGTTCCTGAAGCACTACAGTCTGTGAAGCCAGAGAGCTTTCGGCTTTACCCGAAATTTCATCGCCGTTCCCGCCTGAAACACGGTCGCTGATTTCGCGAATCGCATCGGTTATGGATTTTTTCTGCATGCCTTCAATGAAATTCGGATTCCGGTCGAGCCGCAGTATGACCACTATGTCTTCAAGCAAGGGACGGCTTTTGAAGATAACCATCTTCGTATTCAAGCTGTCGGAATCTTCCAGCTCAATCGCCTGATCCTTTGTTTTCAGAATCACCGGTGAATCTTTGGAAACTTCGATCTTTCCAACCGCCCTGAATTGCGACGGAGAGCGGAAAACTTCAACCGCGACAAGAATGGTGACAATCACCGAAATGATTGCGACCAGCCATTTGCGTTTGCGGATGATTCGCATAATTTCGCGCAAATGTATGCCGCTGTTCTGCTCATTGCCGTAACCATAACCATAACCATACGTGCCACTCGGTCGCGGAGTGGCAAAGGGGCGCATGATTGCTGTTTCCTCAGGGGTCAAAGGTTTTTCAAGATCAGTTCTTTCGTCTGCCATAACCTTTTTATCGTACCTCAGCAGTTAAACCGCACACGGAATTCTCGCTACGGATGCGGTTGAGTTGTTCGTGTGAATTATCGGATTCCCGTCGGAATACGCAGCGCCAGCCCTGTACCCAAAGCCATGAGCAAAGCTCCGGTCACTGATTTTACGGCGCTGTTTGGAACAAGGATCACATCGTTGGGGAAAATCGGAATGTCTTCTTTGCCGCCGCGACTGACAACAGCGCCGATGTCCACTGGCAGTTCGTTGAATTTGCCCGTCAGCGGGTCTTCGCGGAAGATAATTCCCTTGTCCAGCTTCGCCTTGAAGTAAGTTCCCTGCGCCAACGTGATTGCCTGCCGCAAAGTCATTCCTTCCTTGAATTGATATTGCCCTGGCGCGCGAACTTCTCCGGCGACGTAGAAAACTTCCGCCGGGGGGATGTAGACGACATCGCCGGGTTGAATCAAAACATTCTGGTCGAAACGCCCTTTGCTCAAACCGCCGATTTGCGCGCGGAAAAGCTCGAATTCGGTTTCGCCTTCAATTCCGGCATTCGTGCCTTTGGCGTTTTCAACGACTTCGGAAACAGGAGTTGTTCTCTGTTGTTCAGGTTTGGCGTCGGCTTTTTGCCCTCTGGCTTCCAATTTGTCTGTGGCGATTTTGCCTTCGCGAACGATGTAAGCCGTTGAGCCATGCTTTTCCTGCAAGCCTCCGGCGATAGTTATCAACTTGAAGAGCGACGGACGTCCCTCAATCACGTAAACGCCGGGAGATTTAACAGCGCCCTGAATGAAGAACGTGCGGCTGTTGTATTGAGCCACGGAGACGAACACCTTCGGGTCTTTCAGATAACGATCTTTCAATCCATCAGTGATCGCTCGCCTCACTTCTTCCGTCGTCTTGCCTGCGACAGTCATTGTGCCCAGGTAATACATCGGAATGTTTCCGGTAGTGCTGATTCGGAATTTGCCTGACAGTTCCGGCGCGTCCTGAATGATGATTTCGATCACATCGCTGGGAGCCAGCAGATAATCTTCATCCGTCGAAACAATGACGTCGGGTCCGTTTTTTGGCCTGACCTGATTCGAGTTGTCGCCGGAGCCTTCTCCGATTCGGCTCGTATTTGGGACTCCGGAACGAGTCGGTTGCTGCCCAAATGCCATTGAAACAGTCAACAGGCATAACGACAACGCCCAGATCGTCAACCGTGTGATAAGTCTTTTTTTGACCGATTTAGTTTTCACAATCTTTACCTCCACATTTGCCGCGCTTATTTCCATAGCCAATCACCTCTCACGTTCAGGGTGATACAGGAACATAACGCGCGGTTTGACTCAACGGAGTCTGACCAACCTTGTCTCTGGCGGCGGTTGCACTGATGTTGGAAATCGCAGCCGTCAGCGCCAGAAAAAGCAAAGCATTCGATGGTAACTGTAAATTGAAATCAAACAGGCTGTGAACAAGCATAGCAATTACACCTCCTCCACAGCCCAAAGCCATTCCAAGCATTTTGTCGTTGCGATGGCGAAGCGCCACTGCAACATCCTTTATCAAAACAATCACAAACCACAGCGCGATTGCTCCGCCAACCACTCCGCAATCTGCCACAATTTGCAAATAATCGTTGTGAGCCTGACTGACAATGAATGAACCGTCACTCTGACTGAAAATTGGATAAGCCGTTTCGTAGGCTCCAAAACCAACACCCGTCAGCCAGTTGGCGCGAATCATTGTCAAAGTGTCGCGCCAAATCCACCCGCGGCTCTGAAAGACAGTTTGTTTGCCAGCACTGCTCGCTCGGTTTTCACCGGTCATTTCAACGCTGCGCGCGCGATCTATCACCGCATCGGCTCCAACCCACCAGACGCCTACGCCAATCGTCAGCAGGATCAAAACGACAGCGCCGATTCGTAAAAAGACCGACGACGCCAATCCGATTTGCCCGAAGCCTTTCACACGCTCCATCGCCGGTTTGACCCCGAAAGCGACAACAAAGATCAGGCCTGATGCCAGACTGATCATTCCGCCGCGAGACAGTGTCAGGAAAATGGCAACCCCCATCATCATCGCAGCGAAACCGTAAAAAAGTGCAAACTCGCCGCGGACGGCTTTAGCCAAAATCAGCGCCAGTGGTATCGGCACGATCATTTCCAAATAGCCCGCAAAGTGGTTGCGATTCACGAAAGGTCCAAATGGAGACGATGGCGGAATGCTGGGTTCAACAACCCAGTAATACTTTCCGTTCCAGGCGAACTTTTGAAGCAGCCCGAACACGGCAAGCGCAAGGCCGAAAACGATCAGGAAGTTGGCGAGCAAAGACAATTTTTCGGCGCTGGCGTAAAGGTTTGCAAAGAGCAACATCGCAGCAAACAAAACCACTGCGACTTCAATGGTCAGCCTGGTTGCCTCGACATCCATCGAAATCGCAACCATCTTTCCTGCTCCGTCGGTTCTGCCAATGCTCTGCAAAATCCCGAAACCGATCAATGCCATCAATGGCCAGACGGTGGCAGGAATAATCAGCGCCAGTTCCCGTTCAACAACGCATCTGACTATCCACAACAATGTCAAAGCAACGGTCAATAAGCTAAAAATGGCAACCGACCAAGCTTCGACGGTTCCAAAGGCGAGAGCAGTAAAGAGCAAAGCGACAAGCAGAGCTACGGAAACCAGGTTGCGGATACGTTCGCCAGCTGCGGATTCACCAGCCGAAGTTTCACGAATTAAATTGTCTTTTGGCACCAATTTGACTCGCTCCGTTAGCGTTCGGTCAGCTTGAAATCGTCGAACCAGACGATACCTTTTGTCGGATCGTCATAGCTGAAACGTGGGATGCGAACTACAGAAACTTTTGTTGTCGTCAATTCCGTTGGGGCGACAAAGTCAACTGACAAATGCTGCCAATCAGTCGAATCGGCCAGAACCGGCTCAGTTGCGACAATCACACCGTTCGGTCCAAGAATAGCCAATCGCGGACCTTCAGGCGTTATAAGACTTTCGGCTTTAGCATAACACTCAAGCCGATAACGAGCGTTGGGCTTGAGAACAACCAACTGCCTGATTTCACCCAGCATTCTGGTTGTGTCTCTGCCGACAAAGCTCACCTTTAACGATCTAGCGCCAGCATGCGAAATCTCTCGGTCAAAACCTATCCTCGCGTAATCGCTCAATCCAATAAACCAGTCGAAATGATTGAACTCATTCAATACGTCTTTCTCGAAACCACCATTCCAAATCAGGTTTCCGGATTCTTTGGGATCAATCTCGACCGACACCGTTTCCAACCAAATCCGACGCGCAATGTCTGATTGACCGACATTGATCAATGATGAAACAAACGCTGCGGCGTCCGGCGAATTCAACTTTGCCTTACTTTCAACGCCACGAAAAACGCTGATTGCCGCATCTGTTTGAGTCTGTTCAGCCAGAAATCTCGTCAAGCTCAGCCTGGCTTTCGAGTTATCGCCTGCCAAAGATTCAAGCACTGTCAAATCGCCATTCGATGCCTGCCACAACAAATCAAAAGCTATCGGCAACAATTCACTTCTGGCATTCGTCGCTACCCGAAAAGGCTGCAACGACTCATCAAGTTTTCCCCGCCGCAAAAATAAATTGGCAAGCATCCAATTCACATCAAAATAGTTCGGCGCAAACCTTACAGCCAACAGCATGGATTTCTCTGCTTCATCCATCCTGCCATCGGATTCCTGCGCTACGGCCAGCAATCGCCAATTGCGATAATTCCACGGTGAAAGATTGGCAGCGAGTTCTGCGTGCGTTATTGCCTCGCTCAACCTTTGAGTATCAGCGGTTGCCGCTATGATTATTGCCTCGGCCAATCTGAACTGAACTCGCGCGGAGTTCGGCAATCGTGTTGCGGCAAGGCCCAGCGCTTCGCCGTCCGGGCTGATTCGCCGATCAGCCACTGCCCTGACCGTGAAATGCGAAAAAATAACAGCGACGGAAAATATGCCCAGCAACAAAATTGCCGAGGCTAACAGGATTCTGCCAATAAGGCCGTTGAGCTTGATGGTAACCGTCACTTTTTGGTTTCTTACGGCTGGCTAAGCAATTGGTTTAGCTGATAGTCAGCCTCAAACGGCAGGGTGGTCGGAAGAAATATTGATCGAGGACATACGAAAGCCGGCAGCTTAATCGTCAGCATATCTGATTATACCGGCGGCTTCAGGCATCTTGCGCCTTCCTGCAATTGCTGGATGAGGTCAAAAACGGGTGGGGCAAAACCGAATTTTCAAAATTTATGGCGTAACTCCGGATGCTTGAGACTGGTCGGAAACGAGAGTGCCGAGCGCTGCTACACCACCAGTTCCGAGCAAAATCGCAGCCAATGCACCCGAGCTAAGATTAGCCATCGAATTAGATTGGCTCATCATTACCGGCACACAACGAACACCTCTTTGAGTCGCGACAGCCAAAAGCGAAGCATCTTTTCCCTCTGAAGCCGAAACGCCCTCGGGAGTATTGATCGCTACTTTTACACCCACAGGAGCGCTTACGACTATCTTTCCGGTCACCAAATCACCGCTAATCATTCCATCCGAGAACCTGAGCACCATCTGCGACCCAGGAGCCAGTTCTACTCGGCCAAGCCGTCCAAGATTTACAACAGCCCGATTGCCGTTGGCGCAAGCCACGTTTAGTCGGCTGTTGTTGAATACGCTTGTGCCATTAATTGCTTTCTTGTCATTAACCGAAACAGCTCCTGAGGTAATTAGCTGGCCGACTATCTGGGTGTCAGACTTTGCCTTCGCAGCCGCCAGAGTAGAAGCAAGGTTAAAGCTACTAAAAGAGCTTATAGAAAAAAGCAAAACGGCGATGAGCATTTTGCGAACGTTGGAAGAGTTTTTGTTCATGGCTAATCCTTCCTTTCACTCGTGGGGGCAACCATTGAGTTCAAGGCTTGGTGGGGGGATCAGATCGGCGCGAAGCTTACTCCAGTTAAATTCCTTTTTCAACTGAATTTATCTGGTTCTAAATACACGACTACACCTGATCTGACCATTGAGAAGGAAACCTCATGACGAGGCAGCATTGAGTAAATTAAAAGACTATATCGGGGGACAAAAGGTGATTATCTGGAAAAATCAAAATTAGAGATGCTATTCTTGTTGAATAGTTACAGGCTGACCGGCTACCAGATTTCCCGGAGAAACAACAACCGGGACATTTGGCTCCAATCCCTCAACCACAAGCCAATCACTTTCCCGACGTCCGACAACCACATTCTTTTCTACGGCTTTACCGTCTTTAACTGTAAAAACCTTTTGGATTCCAGCAAAAGTAACGACCGCTGATGACGGGACCATCACGACATTGGCTGTTGAAAAAGTTTGGATTTCAGCCTTGGCAAACGAGCCGGGACGTAAACTGCCACGCTGATTGTCAACTTCGGCTTCGATAATCAGAGTTCGGCTTTGTTCTTGAAAAGCCGGGCTAAGCCGAGCGACGCGTCCCGTATAATTCTGTCCTTCTTCGCCTTCAACCGTAACTCTTACAGATTGACCGACATTGATTCCTTGAGCTTCCCGTTCCGGCACCTCAACACGCAAACGCAGGGGATGCAATCTAACAATTATTACAGCAGGCGTTCCAGCCGCCAGAAATTCACCCATTGAAGCGCGTTTCTCTCTGACAGCGCCATCGAAAGGGGAGTAAAGCACCGTTTCAGCCAATTGCTGTCGCGCAATCGCAAGCTCAGACCGCCTTTGAAGCAAGACTGCCTGCCGGTTCCGAACCTCCTCCACTGCATCCTGGTAACGACTATCCGCCACTTTGAAAGTCGAATCCACACGATCAAGTTCGGCCTTCGGCTGGATTCCCTGTTGAACCAATTGCCTGGTGCGCTCCAAATTGAGTTTGGCTTCTTCCAAAAATGCGCGAGCCTGACGAACCAGTGCGGTGTTTTCCGTTTCTATTCGATCATCGTCGCCCTGAGGCGGCAGCCCAAGTCTGGCTCGCGCCTGTTGAAGAGCGGCCTCAGCCTGTTGCAGGCGAACCTTGAAATCGGAGGTCTCCAAAAGTCCTATCGTCTGCCCCTTTTGAACCCGGCTGCCCAGGTCAACCTTTAGTGCGCTCAGCCTTCCGGCAACTTTGAAACTCAGCGTGGCCTGCTCGTCTGCGGCAAGAGTTCCAGGAGCCATAACTATTCGAGCCAGTTTTCGTGCTTCGGAATTCATGAGCTTCACCGGTTTCGCCGGCAGAGTCGCTGTTCCGCCAGCCCTGGGCGACGCAGCTCTTGAATCAGACTGTCGGCAGGCTCCTAAAATCAAACCGGTGAAAATGCATAACAAGATGGTGGAGGTCTTAAATAGCAATTTTGTCATATACGTTTTTATGATTCTGGTTCAGTGTTTTGACCGGGTTCGTCCAAGTGGCCGATTTTCCCCTGGCTTTCATTATAACTTGCCTCTGCATTTATTGCACTTACCCGAATTGAAGAATCGCTAAAAGTGATTTTGCGAGCTTTCGTCTTTGCCCGGCGTATGCGATTATGCGCAGGTCGTACTTCACAAGCTTTTCAAGAATCAAAGTCAATATTCATCAATAGGATTTGGAGATGAAAAATAGGCGCGCGTTTTCACTCGTGCTGTTCGCGTTCGCGTTATGCTCCATGCCTTTGGCAAAGGAGTCTGAAAAATCTGCATCCGCTGCGACAGCATTCAAACCATTTATAAAATCCGAGCTTATATTCCCTCTTGAGCATTGGCACAACCACGCTTCAAGTATCGTTGAATGCCCAAATGGCGACCTGCTCGTTTGCTGGTTCAATGGATCAGGAGAACGTCAGGCCGACGATGTCAAGATTGAGGGCGCACGGTTGAAACGCGGATCAAGTAAGTGGAGTCAGAGATTCACGATGGCCGATGCACCGGGTTATCCTGATACCAATTGCACCATGTTCATTGATCCTCAGGGTAGACTCTGGCTTTTGTGGCCGACCATTTTAGCTAATGAATGGCATACAGCGTTGATGAAATATAGAATTTCAAGTCGTTATCAGACGGAGGGTTCACCGATATGGGAAACGAGCGAGGTGCTACACCTCACTCCAGGACAGGAATTTGTTGACACCGTCAACCGTGTTTTGGATGAGTGGGAATCCAAACAATCCCTTTCCCCTGAAACTCCAAAAGAAAATCTGAAGGCGTATTCCGATCGAGTTCGGAAAATGGCAGCCGACAAACTTTTTCGTCGCATCGGCTGGATGACACGCGCACATCCTTTCATTAATGATCAACGATTGATCGTTCCGCTTTACTCTGACGGTTTTTCGTTTTCACTGATGGCGATCACCGACGATTGGGGGAAAACCTGGAAAACCAGCACTCCGTTGGTCGGCGGCGGCAATATTCAACCCAGCATTGTTCGCCGCAAAGACGGATCGTTATTCACTTTGATGCGAGACAACGGCCCTCCTCCAAAGCGATTGCACCAAAGCGAATCGCGCGACAATGGCGAGACCTGGTCGCCGGTAATTGACAGCGATTTGCCCAATCCAGGATCAGGAGCGGAAATCATCTCACTTCGTAACGGACATTGGGCGCTGATATACAATGACTCCGAACGCGGACGGAACAGCCTGGCGGTCGCCATTTCGGACGATGAAGCCAAAACCTGGAAATGGAAACGCCATCTGGAATTCGATCCCACGGGCGCCGAAGCGGGCGCTTATCATTATCCGTCAATCATTCAAGCGCGCGACGGCTCACTGCATGCTAGTTACAGTTATCATCTTAATCACTCCAAGCTGGAAAAAGACGAGTCTGGCAGGCCAAAGCGAAAGACAATCAAGCATGCACATTTCAACGAGGAATGGGTGATGGTTGGAGATCAATGACCGCATCCGCAATCGAACCGACATAAGAGAAAAAGAGTGGCGCAATGACTTTATGACTTTTTACTCTCGCCTCTCAAACGATCAGACGCTAGAATGAATTATTCGTGGTCGCAATCTCAATTTATTGCTTCAGGCAGATTCGCCCGAACATCCTAAAATCAATTCAAAGAAGTTTGACGACAGATAACAAACGTTATGATGTATAGCCAACAAGAGTACGACATGGTTCGGCGGCAGACCATGCAGATAGAAGCTGAAAAACGCGCTCTGCTGCGCTGGACCTTGATTATTGTAACCATCCTTTTCGCAGGCTCTCTGGTGCTGAGCGGCTTTATGTATCAACGCTACAGTTCATCAGATAATTTGATCAAAGAAGCTGAATCGCGAGCCTTGAACGCCGAGACCAAACTGGAACAAGTGAGCCAGGAACTGGCTCAAAAGAATGCTATCCTCGAAAAAAACGCCGCGGCCTTGGCGAAAGAGAATGCGATCATCGAATCCACAGTTCCTCGTATGCTAAACCGTACCGCATCCGACACTGACCTGTCTGCTCTGGCTCACGCCATATACAACCAACCCGGACATGTGATTCAACTGCCAGGCATTCCGCCAAACGAAGTGCTGCGCAGCTATCGCCACCGCGTTGACGGGCGCCCGCACAAATACACAATCGTGCCCGGCTTGCTCGACGGCAAATGGGTCATATATTCCGTTCTGGTGAAAAATCAGGAAGACAGATAGAAACGAGCGAATCCGGATTTCAAGTCGAGCCAATCCTCGTCCGAGTCACGGCTCGTTTCACATAGTTTTCGCCGGACAGATCATCAACTTGATTTCAAAGTACCTTCCGGCTATTATCGGACTTACTTTCGAGGTGGGCGTGTCGCCCACCTTTTTTATCAGGCTCATCAGGCCAATCATAGTTAAGGCTGTTTCTTACCGGTTTCAGCCCAACATCAGACTGAAGGAGCAGACGATTGAACGTTGATCCGCGTATAAGCGAGATCGCTGAGCGAGTCACTACGCGCGAAGGCCTTGAGCTTGTCCACGTGGAAATGATTGGCACTCGCAACCCGATCTTGCGTGTTTATATTGATAAGCCCGGAGGCGTAACACTCGATGATTGTGCGCTGGTCAGTGAGCGGATCAGCCTGATATTGGACGTGGAAGACCCTATTCCGGGTCGTTATCTGTTGGAAGTCTCCTCTCCCGGATTGGATCGTGGACTTTACAAGGAAGCCGATTACGAACGTTTCGCCGGACTCCCTGCCCACGTGAAAACATCTGAAGCAGTTGACGGACAAAGAAATTTCCACGGTAAGTTAATCGGTCTTGATCGTGAAGGCGAATTGGCAGCAGTGATAGAGGATGAAAGCGGTAACCAACATCGCCTGCCATTGGCCCTGATCGTCAAGGCAAACGTTGAAATAGAACCTTAGGTGGTGGTTTGAAATCGGAGACCACCAATCACGGACAAAGATGAACGCACTTAGTTCGATTGCACAGAACATAGACTTTCTCAGCAAAGAGAAAAAGATAGATCCGCAGGTCATCATCAGCGCTATTGAAGATGCTGTGGTGACCGCATCGCGCAAACACTTCAAATCCGGCGAGGACTTACACGCCAGATACAACCTGGATTCGGGCAACGTTGAACTGTACGCGGTCAAGGTGGTAGTTGACGAGGTGACCGATTCGGCGCGGGAGATGACGGTTGACGAAGCCAATGCCGAAGTCGGCGAAGGCGCGGAAGTCGGCGACATGCTGGAATTGCCCAGGCCGATGGAAGAACTCGGTCGCATTGCCGCGCAAACAGCCAAGCAAATCATCTTGCAGAAAGTCCGCGAAGCCGAGCGCAACAAGGTTTACGAAGAATACATCGGTCGTTTGGCCGAACTGGTCAATGGATTCGTCAAACGCTTCGAAGGCGGGAAAGTTATTGTTGACATTGGCAACGGTCTGGAAGCCGTCATGCCCAAACAGCAGCAATCGAAAGTGGAAAGCTTCACTCAGGGCGAGCGCATCCGCATCGTCATTCACGATGTCAACCGCGAAGCCAAAGGACCGCAGATCGAAGTTTCACGAACCAGCCCCGAATTGCTCAAACGGCTTTTTGAAATGGAAGTGCCGGAAATTTATGACGGCACGGTCTTGATCAAAGCAGCCGTTCGCGAACCAGGCGAGCGCGCAAAGATCGCCGTCGTTTCCAACGAACGCGATGTTGATCCGGTTGGCGCCTGCGTCGGAATGAAAGGTTCGCGAGTGCAGTCAATCATCCGCGAACTGCGCGGCGAAAAAATTGACATCATCGAATGGTCTGAAGACCCGGCTATTTTTGCCGCTAATGCCCTGTCTCCGGCCAAAGTCAGCAAAGTCACCGTTCTGGATTTTGAAGACAAGAAGCTGCAGGTAATCGTCGAGAATGAACAGCAAAGTCTGGCCATTGGCAAACGCGGGCAAAACGTCCGCCTGGCGGCGAAGCTGGTCGGATGGGACATTGACATTCGCAGCGAAGAAGAAATGAAACGTGAGATCGCTACTCAAATGGAGCAGATGATCTCAGCCCCGGTCGTCAAACTTTCGTCTATCGAAGGCATCTCAGCCGGTGACTCGGAAGCATTGGCCGAGCACGGCATTGAAACCATTGAACAATTAGCCGAAGCCTCTGTTGACGATATTTGCGAATGGCTGGACGTCAGCGTTGACGACGCCGAAGAATTGCTCGACATGGCTCGAGCGATTACTGAGGCTCGCCTCGCACACGCCAACCAACTCGCATCCGAATCCACGGAATCAACGGCAGGCGAAGAAACTGAACAAATCGAAGAAGCCGAAGATGAAGAGACTGAGGAGTACGAGTTAGAAGAATCGATTGAAGAGGAAGTTTCGGAAGAATCCGCTGACGAAACGGAAAACTCTGTTGTGGCCGAAGACGAGTCTGAAGAGTCTGAAGAGTCTGAAGAGTCTGAAGGAACAGAAGATTCCGAAGAGTCCGGCCTGAAAGACGAAGAACAGGATTCTGCGGAAACCGCGGATGACGAAACACGGGACGAGCAACAATGATCCCGTCATCGTACTTCGGACAATTTAAGAGTAGTTCTACTCATGCGGCTTATTCGAAAGGAATAAATGAGCAAGGTCAGAATTTACGATTTAGCAAAGGAATTGAAGTTGGAGAGCAAGAAAGTGCTCGAAGACGCCCGTCGTCTGGGCGTTGACGTCAGCGTGCCATCAAATACGCTTGACGATATTATCGCGGCAAAAATCCGCGAAATGTATTATCCCAAGAAAGAACCAGTGGCTGCCAAGCCAACCGCACGATTGATTAAACACCACCCAACGGCAGCGGCTCCCGCTCCGGCCACGACGCCGGAACCGGAAGAGCAGCCAAAAGAAACCGAACCAGCGCCGACCGCAGAAATGCCCGCGGTCACACGCGTAGAGCCGAAGACTGTTATCAAACCGCTGACGCCTCGCGCGCCGAAAACCACTCAAAAAGCGGCTCAACCAGAACCATCGGCGCAAACGAAAGACGAAAGTCCCACGCCTCAAAAGAGCGCACCTGAAGAATCAAACAAATCCAGGCTTCTGAAACTGCCTACTCCCACTGCCCCTGCGCCCTCCCCTCAAACCGTATCACCGCCTGAGGAAGAATCGCAGGAATTGGCGGCTGAAATTACGACCGAACCAACAACAATTGAAACTGAAGCGCCAGCAGAGATCGTCCCTGCGGAGATTGCGGCGCAGGTGGAAACAACCGCGCCTGAAATGGATATAGCTACAGACCAAATCGCCGCTGAGGCGGAAACTACACAACCCGCGGAATCAACTGAAACTCCAGCGCCGCAGGCAAAAACTCACACGGCTCCGCCAACCAAGACAGGAACCAAAGTCATCAGGTTGGCCGCTCCGACAAAGCCATTGCCCAAGCCGTCTCCGACCACTTCTCAGAGATTGCAAACCGGCAGGCCGGAACAAAAGAAATCGGCCACCGGCAAACTCGATCCCGCTCTCTTGCTCAAAAAAGACGCCCCTCGCGAAGGCAAAGACAAGGAAGCTCATCTGCTTCCTTCAGGCGCGCAACAGCGGACGGTTTACATTCCGCCTCAAAGCCAAAAGCCGAAAGGCCGGAATCAGCATCGAGCCAAAGAGAAGGACAAATTTCAGGAAGGCAATACGCAAAAGCTCGGATTGCGAAAGCAGGCACTGCCGGCTGCCGCGCAGAAAATCATTCCCGCTGACCTAAAGCCGATGAGGCTGATTGAAGGCAGCACTGTCCGCGAGTTCGCGGAAAAAGTGGACGCCAAACCTCGCGACATCGTCACGGCGTTAATGGCGCGCGGAATAATGGCAACGATCAACCAAACCATCGGCCACGAAATAGCCATTGAAATCGGGCGCGAATACGGCTTCGAAATTTCCTTCGGCGATTTCGAAGACATGATGGTCGAATCCGAATTCGAGATCA
>CAYRQB010000039.1:0-25721 GCA_964426025.1 uncultured Heliomicrobium sp.
TTCTTGCGGCTTTGCCGCCCGATGTGCGGAAAGGCTCTGCCTTTCCGAGAGACTTTATCAGAGTTTGGGGCTATGCCCCCGAACGGTTGGGGCGTAGCCCATTCAAAGAAACAATCGTCCCGATAAGGCATAGCCTTATCGCACATCACTGCGGCATAGCCGCAAAGACATGCGCATTTATTACTCAAAGACCATCGAGCGTTGATCAATGGCATGATCAATGATGTTTCAATGTTGGCGCGCTGTTCGGAACAACCTGGATCAACTGCATCATCCCGCGGTCTTCGTGTCCGAGGATGTGGCAGTGATTGACAAACTTGCCGGTGAAATCGGCAAAGCGCGTCAGCATTTTGATATACCCGTTCACAAAAACCTGCTTGCCGTTTCCATCCAAACGAGGAGTCCCGTCCGGATTGGTGTTCGACGCAGGCGGAATTGCGAAGGTATCCCACCAGACCCAGGGACCGGGCAGTTGCACGGGACCTACGGTTTGCGTCGGATCGAAGATTTCGATGATCTGGAAGGGATTCTGGTGAATGTGGAACGGATGACGCACTTTGGTTTGGGAGTTATTCGTTATTGTCCACATCTCAACCTCGTTCAAATGCATGGAGTGAGCGACCGTGGAGTCGAATTTTTTATTGTCAATGGTGAAGCTGGGCGGACCTGAGCTTGAGTTCACCTGTCCATAAGCGATGGTTCGTTGAACGCGTACGCTACCGGGATCGAGGTCTGCCAGGAATGGCGGCTGATCCGGAAAATCTCTGCGATGTTGCGGAAGATTCATCGGCGGATTGGCCGGGCTTCCTGTTACGTTGACGTAAAACAACACGGCAGAACCGCTCTGTACCTGGTAACAACCTGTCGAAGACGGCGCTTTGACCAGCAGGTCAACGCGGTTGGCTGGAGCCATGGTGATCGGAGTTACTCCGTTCGACTTTCCATTCGCAGAATTTGGATCAACATTTTCCCAGGCGAATTGAACACCGTCCTGGGCAATCTGTTTGCAGGAAAACCCTGTGCCGTCCTGAACCAGAGTGCTGAACTTTGCCAGCGGAGCGCCTGCTGCGGTTGCAGTGGCTATCTGCGGAGTCAGCGCGGCAGTGACGGTGGTGTTGAGCATACGCCACAGTTGAACTTCACCCGGCTTCATCGTGATCAATGGAGATTTCTGGCCATTGACAAGATTCGTCCTGGTTCCTCCTCCCAACAAATTGATCGAGTCGGTGATTTCCTGAAAGACCATGATGGATTCTTGGAGTCCGGGATAAACCGCCCGCAACTTGCCGTCGTAACCGGTTGAACTGCTGTCGCGGATGATGAAGGCTCCGGCCAGTCCGTTGAAAAGATTGAGCGCGGTCGAGCCATGTTTGTGCGCGTGATACCAATGCGTTCCCGGCGCTTGTCCCATCACCGGACCTGTCGGTTTGCCATATGCGTCAGTCGTGTAGCGAGGGATTTTGTAACAGTTCGGGAACGAGCCGACGAACCACGGTGGCCATTCACCGGCGGCGATGGCGGCTGTATCAGCCGGCAATAATTGTTCGGCTGGCGGCAGTCCGAAACCGTTTCCCCATTGCGCGGTCTTGTCGTAATTGGCCAGCGCGGCTTGCTGTTTTTTCCACCAGTTCTGAGCCGCCGGCGATTTAATAAAATCGTTCCAGTTGTGCCAGGGATTGGCCGGATCGTAAGCATTGAAGATGGCCTGAAGATCGGCCAAAGCTTCCTGCTCGTTCAGATTCGTCAGCGGGCGAACGCCGAACAGAATGTTGTCGCCGGTGGCTTCCGGCGTGACGTGCGTGCCGTGAAAGTGCAGATTGGCAGTGCTTGAACCGTGGAAGCAGTTCGGGAATTGATCGAAAGTTCCCGGATAGGAGTTGGTCGTAGTTGGCGGAGTGGTAGAGGTGTCAACCTTTGTCGCGGATTGACAACCCGTGCCGCTTGTCTGACCGGATTCGGCCAAATCCAGCGTACCTGCAAAATCGCTGACTTTGGTTTCGTTCAACAGGGCAACCTGAACCACGTCGCCCAGTTCCGCAACCAGCGTCGGGCCTGGAACCGGTTGACCGGCGCGAGTCGGCCAAACCTGGCTGCCGTCCATTCTGTTGCCGGTGAAATATCGCAGCATGGGAGGTTTGGAATATCCCGGCACGGCGCGGTTTTCATTCCTGACTCTCATTATTGCCTGCAATTTGCCGTTTTGGCTGGTGATTTGCCCGATGGCCTGGAGCGGCAGATTGGCGATTGAAGCGGGAGGGCAGCTTTGTGCTTGCGCCGCTTCGATCATTGAGGTTGGGAGCATTCCTGTCAGCGCCAGACCGGATGTGGCGGCCAGCGCCCGGATCATGAATTGTCTGCGAGCGGCCAGTTCCGGTTTGTTGTTTTGATCCGATTGTTGTGTTGTTGCAACGTTGTTGATCGCTTCAACATTTTGTTTGTCGTTGGACTTTGTCATCTGTGCCTCCTGGGGGATTAATCGGCCAATGTTGGATCGGTTGTCGCCGGGGGAGCCGGGTTCCAAACGACAATGGTTCCCAGCGCCGATGTGTTACCGGTTGCGTCGCGATATTGAAATGTCTGGCTGGTTGGCGTTGTTTGACCTTTTGGCGGGCCGGGAATGTTGAACGTGACCACGCCTTGCGACGTTGGCGGATCGAAACCTGGTGGTTGGCCGGGAATTCGGTTTGCGAGCCAGGCATTGTCCGCTTCGCCGACCGGAGCAGGCCAGTGGGCCTGTGGATCAGGGTCAGGGTTTAACGGTTCGACCGACGGGCGCTGGTCATGGTTGCGCCAGGAGATTTGATCGCCATTTGAAACCCACACTAACGGCGGGTTGAACGAGGCTTCTGTTTGGCCGGGATCGCGATTGATGTCAATGAAGACTTGAGCCATCGGAAAACTCCTTTCCAGTCTAAGCCCCTCCTGTTCGCTCGCTTTTCCAAATGCTTTAAGGCTGCCAAACCAACAGGCTAAAACGCTTGTCTTGAACCTCAGAATCCGGCAAGCCCCGAACACTCGCTTTCAAAGCTCATTAACCTGGGAAGGGTTTTGGGTTTTTACGTGTCCGGCAACTTCGCGTCAGAACCGAAGATGCCGAGAAAACGGACGAAAAAATGCTTCACTCTATCCACCGTAAAACTCAGGTCATTTCCCTCATAAGCAGTGAAGGAAAGAGAAATTTTTTGCCATTCGTCTTTCGACCTGAAGCAGAAGATTTCAGGCAGAGAGGATTTTCCTGCACCAGGCTTGCAAAAGCCTGGTTCGGCTTGCGGACATATCGCGAGTCCGCGGCATGTAACCGCTGGTCATCCAGATTGCCGGATCGGTTCTTTGCAAAATCGGTTTGGCAAATTGGCTAACAGCCTGTTCGGAATTGAGAGCAAATATCTGATTCATTGCCGGGTAAAGCAGGTAATAGGTTCGCAAAACTTTCTGGTAAACCACGTCGAAAGTAAGCGCGTCGTTTCCAATCGGGTCTTTGGCGTTTGGGTCAACGTAGTATTGGCTGAAATCTTCGTCGTTCGGCAAAATCCGCAAAGTGATAGAAGGCGCGTTGGTGATATACGGCGGATTCATAAACTCGCTGTAACTGGTTGGCGGATTGGCATCGTCGCCGATTGAGAACGTGAACAGGAAATTTCCCGGCTGGTCGGTGTTGACGATGATGTGATCGCCGGGTTTGAAATTCGTGTTGATCGCTTCAGCATTGCCGGGCGATTGCAGCGGAATCGAGCGATACTGCCAAACAGTGATCGGCGGACAATTTTCCGCCGTCAGTTCCTGCCCGTACTGGAAAACAGAAACCGTCACGGGTTCCGTCGTTCCCTGATTCAGAAACTGCTCGCCGCTACCGAATTGTTCGGTGTAAATCGCCTGCTGGTTGGTGACGAAGAAGTAATCGGTTTCTGCAAGAACGTCACCGTACGAAGCATGAACGAGCTTGAATTTCGCGTCCGCATTCTTCAGCGCCTGCTGAGCGGCCTGATTCGCGGAGATGTCGTAATCAAACAGCCATCCCTGCTGATCTCCCAGATCGGTGTTCGCGTAATCCACTGTGGCAATGGTGGCGGTGTCCGATCCGGAGAAAACCACCAGCGAGACTTCGCCGAAATCGTATTTGGGATTCTCTCCGTTCTGGTAATAGTCAGGGAAAGCGCCGATGAAATCCGCCGAGACAATATTTCCGTTCTGACTCAGCACAGCCGGAGCCAGTTCGATCATTCCGTTGTTGCCGTTGTTATTCGTGCCTGCCGGAGTCGGAATCTGCGTCTGATTGCAAACCAGCAATCGTCCAACGGGCGTCGTCAAAATGGTTTCGTCCGCATAAAGCGGCGCGAAGGTTCCGACGATTTCCAATGTGGCCGGATTGGTTTGCTGTTTCTGGTAAAGAGCTTCGATCTCGGCGTTGGAGTTGGCGACTTCCATTGGGCGGTACAGATAGTAGCGGAAAATTATTCCGACGATTTTCGGATCGTCGAATCCCGGAATGTTTATCGTAGCGCCCGGCTGGTTCTTCTCGATGACGTGATAAACGTATCCTCCGGCGCCGCCGTCGGCTGTCAGATTGACGTTCCTGTAAAAGTTCAGCCACTGACAAGCGCCTTTCGACGCAGCCCCCTTGATAAACGTCTGGCTTCCTTTCGCCAGCGTCAATCCGTCAATGAAAAACTGTGTCGCCGGCGGCGAGCCTTCGGAATTGACATCTGTGAAATGTCCGCCGGAAAAGCTGATGGCCGCGCCGAGCAGTTCCGTCAACGGAACGCCGCTGTCAGATTGTGAATAAATCTCGCCCAGTCCGGTTTGAACGGCGATTATCTGCGCCGTGATCTGCGAATCCATACCGCCGTAATAATTCCATTCTGCCGGGATGATCTGTTTGGTTTGGCCTGGGCTGCCTTTCATATCGAAGGTTTGAGCCTGTTGTGCCCACGCGATGAATGCTTCGTCCGTCATTCCGTAGGTGTTGGGTTGAACCGTTTTCGAATCAATCAACGCCAGAGTCTGACCGGCGTATGGGCCATACGAGGATGGCAGCAAGGCAGCGCCCGCATAATCGTCGTTGTTCGCAGTGCCCGGATTTAATTGAATCGTTCCTTTGAAGTTGATGCGCGGATAATCAAAAAGGCTCATGGCTAGTTTCCTCTTGAGACAGCTTGGTCAATACGTTGCTGATTCTTTTCCTATCGGCTGGCCTTTCCCGTCCCACTTGATGAAGGGTTGAGCGCGGAAAGGCTCAAGGATGGCACTTGATATTTCTTCTCCACCAGATAGCCCCAGAGTTGCAGAGCAGTGCGTTTGCCCGCCGACATGTCGCGGGTAATGGGCATTGCCATTGTGCTTTCCGCCGCCGAAGCTTTCGAGGTCAAACTCAGAATCGCCTGGACGTTGTTTTCAACCGCCGTCTGGTCACCCAGATTGACGATTCCTGCCATGACGCTGAACAGCATGTCGTAAACATAAAGAATGTTGTTGTAAATGAAACTCCACGCCTGAGCCGGATCGTGCGTGCTGTTCCACAGGTCAATGAACTGTTGCGGCGCGTTGGAATCGAAGGGCAGCACACGAACAGTGGCGTAAAAAGCATCCGTGATCATGTCCTTGTTGGAAACGACATTTGGAGGTCCGAGCAGAGCGGCGGGCGGTTGCGGTAACGGCTGACCGGCGGCGAAAGGATAGAACGCCAAAATCGGAAAGCCAGGGCTTTGCGAACTGATGCCGACGGTGGCGACGCCTTTTTCATCGGCAATTACGACGGTGACCAAAGTCGGAGTGCCTGCCACTTGAATAATCTGCTGATTGCCGTTCGTGAAGTTCACGAATTGAGGTTGAGTCATCGGAATCAATTGCGCGTTGTTGTCGTATTTCGCAATCAACACCTGAGCGCCCGACGCTGGCGCGCCATTTTTGAACACGCTGATCTGGAATTGCTGCTCTTCGTTTTCGTCCAGATAAATTCCGCGACTGTCGGTCTGGGCGCTGTAACCATCGCTTTGCTCAGCCAGCATGGTCAACGGCGATTTGCCGTTCGGATCGGTTACCTGAATCGCCAGCAGTCCGTTTTTCAATTGATCGGCAACGGCGGGCGAAGGGAAAGGAATATCAATGATTCCTGCGCTCGCCTCGTAAGCGGACTTTTGATACTGGTCGTAACTGATTTGCGCGATGGGCGTGAATGCTCCATTCGATTGAGTGCCAAGAGTCAACGCGCCGAAATTAACTTTGGTCAGGTCTGAGGTCGAGGTTTGCGGAATGGCCATTTCAGGAATCGCGCTGTTGAAATCCAGCGAGATCAGTTGTCGTTGGTAATCTACATGAGCGGCAGCCGGTCCGGCTGTCGTCGGCGAAGTTCCGCCGGATGGAGTCACAAAATTCTGCGCCGCCAGATAACGTCCGCCGGGAGCGGTGGCCAGTTCGCCGTCGTTCCAGACGCCGATCACGCCCACTGAGTGGCTGTAACAGGGTTGAGAGAAAAATTGCGACGAGTCGCCGTTTTTGTTCCAGGTGTCCCAGGCCGTCTGCAGGAAATCGGCAAGTTCGGTGTAATTTCTCGGCTGCTGTTTGACCCCGTTGAAAACGCCGTTCTGAAAGTAAACGTTGACGTAGGCCGTAAAGCGAATCATGACTCCCTGCGCGCCCGGTTGCTGAGCCGCTTTCTGAAGCGCCGCGATCAATTGCGAATTGGCGGTGTTGGTCCACGTGACCTGGTCGTATGGAATGCAGGTTTGGAAGCAGGTGGCGACTGCGGCGGCAGGTTGAGTCAGCGCGGAAGTCGGATTGTAAATGCGTTTCAGGTTTACCCAGCGCGAATGCATTCGGAAATTGCGCGGGCCGCTCAGACTTGCGGCGGCACCGCTCGCTTGCGATTTCCCGACGGATATCTGGCCGAAATAAATCTGGCTTGACCAAAACGAGGCCGGATTCGTGTCAACCAGACGACCAGCGCCCGAACCTCCATCGCCATTGATCGCAACTGGAGTTCCGATGAGCGGATCGGTTGTCACAGGCTGGCCATAAGCCAAAGCGCCGCCAGTAACGGTCGTGATCTTGTCCTGATATTGAACGAAGGAAACGCCGTGCGTGCCGAACATATTCCATTCGGCGGGAACGCGCGGGCCGGTTGGCGAATCAACTGTGTCGTTCTGCAATTGAATTGCCCAGGGTCGGAATGTCGTTCCGAAATTGGCTGGAGTGATTCCATCCGGCTGGTTTTGCGTCGCCAGAAACGACCAGTTGAGCGCGGCATTTGCGCCGTCGTAAGTCGGGAATTCCTGCCAGTCGTTGTTGTTAAACGTGCAAGGATCCCATCCGATAAAGCCTTTGAAATAGATTCGCGGAAACGAAAGGACGCTCATTCTTTCAACTCCAATAGTCTGTTATTACGGCAATGTAGCCGCCAGTTTCATGATTGCCTGTTCTTCGGCTGGCTCGATTTCGCCTTCCTTGTTCCAGGCGATTCCAACCACTGCCAAAACCTCGCCAGCGTCATTCAGGACAGGAGCGGCGATTGCGGATTGCGCGTTGACCGCCTTGGCTCCGGGTTTGATGTTGCCTGTGTCGTCGGTTTGCAAATTACAGGTTTGCACCGGCGCTTTCTTCAGTTGAGCCGCGCCGGCCATTCCTTTGCCGTGCGGCACGTGAGCGACGATGGCGATCACAGGAGGCGGAATATTGTGAGCGGCGGTCAGGTAAAGATCGTCGCCGCGTTGCACGTGTACGGTTCCGGCAACTCCGCCAAGTTTTTCGATTAACGACTCCAGCCATTTCTGCTGAGCTTTATTTTGCTCGTACATCTTTTCTCGGTGGTGATGAAAAAGTAATCTCTTCTGGTTTCGTCGCGTAGACGCTTTCTTTCCTGGGGTTTCGGCTACGCCTACACCCCAGGCTTTACGCTTACGCCCGCGTTCGCGGGCTTCAGAAAGCAAAAATTTGGGTAATGACAAGCGTTGAAACGCCGGGCTAAATTCAGGTCGCCGCTACGCGGCTGCAAAAATGCAGCATTACTTTTTCATCACTTCCCTTTTCTCCAGTTACAAATTTTGCATTCCTGCGGCTTCACTAAAGACGTTTTTAGAGGGCCGTTTGTGAATTGAAATCTTCGGTTCAAAAATTCACGCAAATAATCGTCAGGTTTATTGTCAGAGAGAAGCGATTGAGGTAATCTCACCCGGCGTTCAACCCGAGCAGTCTTCAACTACACTTTCACAACAGGCACACCTTCCGTGCTGTATCGAAGGTAATCCAATTCAAACAACTTTCGTGGGTAGCCGTGTGCGGCATCAAGCAGCCCGGCAAACTAATCCAAACGGTATTCGCAATCGTGCGCTTGAAATAACGAAATGAAACGTTATTGGGCAGTGGTATGGGCAATGATTGCCTTTTTCCTGTTGCTGTTTCTGCTGGTCGAATGGATGCAGATTCCATTGCTGACCGATCCGTCGGAATGGCTGGGTCGAGGCGGAGTTGTCGCTGCGCTGGTCGGCGTCGGATTGCTGATTGCCGATGTCGTGCTGCCAGTGCCGTCCAGTCTGGTGATGATCGCTCATGGGGCGATGTTTGGCATCGTCATCGGAACATTGCTTTCGCTGATTGGCAGCGTTGGCGCGGCCTTGACGGGTTTTGCCATTGGCAGGCGCGGCGGCAAATGGCTGGAAAAAATCGTGACGGCGGACGAGCGCGTTCGCGTCGAGCGAATGCTGAAACGTTGGGGGACATTGGCGATTGTCGTCACCAGACCGGTTCCGCTGTTGGCTGAAACAGCCGCGGTGATGGCCGGAGCGTCGGCGATGACCTGGCGACAATTGGTAACGGCGACTTTGGTTGGTTCGCTGCCGCCATCGCTGCTTTACGCTCTGACCGGATCGGTCGCGGCCAGCTTTCAAAACACCACGCTGATGTTCTGTTTGATTATGTTGGTTTCAGCGGCTTTTTGGATGATCAGCCGCAAGCTGGACCGGTTACAGGCTGTCAAGAATCCCAGATAGGAGGACAGAATGAATAAGGATGATGAATTGTTCGGGCGCAGGTTTCGTCGCGCGACGGCGTTGAGTTGTCTGTGTATTTTTCTGGTCATCGCAGCGATGAGTTGTTCGGATCAGAATCGTCAGAGCGGAAGTCCGCCAGGCTCTTCCGGCGGACTTGAGTCTGTAAAATCGGAAGTGCCCATGCCCGCCGGATTGCCGCAACCCGCGATCAGCGGAAATATTCCATTGGCCATTCCCGCAATTCCCCCCAGCGTGACGACGCCTGAACAGGCTCGTCCATTTTTCGATTATTTTTCGTGGCAGGAATTCATCGCGTTGAACTGGCCTGCCGCCAGCAATTCGCGAGGCGTTCCCAATCAGCCGGACAATCCTCAGGTTTTCAAAACTGCGGCCAACGGCAGTCCGGTTGTTTGGGGAACTTATCGCAACGCGCTGGATTTGTTTGAATCCGGCAACCAGCGTCCGCCAGACTGGAATGCGCCTGCACCAGCCAACGGCGTTTGCGCGAACGCGCCGCCCGGAGTCAAGGTATTTCAGATGACAGCCAAAGGCAGCACCGTTCTGGATGACATCAACGAATCCTTTTCTTATCCGCTGATTGACCAGTTCAAACACTACGCTTCGTTCGAGATTACCTTTAACCAGGTGCAATACGATTTCATTCGCGGACAGGATTCAGACCCGACAACCTGGCGTTACCTGCTCAAAAACATCACCAAGCCGGTCATCATGCCGTCCAGCAATCCGCCCAACACGCAAGGCTCGATCATGCTGAAAGCGGCTTGGCGCGAAATGGTTCAAGGCAAAGATGATTTCAGTCGTTATTACGTGATTGACGCGCTGGTTTTCGATCCGCAAACGAAGACCTGCCAATCGAAGAAAATGGGCATGGTCGGTTTTCACATCGTCCAGAAGCTGCAAGCCTTTCCTCAATGGATTTGGTCTACGTTCGAGCAGATTGACAACGTCGAACGGCATCCGGGCGTCCCGGCCAGCGTGCAGCTTTCGTTCAACAACGGAACGAACAACCCGCCGACAATTGGAGGTTATGCCAACAAACCGCCGAACAAATCGCCAGACCTACAGCCGATTGACAAGCGCGTGCCGGTGCAGGTGACTCGGTTGAATCCGATTCCGACCACGCCCGCCGGCGCTTCGACGATGGACATCAATCGCATCTATCAGCAACTGCTGGCCGGGACGGTCTGGCAATATTACGAACTGGTCTTCACTCAATGGCCCAGCCAGCCGGGTAAATTCACTTTGATCGAAAACGGGGGCGTTTATCCTGCGGATTGCGGCGTGGCGTTTCCGGCCAACGGAGTGACCAACACGACGATGGAAACTTATTTTCAATCGCCCAGCGATGCGGTCGGAGCGGGCGGCAACAGTTGTATGAGCTGTCATTACCGAGCCGATTCGACCGATTTCAGTTGGGCGCTCAAACGGAGGGCGCATTAAGCCATGGATAAACGAAGTGAAAATCGCAAACAGAGCGTGCGCGCGAATGCGACGACAACCACGCAACCGATGGCTGCGTCCGCTGAAACCGCCGCTCCGTCGAACTGGTGGATGTACCACGGCGATCCGGCTCATACGGGTTTTGCCACGGGCAGCGAAATCAGCAGCGCGAATGTCGGCGCTTCGCTCAAAACGCTTTACACGTTGCCGTTGGACGGCCCAGTGCTGTCAGTGCCCGCCGTGGCGGATGGTTATGTTTACGTCGGCGTCGCCAACAGTCACAACGCAGTCGGTGAAAACGGCGGAGCGTTTCACAAAATCAATCTTGAAAGCGGGCAGATAGAACAGACGTTCAATTGGAACATAGACGCAGACGAACGCGACAGTCACGGGTTCACCGGAATGGGATGCACTCCGGCCATCAGCGGCGGAAAGATTTATTTCAGCGCGTTCAACGGCAAGTTTTATTGTCTGGATCAACAGACGCTGGCGCTGGAATGGGTGGTTGATTTGCGTCACGCCGATCTGGCGCATAACCAGCCCATCACGAACATTGCGGGCGTAGATCAGGGCTATCCGCCTGCTGCCGGATGGTCTTCGCCTGTGGCCGCCAATGGTCGCGTATACGTCAGCATAGGCGAAGGCGAGAATCCGTTTCTGTACAGCTTCGTTTTCTGCCTGGACGCTCAAACCGGCAAAGTGATCTGGATTTTCTGCACCTGCCAATATCAAAAAGGAGTTGATAACCAGCCGAACGTCCTGCCGGCGGAGTTGGTTGATCCAAACACTCTTCCTTCTGAGTTCAAGCTGTTTCAGGGACAGCCGATTGTCAAAGGCAGTTCGGTCTGGGCTTCAATGGCTTATGACCCCGATTTGAATCGTCTGTTTTGCGCGACCGGCAATCCGCAACCTGACAGTTCGCTGCCGAGTCTGGGTTATTCCAACGGGCTGATTTCGCTCGACGCTGACAGCGGAGCTTTTCAGGGCTTCTTTCAGGTGCTGCCCGCAAGCCTTTATCGCACGTCGGATGTGGACGTGGACATCGGCGGTTCGCCGACTCTTTTTCCGCTGACGCTGGGGCCGGGACATACGATCAAGGCCGTCGGCATCGGATGTAAAAACGGAGGCTATTTCGTTCTGGCGGCTGACAGCTTGCAGTTGCTGTTTTGGCGACAGTTACTGCCCTATTACAACGACGGCACTCAAATTCCGACGGTTGATCCGCACAGCAACAGCGATCAACTGACTCCGCATGTGACCAACGCCGTGTCGAACGCCACCAGCGGAGAAAACTATTCGGGAATGTTCGGCACTGCGGCCATTCACCCGGACAAACAAATGTTGTTCATCGGAATCGGCGGACCGAATTACCACAGCGTTTCGCCGGGCATTGATTCGGATACGACGCCTTTTATGCGCGCGCTGAACTGGAACACGCTGGCCGACGCCTGGCCGTTGGACGACAACGACCCGCATCGTTATCTGAAAGCGCGACCGCCGATGTACACAACTCCCGCCGAAACCGGATTGAGTTCGCCCGCCGTGGTCAATGATGTCGTTTTCTGCACGACGACGAAGGTTTCGATTTACGGCTTCAACGTCGCCGACGGCACATTGCTGTGGCAGGACGATCTGGGCGAACAGACCGGCGGTTACAACGGCGGTTACGGTTACTGCATGGGGCCTGCCGTGTGGGGCAATTACGTCGTCGCAGGCGGTCTGATCTTTGGCCGTAACGGCGGGATTCTGCGCATCTACAAACTGCAAACACAGTGATCAATGGGAACGATCATTATTTTCGGTCTGCTGGCCGGATTGGACAATTTACAGATTACGCCTGCGCTCGGGGCTTTGCCGTTGAATGCCGCGCGGCGATGGGCGCTGGCAGCGATGTTCGGTTGTTGCGAAGGGCTGATGCCGTTGTTTGGAATGTTGGCCGGACAGTTTTTGCGGCGCAACTTCTTTTCGATTGCCGCATGGAGCGGGCCTGTGACGCTGTTGGCCTGCGGCGGCGTAATGATTTTTCTGGCTTGGCGTGAACAAGCCGCTCTGACCGCGGCCATTGTCCGCAGCAATTGGTTGCTGGTTGGATTGCCGATTTCGCTCAGCCTGGACAATTTCTGCGCGGGCGTCGGATTGGGCGCAGCCGGTTATCCGGCTTTGGTTTCCGCCGTGGTGATCGGTTTGATCAGCGGCGCGCTTTGCCTGGTCGGGCTTTTCTGCGGGGATTGGCTGCGTCGGCGCGTGCCGAAGCAGATGGAATTGGCCAGCGGTTTTTACCTGATATTGATTGCCGTCGTGAAGCTTTGCCGAGAGACGGCCTGATTTGAAACGGAGAACAACGATTATGCCGGGAGTGAGTTTTCAACAAGACATCATGCCGCTCTTCCAACAGTTCCAGGCTCCAATGATGTGGCGCTTCGATCTGACAAATTACCAGACGGTGAAAGCCAACGCGCAATTGATTTACCAGCGCATCAGCAACGCGGACGGTTCGGGGTTTATGCCGCCGCCTCCTTTTCCGCCGCTGACTGCCGCTCAAATCCAGACGTTCAAACAATGGATGGATGACGGCTGCCCGCCGTAATCAATGCTCAAGAGGCTCAGCGAATTTCCACAAGACACTCCATTGTTGATCAATGCGCAGTATGACTAAACAGAAGGACAAGGTGTTTGGGAAGGCGTCGAAGTTAATCGGCACGGTTGTGTGGTTGACGGCGTGCTTCGGTTGCGCTCTGGCGCAACGTGGAGCCGAAATTGTCGGTCAAGTCACAGACACTCGTCAGGCGGTTGTCGCGGGCGCGACCGTGCGAGCGGTCAACGCGGCCAGCGGTCAGACCTTCAGCGCCGAGACGGACAAATCGGGACAATACCGAATCAACGGTTTGACGGACGGAACTTATCGAATCTCCGCTGGCAGCGCTGGGTTCAGCACTGCCAGCATTTCTCTGACGATTCGATCCGCCGTCGAATTGCGACAGGATTTCGTGCTTGCGCCCGGAGCGATTTCAGAAACGCTGGTGATCACCGCAGGCAAAGGCAACGCCCGCGCGATTGCCGACACACCGCAAGTGGTGACTGTGACTGGCGCGGCGGAATTCGAGCTTCGCCGTCCGAATTCCACGCTTGCCGCGCTGGAACAAACTCCGAACCTGACCGCTGTCAGTTCCAACCCCGTGGGCGAACGGCCACGTTTGCGCGGTATGACTTCCAACCGGCTGCTGATACTGATTGACGGCGAACGGTTGAACAACGTGCGCACAGACCCTTTCTCCGGTCTTGCTCCCAGCATCATTGACGTGAGCCAGTTGCAAACCGCCGAAGTTGTCAGCGGAGCCGGTTCCGGTCTGTACGGTTCGGACGCGCTGGCCGGAACGATCAACCTGATCACGCGCGCGCCGGATCGTTCGATGACCGGTCAATTTTTGAATCTGCGTTTTGACGGCGACCTGCACGGCAACGGGCCGTTCCGTCGCGGCGTGACGTCGCTGTCGTGGAGCGCGGCGCGAATTGCCGCGCGATTGAGCGGTTCGTTATTCAGGGCGGGCAATTACCGCGCGGGCGGTGCGGCCATTCCGCTTTCCGAAGTCGCCAGGCTGGGCGATTTCGCCGTCGAGATGAGCAATGCCATCGGCAACAACGTGGCGCTGACTTACGGCGTGTGGAATTTGCCGAAGCGCGGCGAAGTGGCCAACAGTCAGTCGCACGGATTCAACGACCAAATTGATTTGTGGTTTTTTCCATCCACGCGGCAATCGCTGAGATTGCGCAGATTGGACAGCCAGCACGGAAATCTAGGCTTGCCGTTATTGACGCCGCCGTTTGACGGGCGGAATCAGTACAACGGTTTTCGCCGACTGGATAAAACCGGTTTGAGTTACGAAGGCCGCGAATGGGCGAACTGGCTGCCTCGCGTAGCGGCCAGTTTTTATCGTCAAAAATTTGCCTTCTCCGACGACAACCTGGTTTCGGCCATCAACGAAGGCAGTAGCTGGACTGTCATTGCCGATCCGACATCGCCGACCGGCAGGCGGTCTGTCTTGACCGGGCGACCTTCGACATTTACCAGAAGCAATTTCACTGCCGGGAAGAACGCAGTCACTTCTTACGGTCTGGATGTGCAGGCCGGTTTTATGCCTTGGCTCGGAACAGTGCTGACTACCGGATTCGGTTATTTGCGGGACGATTCGGCGGACGAATTTTCGCGCCTCGATTTTCAACGGGGCGCGCCTCTCATTACAGGACGGGCAACCAATCCGGATGCCGTTTACCGCAATCTTGGCTGGTTCAATCTGATCGAAGCAGAGCCTCGCCGCTGGATTCGTTTGACCGGAGGTTTGCGACTGGATCATTGGCAGGCGCGCGCTCGCGTCACGGATGGTTTTCCGCTCAGCGCCGAATCGCTGCTGCTCAATCTTTCGTGGCCGAAACTGTTAGCCAATCCCGGTCAGATCAACACGAATGGTCTGGCGGGATTAAACGCGCTGGTCAATGGCAAGCAGGGAATTGGCACTGACCGGACGGTGGTGACGGGCAATGGTGGCATTGTTTTTCGGTTGCCGTGGGGGATCAATCCGTATTTGCGCGTCGGCAACAGTTACCGCGAACCGGGTATCACCGAACGTTACTTGCTCAGGAATTTTGGCTCGCGTTCGTTCAGTGTCCTGCTGGTCGGAAACACGGAACTGCGACCTGAACGCGGCAGAAGCGTGGATGGCGGCGTCAAATTTCAACGCGACCGATGGCGCGCGGGTGTGGGGTATTTCCGGCAGGATTTGACTGACTTCCTTCGTGTCGCGTTCGGCAACGCGCTTTTCGTTCCAGCCGATCCGGCGCGCGGATTGGAGCCGGTTTCGCCCACGCTGCCATTGCACGGCATTCTGTACGCTCAACGTATCAATGCTGCTCGCGCAGGCATACAGGGCGTTGAAGCTGAATATGAAATCAACCTGCCTTTGCGGATGCGAAATTTCAGCGGCGGTTTGCTGACGCCGTTCGGAACTATGGGCTGGTTGAAAGGCTCAGACCTGAGTCCCGATCCGAATGCATTGAAGTTGATTCGTCAGTTTTATCAACGGTCCGACACGCCTGTTAAGTTGCGGGGCACGGCGGATGATGCGCCAATGCCGGGCATTACTCCGTTCCGAGGGGTTTTCGGCGCTCGATACGCCAGCCCTGCCGCTGATTGGGTGGGCGAATATCAAATCCGTTACCAGGCGCGAGTCACGCGCGCCGACCCGCTCGATCTGGCTACTGACATCGCCACTCAATACGGCACGCTGGCAAGCCTGAATTCGTTGACGAAGCATTCTTTGAGAATCGGTTACACCTATCGCTGGGAGCGATCGCGATTGCTGCTGACCGGCGGAGTGGAAAACCTGACTGATCGCCTGTACTTCGATCATTTTCAGAATGCTCCCGCGCCCGGACGCTCATTCGTCTTTGGCGTCACACTTGTGCTGACCAGGGCGCTGACAAACAAATGAAGTTCGGATGCTTCGCCAAATAACAAACGACGAAAAACATCCCGTAACAAGAACTCTGGCCGGGAGACTCCCTTATGTCATTGCTCGAAAGTCGTATCCCCAAATCATCAAATCGTTCGCGAAGCCAGACCAGGCTTCGGAAAATCGTTTGTGCGGACCTGGCAGGTAACGGCGCGCGACGATGTTGGCAGGAAGTTTATTCGCTCAGACCCGCCTTCAATTCAAATTTCCCGGAAAAGGATAAAACGATCAATGCCGATGAATCAGTTTTGTTGAGACAGTTGGCGCAGGGTGAAACGGCGGCTTTCTGGCAATTGTGGGAGAACCATCGAAGAGTTTTATATGCGATCTGTCTGCGCCAGATGGATGGCGTTCAGGAAGAGGCCGAAGACGCACTGAGCCGCGTTATGTTGAGGGCCTGGGATAAGCTGCCTGTTTACGCCGCGCGAATCGAAAACCTGAAAGCCTGGCTGATTCGCCTGGCTTTCAATCTGTGCGCTGATGTGCATCGCGAACGACGGCGTGCCAGCAGTTTTGAAAGTCTGGACAAAATCACTGTGACTGGACTCGAGCCGGCACTCGGTCTTTCGCTTTCGCCAGAAGATTTTTCAATCCGGAGCGAGACCTCGCGTTGTCTTTACCAGGCAGTCGGCAATCTGCCGTTACGATTGCGAGAACCTTTCGTTCTGCGTTTCTTTTACGAAGCCGCTTACGCGGAAATCGCCGAACATCTTGCCGTTTCTTCAGCCAACGTTCGCAAACGCATACAACAGGCTCGCGTTATTTTGCGCGAACAATTGTCCCATCACATCGCGGGCGCGGCAGAGAACAATCATGGATTATTGAACTCGTAATTTCCCGTGATGAATAACTCTTCGGTCAGGCTGGCGTCTATTGACAACAAACGCTGATCTCCATAAAGTTCGGATGTCGAATTATTCCTGCATTACGATCATCAATCTCACTGAAGAAATAGTTTTTGTTAGTCGCTAAAGTCCGACGTTTCGAACAATGCGAAAGATAGATCTGAGCAATTTTCAGGTGGCGACCAGTGAAACTGCTCGCGACATCAACCGCCGAATCGTGCTGAATCTGGTGCGCAGACACCAGCCGATTTCGCGCGCGGACCTGGCTCGCCGTTCCGGGCTTCAGCGCAGCACGGTTTCAGTCATTACGGAACAACTGATAAACGAGCAATGGGTCGTCGAAGGAGCAAGCGGACATGCTCCGCGAGGACGCAGGCCGCGGTTCCTGCATTTGAATAAAGAGCGGGTTGGGATCATCGGAATCAATATTCGGCCAGCCACGACAATGATTGCTCTTGCCAATCTGGACGCTCATTTCCTGGCTCAGGAGTCCTTGCCGACGGCGCAAGACCCCAAGCAGTTTATTGCCGATCTGAGTCTGCGACTTCGCAACCTGATCAAGACTTATCCGGAAATATCCTACGAAGGGATTGGTGTCAGTTTGCCCGGGCGAATTGACATCGCCACTCAAAAGCTGGTGTTCGCTCCGAATTTGGGATGGAGCGACGTGGATTTGAAAACCCCGCTTGAAAAAGCCACAGGGCTTTCGGTCGAACTTGAAAACGCCGCCAATGCCTGTGCGCTGGCCGAAGTCTGGTTCGGTCGTCACTCGGAAGGCGTGGATAATTTGCTCGCCGTCACGGTTTCTGAGGGGATTGGAGGCGGCATGATTCTAAACGGCCAACTCGTCCGCGGTTCCACCGGCGCGGCTGGCGAATTCGGGCATGTGACATTGGTCGAAGACGGGCTTGACTGTCGCTGCGGCAATCGCGGTTGTTGGGAAGTATACGCTTCCAATTCAGCCGCCGTCCGTTATTACGCACAGTCGTCAGCCATACTGCAGCGAAATGGCAAAGCCAACGATAAATTTCCGGAAGCAGCCCCGACATTCGATGATTTAATGCGACTGGCAGATCAGGGCGCACCAAAGGCGAATGAAGCGCTTCAGCAAATGGCGGAATATTTGGGGCAGGGAATAGCCTTGCTTGTTACAGGGCTTGCGCCGGATGTCATAGTGATAATCGGCGAAGTAACTCGCGTCTGGCATCAAATTGGACCGTTGGTGAATGAAGTAGTCAAAAAACGTTCATTCACTCACGCTGCGACGCGCATTATCCCGACAGACCCGGCCAGCAACCCCAGATTGCGTGGCACGATTGCACTTGTCCTGCAAAAGCATTTCGGAGCGCCAACGGTTGCCTGAGTGTGGCAAGTGACCTCGACGGATATATTGTTGCCGTCACAAACAAATAACAAAAATCGCGACAGGCAGTTTTTCCTTTGTTCTCCGCATTTCCTTTGATTGCTGCCGGCAATTGCGGCAGAGAACCTTACTTGAAAGTAATTCGACAACATAAAAAGCGCATGACTCCTGGGCGAAGTACAAACAACGCTCAATACAACAAGCAGGCGCACAAGCTGGGAAAGTTGGGATGAAAAAGCTGTCAGCCAGCGGGTTGACCAGCCTTTTTAAACGCAAAATCACGAGCCGGCGCTCAACATCCGGCAACCATTCCATCTCTCTTTTGTTAGGAGGAACCATGTCAACCAATTTTCTCTCGAGCCTGCGTTTTTGCATGCTGCTGGGATTGCTGCTTTTGTGTGGTGTGGCCGCGCTTGCGCAAGAGACACGCAGTACCATTCTGGGTACGGTCAAAGACCCGACGGGTGCAGTCATCGAAGGCGCCAACGTCGAAATCACCAACACCGATTCCAATACAACTGCCAGAGTTAACAGCAACAGCAGCGGTTATTTCGAAGCGCCCTATCTGCTGCCGGGACCCTACACAATCACGGTGACGGCAACCGGCTTCAAAAAATCCATCCAGAAAGGTTATGTGCTGACCGTCAACAGTCGTCAGAATCTGGACGTAACACTGGAAGTCGGCGGCGCATCGGAAACCGTGACCGTCACGGCCAGCGCGCCACTGCTGGAAACGACCACTGGCAGCGGAACTTCTTCGCTGGAGCAACGGCAGATCGCCGACCTGCCCGTGATGAGCAACAGCGCGATATTGTTGGCGCGCAGCGCTCCGGGCATTCAATGGACGGCTCAGCCGAATTACCTGGCTTTGCATTCGAACGTAGGCGGTTCGGCGGTCAGCGCCGCGGGCGGCGTCGGCGGCAATGAATTTTCACTCGACGGCGTGCCAAACCTTGCCGGTGGACGCCGCGCAGGGTCATTGCCCGTCACCGATACCATTGCCGAATTCAAAGTCGAGACCGCTCCTTTTGACGCCAGCAAAGGTCACACCACCAGCGCGACGATTTCGCTTTCGACCAAAAGCGGCGGCAATGATTATCATGGCGTATTGACTCACAAACACTGGCAGCAACGTTACAACGCCACTCAATCCACCACCAACGCCGGTTACTGGTCTCGCATTCGCGCCGCCGAAGCCGCCGGAAACACGACGTTGGCCAATCAATTGAAATCCGTCAGTCCGCAACCGACAGGCCGTTCGAATAACTGGGCAGCATCGGGCGGAGGGCCGGTTCGCGTGCCGAAACTTTATGACGGACGCGACAAATTGTTTTTCTTTTTCAGCTACAACGCTTTCAAGGACGTGAAGACCGAAGAGGCGACCAACGTCAATCGCACTGTTCCGAGTGATGCTCATCGGCGGGGCGATTTCAGCGATTTGTTGAAACTCGATCCGGTGCGTTACCAGATTTACGATCCGCGCACGGCCCGGTTGGTCAATGGCGTCGTGACGCGCGACCCGTTCCCGAACAATCAGGTTCCGATCCTGAATCCGATGTACAAGTTTTACGAGCCGCTTTATCCGAAAGCCAACAACGTTCCCGGTGTCGTGGCGGCGGACGGAGCGAACAATTATCTGGCATCGGCGACGGCCTTCAACTGGGACTACAAAGCTTTCAACAACCGCATTGATTTCCAGCCGACATCCAAAAACCGCATGTTCGGCAAATGGACTTACACCAACTTCGCGCCCGAAGACCGCGGCGATTGGGTGTATGAAACCGCGCGCGGATTGTTGGTCGCCGGATTGGTTCGTAAAAACATCGGCCTCACTTTCGACCACGTTTATACCTTCAATTCGACGACAATCTTCAACTGGTCCATCGCCTGGAATCGCTTCATCGAAGGCAATGCTTCCAACGCCGTTCAGACCAGTTTTCCGCCCAGCAAAGTCGGCTTGCCGAATTACCTGGATCAGAAAGCCGGAGATTTCATTCACCTGCCAACGATTGACTTTGATGCTTACAGCGATTTCACTCGCGGTTATCCGGGTTTCACGCGTTACAGCGTCGGAACGGTGCGCGGCGAATTGTCGAAATACATCGGCACTCACTCGATGCGTTTCGGCGTTGATATTCGCGAAAACTGGCGCGCTTCGAACGGCCCCGGCAACAGTTCCGGCAACTTCGGCTTCGGCAACAACTTCGTTCGCCAGGCTCAAAACACTACAAATGCCTTTGCCATCGGTTTGGAATGGGCGGCGTTCATGTTGGGCGTGCCGACCAGCGCTTCGATCAGCACCAATGACAGCTTGTACATGACCAACAAGTTTTATTCGGGCTACGTGCAGGACGATTGGAAGCTGAGCCGCAAACTAACGGTCAATCTTGGCTTGCGGTATGAGCTGGAAGGCGGTTTCCGCGAACGCTTCAATCGCGGTTTGACCGGCTTTGACCTGAATGCGACTTTGCCAATTTCGCAAGGAGCGCAAGAGGCTTACGCAAAACTGCCTGCCTCGATTCTGGCGCTTCGTCCGGCCAGCGATTTCGTCGTCAAAGGCGGCACGCAGTTTTTGGGCAAAGACGGAGGTCCCGATACCGTCAACAAATCGCAGCCGGGCTGGATGCCGCGCGTCGGATTCGCCTATCAACTTTCGGACAAGATGGTGCTGCGCGGCGGCTGGGGAATGTTCTTCGACACGAACAACGTGCTCAACGAAGGCTTGAACCAGACCGGTTACAGTCGCGCCACCGGCACGGTCATCACCAACGACAACGGGCTGACGTTCAACAACGCCAACCTGACTTCGGCGGCTTGCAAGGCCAGTTTATCGGCATGCGTCACACTGCTTTCCGATCCTTTCCCCATTCGGGCAGATGGCACTCGTTTCGATCAGCCGCTGGGCAATTCGCTCGGTTTGATGGCGCTGCAAGGGCGTGGCATCACCTTCCTTGACCGCGACTGGGAGCGCGCGCGGCAACACCGCTGGCGCATTGGTTTGCAACGCCAGCTTGGCAGTTCGATGGCGGTCGAAGTCGCGTACCTCGGTTCGCGTACCGATCAGATTCAAGTCGGTTTGCGGTTGGACGCGCTGCCGGAAAAATACTGGGCGACCGGTTTGACCCGCAACAACGCGCTGGCCAACGATCTGAATTCACAGCTAACGAATCCGTTCAACATCAACAATTTCGCTTCGCTGCAAACATCGAATCCGGTTGTGTACGCTGACATGCGCACGAACGGCTTTTTCACCAACGCCAACATCAGCAAAGCGCAATTGCTGCGGCCATATCCGAACATGAACGGCCTGACCAACGGACGCGATCCGGGAGGTAAGCAAACTTACGACCATCTGGAAGTGACCATCACCAAACGCTTGTCCAATGGCTACAGCTTCCAGGCAGCGTATATGTGGACGTCGAACCTGAACCAGACGACACGCTTAAATGAATTCGACAACTACCTGGTCCGGACGCCGTCGAACAATTCCGTGCCGCATAGCCTGACATCCAACTTCATTTATGAACTGCCATTTGGCAAAGGGAAGAAGTTTTTCTCCGACAACAAGTGGCTGGGAGCAATTTTTGGCGGCTGGCAATTCAGCGGCATTTACACCAAACAGAGCGGACGCGTTTACGGTTTGGGCAACTGGTTTTATTACGGCTCAGATTTACGCGCGATTGCCAAGAACACCAAAGACCAAACGGTCAGCGAATGGTTCAACTGGCAATTGTTCCCTGGCGCTTCGCGCGATTACAGCGCGTCGAACCGGGCCGCGTATGAAGCGCGCATCCGTTCGCTGGTTCCGCAATCGGTGCTGACGCAAATGGGCAACACTTGCGGTTCAGGCAATAACCAGGCCTGCACCTATGAAAATGTCACGCCGAACAATTTCCAACCGAACAGCTTCCATCGCCGCGTTTTCCCGACGGCGGTCAACTGGCTGCGCGGCATGGGCAAAAACCAACTCGACGCCAACATTCTTCGCCGGTTTTCAATCGCCGAAAGGAAACAGTTGGAATTCCGCGTGGATTTGATCAACGCGCTGAACCACGTGTTGTGGGACAACCCGAATACGGACATCAACAGCACCAACTTCGGGCGAGTGACCACTCAATGGAACACTCCGCGCTGGATCGAATTCCAGGCGCGGTTTACGTTCTAAATCAAAAATTTTGAGACAGGATTTACAGGATTCAACCGGATGAACACAACGTTTGAAATGGGTTGACGACAATCCTGATCAATCTTGCCAATCCTGTCTGTATTTTCCTGTCTCGAAATTGCCACTTTTGATTTAGCTGAGTAACTTCCAGGAGCAGCGGCGACCGGATGGCGGAAACTCCGTCCGGTCGCAACTGCTCTTTCAACAGTTGATTGGTTGATCCTTCGGTTAAAGTTGCTGGGATGAAAACTCATCAAAGAAATCATTACGCGTTGATCGCGTGTCTGGCGTTGATCATTCAACTGTTCATCGGAGCAACCATCCGAGCAGAGGACGGTTATCGTTTGTGGTTACGCTACGACCCGCTTCCGCGCCGGATGATTGACGAATATAGACCTCGCGTCGCTTCCATCGTTGCGTCCGGCAAATCCGCAACTTTCGACGCCATTCGCTCGGAATTGGTCAACGGTTGCGCTGGCTTGCTCGGCAGTCCAGTCGCCGCCGTCGAATCTGTTGATCGCGACGGCGCGATTGTCGTGGGAACGCCAAAGACTTCACCATTGATCGCCGATTTGAAATGGCCGTTGACGGAACTCGGCGCTGAAGGCTTTGTGATTCGATCGGCCAGGCTCAATGGTCGCGCCGTCACGGTGATCGCTGCCAATGGCGAAATCGGCGCGCTGTACGGCGCGTTTCATTTCCTCCGCTTGCTGCAAACTCAGCGACCAATCAGCAATCTGAACATCAACCAGAAACCACGACTGCAACTGCGCATGCTGAATCATTGGGACAACCTGGACGGCAGCATCGAACGCGGTTACGCGGGACGATCATTGTGGAACTGGCAGGAACTGCCGGGCAAGGTTGATCCTCGCTTGCGCGATTACGCGCGCGCCAACGCATCAATCGGAATCAATGCGACGGCGCTGAACAACGTCAATTCCAACTCGCGATCCTTGAGCGCCGAATACCTGCTTAAAGCCGCCGCCATCGCCGATGTCTTTCGGCCTTATGGCGTGCGAGTTTTTCTGTCGGCTCGCTTTTCAGCGCCGATTGAACTGGGCGGATTGAAAACCGCCGACCCGTTCGATCCGGCGGTCGCCGATTGGTGGAAGAAAAAAGCCGATGAAATTTATTCGCTCATTCCTGATTTCGGCGGCTTTCTGGTCAAAGCCAACAGCGAAGGCCAGCCCGGGCCGCGAACTTACAATCGCAATCACGTGGACGGCGCGAATATGCTGGCCGCCGCCGTCGCGCCGCACAACGGCATAATCATCTGGCGAGCCTTCGTCTACGACATGAAAGAAGGTTACGACCGAGCCGCAGCCGCTTACGACAACCTGCAACCGTTCGACGGCAAGTTCGCAGCGAACGTTTTGCTGCAAGTCAAAAACGGCCCGATTGATTTTCAGCCGCGCGAACCGTTCCATCCGTTGTTCGGCGGCATGCCGAAAACTCAGGTCATACCGGAATTTCAAATCACTCAGGAATATCTGGGCTTTTCCAACCATCTGGCTTTTCTCGCTCCGATGTGGCGCGAAGTGTTGGAGGCCGATACTTACGCCAAAGGCAAAGGCTCGACCGTCACCAAAATCGTGGACGGCAGTTTGTACAAACAGAAACTCACAGGGATAGCGGGCGTAGCCAACACCGGCTCCGACCGCAACTGGACTGGACATCACCTGATTCAATCGAATTGGTACGCATTCGGTCGGCTGGCATGGAATCCCGACCTCGCTTCGCAACAAATCGCGGACGAATGGATTCGTCAAACGCTGACCAACGATGCCAAAGCCGTCGGCGCGCTGACACGCTTGATGCTGGAATCGCGCGAAGCGGTGGTTGATTACATGACGCCTTTGGGACTGCATCACATTATGTGGGGCGGGCATCATTACGGTCCGGCTCCGTGGTGGAACCGCGAACGCCGCGATGACTGGAATCCGACTTATTACCATCGCGCCGATGAGAAAGGTTTGGGCTTTGATCGAACGGCAACCGGCAGCAACTCCGTCAATCAATATTTCCCGCCTGTTCGAGATCGTTTCGCCGATTTGAAAACCTGTCCGGAAAATCTGCTGGTCTGGTTTCATCACGTGCCGTGGAACCATCGAATGAAGTCCGGTCGAATATTCTGGGATGAATTGGCGCTGCATTACCAGCGCGGTGTTGATTGGGTCAGAGCTGCGCGGAAAGATTGGGACGCGCTGGCCGGTGTGATTGACGCCGAACGCCACGAAGCCGTCGCCGGAAAGCTGGCGATTCAGGAACGCGACGCAGTGCACTGGCGCGATGCCTGTCTGCTGTACTTTCAAACTTTTTCCAAACGGCCTTTGCCTGCCGGTGTCGAAAAACCGTCGAAGACTTTGGACGAATACAAGGCAAAGAGCCTGACTTGGTAAGTTTCTGGGCTATAATTCAGCAGAGGTGAATTCGATGAATAACCCAATCACTTTAGAGCAAGCCGAGCAGATAACAGCGCAATTGCCGCCGCGCGAGCAACTGTGGTTGATGGCGCGCATCAGCGAGCGGTTAAGTAAGCTCGAATTGGCGGCATTGGTGACGACGGATGAAGTTGCACAGCCGACTGAGCAGATTTCTGTGGAGGGCTGCGATTGGATGTCGCTCCGCGGAATCGCGCCTAATTTGTTGGAAGGTCAGGACGCACAAGCTTGGGTTTCGCACGCCCGGAATGAAGCCGACGACCAGCGAGAGCAGCAGTGGAGGCGTCGGTGATGAAAATACAGGATGCGCTGGTCGGTGTCAGAAGGTTGTTTCTGGATACAGCGCCGGTTATCTATCACATCGAAGGAAATCCTGCCTACCAGTCGTTGACCGACATTATTTTTCAGCAAATTCAAAATGGGACGCCGGAAGCTGTTACAACTTCTGTGACGTTGGCTGAATGTTTGGTGCATCCGTATCGGCATGGTGATTTGTCACTGGTTCGGAAATTCCGCCACGCAATCACCAAAGGGGTTCACACACAATATATCGGCGTAGATGCCAGCGCCGAACACGCGGCTGAATTGCGGGCACGCTACAATCTGACGCTTACCGATGCGTTCCAAGTAGCAGCGGCTCTGGCGGCAGGCTGCGATGCTTTTCTGACAAATGACGCGGCGCTCAAACGTGTAACTGAAATCTCGATTCTGGCGCTGGACAACTTAGAACCGTAACTGTTTGTTTTCATGAAAATCACTGACATCAAGGCAACCACAGTCACCGTCCCGCTGGAAGCGCCGCTGCGTCACGGCAACGGATGTCATTGGGGGCGATTTGTCCGAACCATCGTCGAAGTCGAAACCGATGAAGGTTTGATCGGACTTGGCGAAATGGGCGGTGGAGGCGAATCCGCCGAAGCGACGTTTCGCGCGATGAAAAGTTATCTGGTCGGTC
>CAYRQB010000040.1:0-25641 GCA_964426025.1 uncultured Heliomicrobium sp.
GAGAACCCACCCCAGACTCATTATGATCGCCATTATCAGGAGGTTCACCCGTGCCTTTAATAACGAATCGGTTTTGCAAAGGTTCCGTAAACCTCGCAATTAATTACAGTTAAGAAATAACTTCAACATTCTATCAACGCCTAATCAATACATTTTCAAATATATGGAACAACCAATTTGGAACTTTGAACAGGAACCTTCGGATTCGCCAATGGATGAAACCGGCATCAATCTGCGTGCTTACTTTGACCGTATGGATGATGAAAAGATGGTGGAGTATTCATCAGGCTGGACAGATGAACGCGTCATTGAATGGGATGGAAATTTCCGTGACGACGGTGAGTTGATGCTGTTGTGTTGCGAACGCGATGTTGACGTAACCGAATATCGCAAAGTCCTAGAAGAATGTATTACCTATCGCAATCGTGTTCGTAGCCAATTACTTTCCTGAAGGATTTTTCAATATTCGCACAAAGAACTGTGGACGGAATATGGCTTGAGGTTTTTGAAACCGTTCGCGCTGTGACATTCGTTGCAAATTGGCGCTCGCAGCACTCGACGGTGTTTGAAGCTGGTGTTCGCGTGTATTTGATGACAATTCAGACAGGTAATTGACTCATCTCCATTGATTACCACATCCCGCACATTCCGCCAGATGTGCCTGTCACCAGCATTCAAGTTGGCATCATCGGCTTTTGTCCAATCCACCGTAAAGTCCTGAAACAGATTATCGCCGGCAATGAAATTGTTGGGATAAGGCAATCCGGATGTTCGTGATTTGCCGTCGCGCAAATGGCATTGCGCGCAAAGCGACGTTATCACCTTTACGTCGTCCCGGCGTTTTTTCGATAGCAGGACTATGGATACGTCGTTGGTGTGATCCAGGTTTACGTCGCCGTGACAGGTGTAACAATCAAGCCCAAAGCCCGCGAATGTCCTGGTTGCGGCGTCTACTCCGGTCGTGTGGCAGCCAGCACAGCGATTGGCAAATTTTTCTTTATTCCAAACAGGATTTTCGACCGCTTCCCATTTCTCGACTTTTCTTTCGGCATTCAAGACCGCTTGTGTATCCAGAATAGCGAATTTGCCGTAGCCTTCTTTCTTGAGAAATCGCACTCGATGACGACTTCCCAAAAAGTATTCGACCTCTTCCGCTAATGCGGCGAGTTTCGGCTGGCTTTTCAGAATTTCTTTCAATCCGGGAGCATCTTCGCGATGACGAACTGTGACACCGTGTGCATTATCCTGCCACGTTGCGCCAATCGTGTTGCGATGGCAGAAAAGACATTCGTCACCGTGTACAAATTCCGGAATCGGTTTGCCGACGTGATTACTTCCCCAAGCCGCCGGGTCAAGCTTTTTCGGCTCAGTCTGATTGGCATTCTGGCCAACAGATTTATCTTGAACCGCGACTGCCGGTTTGAAACCAAACATAAACACAAAAACGCCCACGAACAAAAACACCGCCAGCGTTTTCACAACAAACATTTTCTGGGCAAGGGAATTATTGTTCACGAAATTAACCATGGTCTTTATGGCTTAATGATCGCACCTTCAACAGAACTCTTTGCGCCTTCGGTATATTTACCGCCATTCATTGCATACGACAACTCAGCGCGTTTTCTTAACTGTTCAAGACCGTTTTTGAAATCCTCCTCCTTGAAGTTTTCGTCGCAAAAGGCGCAACAGCTTTCAAAGGTCAAGCCAAACCGTTTCCATTGCAGCATACCGCCGGGAGCAATCTGGTCAGTCACTGGACACCAAACAGTGCTCATAGCCTGAATGAAGTTGTTTATGTATCGCTGCTTTTTTGCTGATTCGGCAAACTTGTCAGGGTCTTTCAGAAATTTTTCCCTAGCATCGGGCTTGCTTCCGCGATAACTGATCCCTTTGTATTCCCAGATTGGCAAATTCGGGGCCGATGGTTCCAAATAAACTGGGCATAAGTCTATTGATTTTTGCTTCTCAGGAATTTTGACCTTGTCCAACTGCACCGCATCAGCGGGCAATTGCGCAAAAGCAGGTACAGAGAAAATCAACAGCGCAAATGCCACTGACAATACAAATCGAAACATCATTTACTCCTACTTGAAAAATCATGAACGGATCGCAGGCCACTAACAACTTGAACACCGCTCACGGGAAACATTGCTAAGGCAAGCTGAGCGCTGTTAATCGGCCATCAACAGTAGCAATGACGATGTACTGTTTGCCGCCGCTCAGATAAGTCATCGGTGTACCGCTGGGGAAAGCTGAAATTGGAATTTCAGCGATTACTTTTCCAGTCGCTTTGTCCATGGCGCGCAGGACGTTAGCTCCTCCGCCTGCACGTCCGCCACGGCCAGCAGCTCCCTGCCCCACAAAGAGCAGAGTTTTCGTCAACAATGGCCCTCCGCCACCTGAACCCAGAGGACCGACATCTTTGCCGACAATTTCGCTGACTTTCTGACGCGGGCCGTCGCCGAAGGGAATCATCCAGGCGTGATCGCCTGTGTTCAGGTTGATCGCAGTGATGCGGCCATAAGGAGGTTTGAAAAGCGGCAACCCCTGAGGGCCTTCGACCGCGGCGAATCCGCCTCCACCGCGCACATATTTGAAATCCGATCGCGCCGGATCGGGTTTGACCAGTTTGACGATTATTGGCGAACTGATCGAAGGAATGTAAAACAAACCTGTTTCAGGATCGAATGCTGCTCCCCACCAGTTTCCGCCGCCGCCCCAGCCGGGCAGGTTGATGGTTCCCTTCTCCGTCGGAGGCGTGAACAACGGACCGTAATCATATTTCTCCAGAATCTTTTTCCCTTCTTCGCGCAATTCCGGAGTGAAATCAATCAGATTGTCTACAGTGGAACCCTGATGCTCAAACGGCGCAGGTTTGGTTGGGAACGGTTGAGTCGGCGATGTGCGCTCGCCGGGAACAGTTGATTGCGGAACTTTGCGCTCTTCAATCGGCCACACCGGCTTCCCTGTTTTGCGATCAAAAACAAAGGTGAAACCTGATTTGGTAATCTGAGCGACGGCTTTGATATTTCGGCCATTGACCTTGATGTCGCACAACACTGGCGCAGCAGGCAAATCATAATCCCATACGCCATGATGCACAGTTTGATAATGCCAGACGCGTTTGCCGGTTTTGGCTTCAATGCAAACCAGGCTTTCGGCGAACAAGTTGTTTCCCAATCTGTGACCGCCATACCAATCGTTGGTCGGAGTTCCAAGAGGAACGTAAAAATAGCCAAGCTCTTCGTCAGCGCTCATCAAAGTCCAGGGATTTGTGTTGCCCGTGTATTGCCATGAATCGTTTTCCCAGGTTTCGTTGCCGAATTCGCCTTTCTGGGCAACGGTGTGGAAAATCCACAGCGGTTTGCCTGTGCGAACATCGAACGCTTGCACATCGCCTCTGGGCATTTTGCTGGTTGTCGGCCCGTCGGAAATCGAAGACCCCACGATAACGACATCACGGCAAATCACCGGCGGAGAAGTCACCGCATAATTCCGAGCGTTTTGAGCGAGCGGAATTGCCGCCGCCAGATTCACTTTCCCATTTTCGCCAAAATCGGAAATCGCCTTGCCGGTCTTGGCGTCAATGGCTATCAGATAAGCGTCAGCCGTTCCAATGAAAATTCGTTCTTGTTTGCCGTCAGTCCAGTAAGCCACGCCGCGATGCAGAAAGCCCAGATTCGTCGGACGCCCGGTCTTGTAACTTTGCGGATCGAACACCCAGATTGTCTTGCCGGTTTGAGCGTCAACTGCTGCCACCTGGCTAAGCGACGTGCTCAGATAAAGCACATTGCCAATCATCAGCGGCGTCGCCTCGAATGCAAAACTGCCGAGCATACGATTTTCTTTTTGCAAAGCCAGATCAGGCGATTCCCAAGTCCAGGCAGTCTTCAGTTTTCCTACGTTGTCTTTGTTGATCTGATCGAGCGGCGAGTATTTAGTGCTGCCATTGTCAGCGCCGTAATGACGCCACTCTCCCTTTGCCGCCCCCTTTTGAGCAAAAGCTGGAAATGCAATTGAAAGGACGGTGATTAAATAAAGCAATGTGCATGTGCTCTTACTGAATCGTTTCACTGATTATGTCTCCTGCGTTAGCTGGCGCTTGGTTAATGGACTTTTGAAATCATTCTTTCCTGGCATGACCTTCAATCAGTTCAATGCGAATCTTGTCCGGCCCTTCGGCAAAAGCAAATTTGATCTTGCCATTGGCCAGCGAACGAATTTCATCTGTAATCTTGACGCCGTCTTTGCGAAGCTTTTCGACGGCTTCGTTCAGATTGTCGAAACTGAAACCGATGTGATCTACAACTCGGCCTTTGGTTGATTCCAATTCAACCTTGTCTTTCCAACGATCGGGATAGTCTTTTTTCAAATACTCTGCCGGAAAAATGATGATGTTGACGTTATCCATCATCAACGAAACCGACGGGCCGATTTGGTATCCCCGATACATACGCGGTTCGCGCAAACGCGGAATCCGACCTTTGGCCCCGAAATGCTTCATATACCATTCCCCTGCCGCGATGGGATCGGCGCTGAACAAATGCAAATGGCCAAAACGATGATGACCGGCGGTGTTGATTTCAATCAAGGCTTTGTCGGGGCTTTCGACGTAGGCGTAATAAAAAGTGTCTCTTGCATTCGGATTGCCGCCAATATCGCTGATGTCCGTCAGCGGAGTGAAAAACTTTGTGCCGAGTTTTTGCTGCCGCTCATATTCGGCCTTCATGTTTTCCGCCCCCCAACCGAAGTGCCAGATCGAAGAGGTAAGTTCAGACGGCGGCGCATCCTTGACTTTGGTAAACAGAATCCATGACTTTTGCGCCCAGACGGCATCAACCAATCCTGCGAACTTCCCTTTCTCGCAATCAAAGCGGCTGGTGTAAAAATCAATCGCTTTCTGAGGATCGGTCGTGTTCAGATGAAGGTGATGGAAGTGAGCTTCGTTAACTGGCGGAGCCGAAGCTTGATCCTGGCCATTGCTGTCGGTCATCAATCCTGCCATGCAGGTTGAAAAGACCAGACAAAACAAAGTCAGGCGGATTGAAAACCGAACCGGCATTTGTCGAGCCATAAATTACCTTTCGAGAAATTGTTGGAAGACGTAGAAAGCAGACAGGAATACCGAATAAACGGAAATAACGAAACAGACGAAAGAGCAAACTGGTCTCTCTCGTTTATTCCGTTATTTCAGTCCTCTTCGCGCTTTCTTTTTTCAGCTCTTACCTTGAGCTACCACTGCTGCTGGAAACGGCAGATTTATCTTTGCCTGGGTTTGCGGGAACAAAATCGAAGAAACCGTTCATCATCTCTTCCCAGGTCTGTTCGCCAAATCCTACCGGCTTGGAAGGATCAGGATTGAGCGCGTTCTTCGTCGAGTTGTCGTAATGCGCGATGGTTTCAATCTTTGTGCCTTTAGGCAATCGAATCGGTTTGACCGGATAATAGTAAACCTGCCAGGCGAAATCATATCGCGGCACGGACAGCAGGATTTCTTTTCGCCCGTCCGGGTAATGTGCGATGTAGGTGTAATCCTTGCCTCGCAAATGCATGTGCGGCATCAGACTGACAATGTCTATGTCCTCTTCGACGTTGTAGCTGGCGCGAACCTCAAAATTTTCAGCGTTCGCCGGAATCTGGAATCTTGCGTCCCAGGCCGCTGTCGTTGTGATGACTTTATCCACCGGAGCTTTGGCTAATTTCAAACCGACTATCGAACGATCTTTAGTTTCTTTGCCACTGGGCGTGTAATGCATCTGGAAGACGATCTGCGATCCGGCTTTGATCAATTTGGCCGTGCCGGGTTGGGCGATGAATGGCGTGTTACCGGGCGACAAAGCGCCGAGCAATCCGGTTCCGATGTCCTGTTTGCGCGACCTATCTCTTGGGTCGCGGACGTAAATCACAATGTGATGCACGACCGACAAATCGCCAGCGCGGGCTTCCATTGCGGTAATGTATTTGTCTTCCGTAAAGCCGCTGGGCACGGTGAAATACATATACGGAACTGTGCCTTCGGATGGAACGGTGAACTCTTCAGGCATCTGGAAGACCACATCCGGTTCGCCAATCTGCCAGCCTTTGGCGAATTTCGGAGCGGGAGGCATGTCCTTTGGATCGCCTTCCTTCGCCCCGCTCTCAATCCAGGCAACAATGGTATCAATGTCTTTCTGCGACATACGTTTGTCGTTCGCCCATTGACCGTGATTCGGATCGGCATGCCACGGAGGCATTTCGCGACTGACAACTTTTTCGCGAATGGCCTTCGCCCAGGGACGAACTTCTTTGTAGTTCATCAAAGACATCGGAGCGACCTCGCCCGGACGATGACATTCGGCGCAGTTTTTGAAAAAGATCGGCGCGATATCTTTGGTGAAAGTCGGGGCCGCTGTTGAAGCCGCATCCCTACCGCTGGCCTTCGACCGGGAAATACCAACAGCCGCAATTGTTAAACAGGCAGCCAAAATCAATATCGTTAAACGCGTGCGTTTCATCAAAACCTCCCGCTATGGATCAATGGCATTGAATGTAAGTAATTTGAAGCGAGAACTCCGAACCGTAATTCAATGCCATTAAGCCATGGATTTAAGTAGGTGGTTCGGTGTGCGGAATTAGTTTATTGCGCTTTGCTATAAACAGCATTACCCAAACGAACAAATGGGCCGCCATCTTCCGATAATTCGTCGGTCACGGTGAACGAGTGCGCGGCTACGACCGAGATCGTGCGCCGAACCTGAAGCGATTGGCCGTTGACTTTGATGGGATTGATCATGAAGCGAATGGCAATTGGGCTTGACCAGTCTCCGACTCCATTCAGTTGAATGCCAGCGGCGGTTTTTTCCGTGGCGGTCAATTTCTTGCCGGCCTGATCAAAAACCAGAGTGATGGTTTCCTTGAAAGGCTTGCCATCGGCTGTCCCTTCAACAACGCCTACGGCTGTTTTTCCATCGGAGCCTTTGGTGAAGGTCACAATGCCTTCGCGCGGAGCAGGACCGATTGCGCTTTCACGGCCAATGAATTTGAAACTCCATTTGCCGACGAAATAATCAATTGATTGAGCCTGTTGCGGCTGTTCGACCTGTGAACGCTGCGGGCGTCCGGCCTGAGCCTGCGGCGCGGAAGCAGCCGCAGCAGGTGATGCCGTGCCCGATTCCCGTTTCAATTCAACATCAAAACTGAACGGAGTTCCGTTGAAATCCAGCGATCCTTTGCCGTTCATCGCATCGCCCTTCAGAGTGAATTCGTAATTGATGACAATGGTGGCTTGCGGAGTTTCAACTTCGGCAACGGCTGTCAGCTTGTCGCCTTCAAGTTTGATGTTCTTGAGCGGGATGTCCTGACCGGGACGCAAGCCGGAAATGGTTCCCGTGTAATTCGCGCCTTCTTTCATGAAAGCGGCATTGGCGTCGCGCTCGCCCTGAATGGATTTCACCTTGCCCGTCCATTTCCCGGCCAATTTGTCGCCGCCGGGTGCAGCGGAAGCCGGGGCGCTGGCAGCGACGGTTCCTGTGTCACGTTTCAACTCGACATCGAAATTGACCGCATTGCCATTGAAATCCAGCGAGCCTTGCCCGTTCAAGGCGTCGCCTTGAAGAGTGAATTTGTAGTTGATGGTTATTGTGGCTTGCGGCGTTTCCATTTCCGCCACAGCCGTGACGGTGTTGCCGTCAACCTTGATGTCTTTCAGCGGGACTTGCTGACCGGGCATCAAACCGGAAATGGTTCCGGTGTATTTTTCACCTTCTTTTTTGAATGTGGCATTGGCGTCACGCTCGCCGCGCGGCGATTTGACCTTGCCAACCCATTGTCCTGAAAGTTTGTCCTGAGCCAGAGCGGAAACCGCTAGAAGCTGCATAAGTAATACAACCGACCCAATCATGACTGATCGTCGCATCGTGGTTCTCTCCTTAATTTGGCGCTTGATGACTGCCTGGTATGAATAAGAAAAGGGGAGCGTCTCAGAATTTGATGCTCCCCTTTTGGATAACAGTTAATCGTCGGCGCGCACCCAACCCATTGCTGCATTGCTGCGTTCACCACCGCGATCCAGATAAGCGAGCTTGGCTTTCTCCAACGCATCGGACGTAAGTCCTTTGCGCTTGGCTTTGACATCAACCTTGTAAAGCTTGGCGGCATTCAATCCGAAGATTTTCGCTTTGTCTTCTTTGGTGATCTTCTTGTAGCCGAACTTCTCGCACATTTCGTCCGAAATCTGGAAGCGCTTCAATGCGTCAATGCCCCATTGCGGCGATCCCCACCACAAACAATCGGTTCCCCAAACGACGTGATCCGAGCCGTAATATTTGATGTTCTTGCCCATCCCGTGCATGGCCATCACCGGATCGGTCACAGCCAGAATGTTGAAGAAGCTGCCGACTTCGCAATAAACATTATTCATCTTCGGATTGCGCTTCTTGATGTCCATCAGCACGCTGTGCCACAGGAAATCTCCCGTCGTCGGGTCGTACTGGTTCGATTCTTTCCAGTTAGCTTCGTTCGACCCGTGCTTGATGGCCGAATGGTAAACAACGAAATTGAAGTCGGGATTTCGCAGCGCGGCTTTTTCGACATCTTTCGGATTGGCCAGATGGCCGAGCGTGCGCGATTGGTACGAATACCCTTTGTGAGTGCTGATTAGCCGGACGCCGCGTTTGCGCGATTCTTCGATAAAGAACTGAGCGTTTTCGTCGTCCAGTTGGAAACCGTTGCCAGTCTGCGCCGGATCGGTGTGGCAATACCATTTCCACGAACTGATGCCGTAAACATTGATCTCTCGTTCCATCTGTTCGATCAGTTCGGCTTTGTTGATCCGGTTATTGACCTTGTCCCAGTAATGATTCGGAGCCAGGTTGCCCTGATTCAATGCGCGTTGAGAACCGGCCAGTTCATTGATTTTGACGCGAGCCTGATGCATCACCCAGCTAGGCAAAACACGACCAGCCATTCCGGGAGTACGCGCCGCGCCTTCCAGCACTTTGCCGTCCTTGTCGCGAAGGTTTTCTTTGCCAGGCACGCCGGAAATGACGACCATCGAAGTGTCGCTGTCGAAGAACATCTCCTTGACGAAATTGTTGAAGCTGTATGCATCGGCATCGTCCTTCAGGTTAAATCCCATGTTCCTGACGAATTCCATCGTGCGGAAACCTTGAATCGGCAAACCGTTGGTGAAATGAGCCTGAACGTCAATGATGAAGTATTCATCCTTTGGCCATTTTTCGTCATACGGCGCGGCTTCCCAGGTTTCCACTTCATCCACTTCCCAACACTTGCCGTACACCATATTCGAAGCGAGGAAGCATGTTGCCAATCCCATCGAAGTGCGCATAAAGTCGCGGCGCTTCATGCCCAACTTTTTGGCGCGCGTTTCCGATAATTCGCCGATCAAATGCTCGACTTTCTTTTGCGGCTCGCTCTGCGGGCGAGGAATAAATTCTTCGTTTGAAACTGCCTGTGTCGGCATAGGCGAATCCACGCCTTTTCTCAAATCTCTAACTGCTTTGGGAATCCACATTGAATTGCTCCTTTGCAAATTGGGCATAAATGGAACTCTCAGGATCAGTCAACGAAATGAAAACTTCGCCGATAAATCCTGAGAATTCCATCTAATCAGTTTGGTCTGACGACTATTTTGATGCGGTTTGCTGCAAGCGCAGATTCTGATTATCAATCGTGTAATCAATCCAGCCGATCATCATCTCTTCCCAAGTCTGATCTCCCCAGCGAACGGTGATCGTCGGGTCGGGATTGAATTTGTTGTTTGCTGAATTGTCGTGATGCGCTACGCATTCTATGCGGCTTCCCTTCGGCACGGCAATCGGTTGTTTGACAAAATAAGTGAGTTGCCAATTGAAGTCATACTTCGGCACATTCAGCAGTATCCTTTCTTTGCCATCCGGATAAACCAGCTTGTATTGAAAATCTTTGCCGCGAACATGCATATGAGGCATGAACATATGCAGATGCACGTCTTCAGTGAAGGTGTATGACGAACGGGATTCAAAGTTCGAATCGCCCGGCGGAATCACCAGCTTATACGGATCAACCGTCACTCCGCGTGTGAGCATCTGTTTTTCGACAGGTTGTTTGGCAAACCACAATCCAATCTTGGTGCGATCTTTGGCAGGCACGCCAGTCGCGGTGTAATGCATCTGGAACACCAGAACGGAGCCTTTCCGAATCAGTTTTGCATTGCCCGGCTTCAGGGTCAGCGGATCCATACCCGGCGCCCAACCGACCAGCATGGCGTCTTGATTTGCGGCGCGGCGCTGAGCGCGTTGTTCATCGTTGGCTTCGGGATTGACGCGGCGCGTGTTCCCACGAATTTCGCCCGCGGGCAATCCGCCATCGCGGACGCTGACAATGACGTGATGAACGACGCTCGGTTCGCCGCGTTTGATTTCGGCAAACTGAATATATTTGTCTTCGGTGAAATTCGTCGGAATGGCGTAATACTTATATGGAATTGTTCCGTCAGCCGGAATCGTGGCTTCTTCGGTCATTTCCAGGACAACGTCCGGTTCGCCGAATTTCCAGCCGGATTCGGAAAACTTCGGCTGTGCTGGCAAATCTTTAAGTTCGCCTTCCTTAGACCCGCCTTCAACCCAGGCTTTGATCGTGTCTATCTGATCCTGAGTCAAACGCGAATCGTTCCGGAATTCGCCGTGATTCGGATCGGCATACCAGGGCGGCATTTCGCGGCTGACGACCTTCTCGCGAATTGATTTAGCCCAGGGACGAACCTCTTTGTAAGTAAGCAGCGACATCGGTGCGGCTTCTCCCGGGCGATGGCAAACGGCACAATTAGCGTAAAGGATTGGCGCGACGTCTTTGGTGAACGTCACGTTGGCGGCGACTCTTTCTTTGGCGTCGCCTGCTCTTTGCGAATAGAGCATTCCCGCCAGGACAAGGCCGCAAACGAAGAAAAGTGTAAAGCTGCGTTTCATTAAACAAGTCCTCCTGAGCTGTTGCGTGTGAATGTTCGGAGTTCAACCTTCAGGTTGATGCGGTCAGGTTGATGCGGTCAAGTTGACGCTGGTTGATCTGTTTCCGCCTCAAACTGAAGCTTGAACTCTGAACGACTATGACAATCTACGGTTTGACAGATTGTTTGTTGATGATTTCCTGCACGGTCTTGATTTCGCCGAGCAGTTCGCCCGACCTGATTCGTTCCTGCAGAATTTCGAAGAAGATGCGTTGCTGGTCGGGCGTCAATTGAGTTTTCGCCCAATCCCAGCGTTGAAAAATCATTGTTTGTGTCTGGCGATTGATTTCCAGTATCTCAGCCTGCTTGGTTTCAATCGCTTTCCAATCCGGCTGCGGTTCGGCCAGCAATTGAACGGCTTCGGCCCATTTTGTCTTGTACTGCTGTTGCGATGCCGTGATGCCGCGCACCATTTCCATATATTTGCCCCACAACTCCCGCTTTTGCTGCTCAGTCAAATTCAACCTGTCGTATGCAGCGAAAGTGTTCGGCCTATGACTTGAAACCGGTTTGGCGAAATAGAGGCTGTAAACAACAGTCACCACCGCCGCGACATTGAAGACGATTGAAACGACAAATCCGATCTGGAAGAGCTTCTTTTTCATTGCCGCTCTCCTTTCGATTTATTCGTTTGACCGTGAATCGTCAACCCGTCGTTGTGCATCAATTGAACAATTGCCCGTTCCGGTATGGCCAATCCCAATGGATCAACGTGTTCGATTGCCGGTTGTCTGGAACGTTGAGCGATCACATCGGTGAGGGCCTGTCCGGCGCGAATTCCGCCAATGCAGGCCAACAGAACCGCCGCAGTCGCTGCCAGACGCATCGTCAGACTGAGATCAGAAAACCAATGCCGTAAAGACCACGACGGTCGAACCGTCATGGATTCCATTCGCGCCATTTCGACAACGCGCGGCAAAAAATCAGGCGAAACAGTCAATCCCGGAGCCTCGCCCGCGAAATCGTCCACCTCGTTCAGGAAGCGGTCGAATTCCTGTTCTGTAAATCCAGCCGATGAATCAGAATGTTTTGGATATTTTGAGAATTTCATGGTTGTCAGTGTTTTATACAACTGAGTTTTGAAAACCCTGCGCTCAATTGAAAGTTTTTTTTCTCAACCAGCCCAATTCCTCGCGCAGACTGCGTTTTGCACGAACCAGCAGGGATTCGACCGCCTTGAGCGAAACCCCCAGACTTTCTGCGGCTTCGGCGTAGCTGAAATTTTCGTAATGGCACAGGATGAAAGCCGCGCGTTGGTTGGCCGGAAGATTGTTTATGGCTATGGCTAAAGATCGTCGCAATACCTGCCGGTCAAGCTCGCTATCAGGGTCGTTATCGCTAGTTGGCACAACTGGCGGAGAAGCGAAATATGACGGCTTCTTTTTTTTCGCAGCGTTGCGGCAAAGGTTTAACAGGATGGTGAAAAACCAGGTTTTGAATGAAGCCTTCGGCTGATACTGACCAGCTTTGCGGAAGATGATCAGAAAAGCTTCCTGCGCCAGGTCTTCGGCTTCCTGATTGTCGCCGACAAATCTTTGCGCAGCTCGCAAGGCCTGTTTCTGGTAACGAGCGACCAGAGTTTCAAGCGCACGAATGTCTCCCTGCCCGACTCTGACAATCAGGTCTTCGTCTGTGGCAGGTTGATCAACGGTTTCGGATAAAGATTTTTCTTTCCACGAAGACACACGAAGAAACGCGAAGCTCTCCAACTTCCTCATTCGTGTTTCTTCGTGTTTCCTGGTGGGTTGTTTACCAGACGATCTTTCAGGATTTCGGTCACGCCAGATTTTCTATCGGCACAGGTTCGACCGGATTGGCCAGTTCAAAACCAAAAATGCGCGAATAGAAATACAGTTCTCCATCAAGCGCGCGTTTGATGTTCGCCGCCTGACGAAAACCGTGCTGTTCGCCTTCAAAGGTGACGTAGGCGACCGGCACTCCCTTCTCGCGTAGGGCGTTGACCATCATTTCGGATTGATTTGGCGGAACGACCTTGTCTTCCAAACCCTGAAAAAATATCACCGGCGCGTTCAGTTTGTCCGTGTGATGGATCGGCGAGCGCGCGATGTAAAGTTCGCGGCTGGTTCCAACCAATCCGAAAGTGTATCGCGATTCGAATTTGTGAGTGTCTTCGTCGAGCGCAATCAAATCGCTGACGCCGTAATGACTGGCTCCGGCTTTGAAAACATCGCGAAACGCCAGCACGCAAAGCACAGTGTAACCGCCCGCGCTGCCGCCGGTGATGGCCAGACGATTGCCGTCCACCAAACCTTGTTCGGCCAAAAAGCGCGCTCCGTTGACGCAATCATCAACATCAACCACGCCCCAGTTCCCTTTCAACCGTTCGCGATACGCCCGGCCATAACCTGTGCTGCCTCCGTAATTGACATCCAGCACGGCAATGCCGCGCGAAGTCCAATATTGAATTCCCAATCGCAAAGTCGCAGATGTCGAAGATGTAGGTCCGCCATGAATCATAACGAGCAGCGGCGGCAATTCATTAACCGGCGCGGCGTAATCCTTGTTCTGCGGCGGATAAAAGAAACCGTGCGCGGTCAGATTATTTTCGGTCGGAAACTCGACGGCTTTCGGAATTGAGATGTAACCCGAATCAATCGCCAGTTCGCTGGAACGACGAAGTGTTTCAAACTTCCGTGTTGCGGGATCGAATCTGACGATGCTGGCGGGTTCGGTTGGCGAACCTCCGATGAACACCGCCTTGCCTGCTGCATTGCGAATGTTGTCAATCTGAGTGTATGGCGTTTTGATGTTTTCAAGTTTCAACGTTTCAACGTCCAGCAATCCCAACTTTGAGACGCCTCGCTCTGCGTAAGCGCAGATGATCTGTGTCGGCGATATGAAAGCGTATGTTGACATATCGAAAACCCATTGTGGCAAACCGAACTCGGCCTGGCGTTTACACAATGGTTCGGCCTTCCCATTTCGCCAACGATAAAGATTCCACCATCCGCTGCGATCCGAAACGAAATACAAAACGCTTTCGGCAGAGTTGTCGGCAAGCGACCATTCCGGTTGAAAGATTGATTCTTCAACTCCGCCAGCGACCAGTGTTTTATTCGTCAACGAACCGTCGGCTTGAACATCCGCCATCCAAAGCTCCGTGCCATCCCACGGCATATTCGGATGATTCCAAGCCAGCCAGGCCAGACGCTTTCCGTCAGGACTCAAACGCGGTGAAGAATAAAAATCATTGTCGCTGACCAAAACCGTCTGCTGGCCGCTTCCGTCCAACGCGACCGATGCAATGGTGTTCACCGCTTCGCGTCCGGCCTCGGAATGATCTTCGCGAACGCAGATCAGACGATTGCGAAGATGATCAATCACGCCATTGGCATAACGCATTTCGGCTTCGGACGTGACGGCAACCGGTTCAGCTTTTTCAACCAGCCGATACAAACGCTGATCGAAAAAGTTTGAAAAGTAGACTTCGCCATTGCCGACAACGAAGCTGCCCCCGCCGTATTCGTGAACTCGCGTGCGGGCGTTGAAAGGCATCGGGTTTAGATCAACCGTCCTTCCGTCTGCTGAACGTTGGACGATCACATTGCGGCCTTTTTCCGCCGGACGGCCTTCGATCCAATAAATGTCTTCGCCGTCCGGTTCCACCTGACCTAATCTGACTGTTCCGGCGACAATCAAATCTGATGTAATCGGCGAACGCCACGAACCATATGGCGCAATATTGTCAGCTTGTTTTTCGATTGCCACTTCTTTCCCCAACTTTTTTCCCAGAAGATGTGTAGACGATTCAACGCATTATGAACTTACTGCTGCGGGTTGAAAACAGCTTCCTTGCAATCGAACTTTCCTTCTGTATACTCACAACCTCTTCAGGGTCAGGAAAAATCTCGATAGTATGCTGTGACTGATCTTGTTCAGTTCTACCAGCCGCAAATCCAAAAAGAGCTTGGAAAGAGCTTGGCAAAAGTTTGTCTGCCGACTTTAGGCTGCCGACTAAAGAGAGCTGACTTTTGGCACGATGAGTTATGGTTATGAGCGATACAAAAATCTGGGATTCCGTACTCTCGGCAGCCGAGAAGCGTGTCAATCACGAAAGCTTTACAACCTGGTTCAAACCGCTTGTCTTTCTGGGAATTGTTGACTCGACGATTAAAGTTAAAGTCCCGGATCGGGTGTTTGAAGATTGGATTTTGAACAATTACCGCGACGTCCTGGAAGAATCATTGGACGAAGTCGGCATCGCCGGATGTTCAATCGCATTTGAATCTTCGACAGAAACCGAAACGCATAGCGCCGCCGCGCCTTCGCTAAAATTCGAGACTGCCAACGGTCAACCAAAAAATAATCAACGGGCAATGGCCTCGCCTTCTCGACAGTTTTTCTCCACATCTTCAGTTTCAGTTTCGCAGAGCGCAGACTCCGATTTAACCGACACGCATCTGAATCAGAAATATACCTTCGACACGTTTGTCGTCGGCTCCTGCAATCAATTCGCTCACGCCGCGGCGCTGGCAATCGCCGATTCCCCATCGAAAACCTACAATCCGCTTTTCCTTTACGGCGGTGTTGGACTTGGCAAAACTCATCTGATGTGCGCCATCGGTCATCGCATCAAGGAACAATACCGCCACTTGCGACTTTGCTACATTTCGGCGGAACGGTTCATGAACGAATTGATCAACGCCATACGCTACGATCAAACCATGACCTTCCGCGAAAGGTATCGTTCAATAGACATACTGCTGATTGACGACATACAGTTCATCGCCGGAAAGGAACGGACACAGGAAGAGTTCTTCCACACCTTCAATGCGCTTTACGACGGCCAGAAACAGATTGTCATTTCGTCCGATTGCGCTCCCAAAGAGATTCCAACACTGGAAGAACGGCTGCACTCGCGTTTTGAATGGGGACTGATCGCAGACATTCAACCGCCCGATCTGGAAACCAAAGTGGCTATTCTGCGAAAGAAGGCAGAAAGCGAGAAGATTGATTTGCCGGACAATGTCGCCATGTACATTGCCAACAAAATCAAATCGAACATACGCGAACTGGAAGGCTCGCTGGTCAGGTTGACTGCGCTTTCATCGCTTCGCGGAGATCAGATCAGTTTGTCGCTGGCGCAGGAAGCGATCAAAAACATCATCGAAGAAGACGAAAAGTCGGTGACGATTGAGATGATCCAGAAAATCGTCGCTGATTATTACAACCTCAAAGTCGCTGAGCTGAAGTCGAAATCGAACGCCAGAAAAATCGCTGTGCCGCGTCAGGTAGCGATGTATCTATGTAAAAACCTGACCAGAGCCAGTCTGCCGGAAATTGGCAGACAGTTCGGCGACAAACACCATACGACCGTTCTTCACAGCATAAACAAGATTCAGACTCTGTATGATCAAAACGGAGTTTTCCACAGCACGATCAACAGCTTAATTGCAAGCTGTAAATAAAGTTACCTGCTTTTTCACATCTGGCAATCGGAATGACCTGTGGATTTTCTGTGAATGACTGTGGATTTTCTGAGGAAATTATCGCGAACAAAATTATCCACAGCATTTACCAACTGATCGGTGATTCCACTGACAGGAATTTTCACAGGCGAAATCCGGCTAACTAAAACAACAATAGTAGTTATCCAAGTTTTCCACTTTTCCACAGGCACTATTACTACTACTAAATTAACTAAGTAATTTAGATTTTGAATCAATAGTAGAAAGTGTTGCCGTAAACAGCACTGAAGGGAGTCAAGAATGCATTTCACGGTGAGCAAATCGGCCTTGCTGAAAGAACTGAATTTGATTCAGGGAGTTGTCGAAAAAAAGAGCACAATCCCGATTTTGTCCAACCTGTTGTTGGAAGCCAAAGACGGCGAGCTTTCGATCAAGGGTACAGACCTGGATGTTTCCATCTCCACGCGATGCGGAATCGAAATCAGGAAGGAAGGAGCAATCTGTCTTCAGGCCAAAAAGCTGTTTGAAATCGTGCGCGCGCTGCCCGAAGCCGAAGTTGAATTCAAGCAGGGAGAGAACGAACAGGTCACAATCGTTTGTGAACGTTCTCGATTCCGTATGGCCGGTTTGGTCAAAGACAATTTCCCGGAAGTGCAGGAATTCGACGGCAACTTTACTTCCCTTCCGGCTGAAATGCTCAGAACGTTCATTGCGCGAACCTCATTTGCCATCACCAATGAAGAATCGCGTTACACGCTCAATGGCGCCAAGTTTGAAGTCACGTCAGACAAGGCCAGAATGGTGGCGACCGACGGGCACAGGCTTTCGTACATCGAAAAAGGTGTCAGCCTGGAAGACGCGAATCTGGACGTGCTGATTCCCAAAAAGACATTGGCTGAAATTGGCCGCTTGAGCGCGGAAACAGAAGAGACGGTCGAAGTCGGTTTCAACGAGAACCATTTGTTTTTCCGGTTCGGCAAACGATTGCTGGCTTCGCGGACGTTGAGCGGGCAGTTTCCGAATTACGAATTGGTCTTGCCCAAAGGTAACGATAATCGAGTGGCGATTCCGGCAGCGCAGATTGCCGCGGCGCTTCGCAGAGTTTCATTGATGGCCGATGAACGATCACACACGATTCGTCTGGATGTCGCCAGCGGAAAACTGACAATCTCCGCGCCTGCTTCTGAAACCGGCGATGCCACGGAAGTTTTGCCGGTCGAATACGAAGGGCCGGAAATATCAGTTGCTTTCAACGCTCAATACCTGCTGGATTTCTTTGGCGTGATTCAGGACGGCGACGTGCTGGTCGAATTCAAGGACAGCAATTCTCAGGCGCAGCTCAGAGCCAAAGACGAGAGCGATTACGATTTCCGGTACATCGTCATGCCAATGCGATTGTAAGTTCGCTTCTGCGGGGTTGACTAAACCCATCGCAAAGGCGAAGAATGATTGTGCATTTGGCAGAACACTTCCTGCATCGTTCATCCGACAACAACAGAAATACTGATTCGGTTTAGAAAAATCCGAAGGTGGAATTATGACGACTAATCGCCGTGATTTTCTGAAAAACTCCGCCGCCAGCATGGCTTTTACATCGCTCGCTGCTCCGGCAATCCTTGCAACGCAAAAAGGCAAAAAGTACAGGACAGCGCTGATCGGTTGTGGTTGGTGGGGGATGAACATCCTTCGTGAAGCGATGGCCGCCGGCGAATCTCAGGTCATCGCAATTTGCGACGTTGACGAAAATCAGATCAATCCAGCCGCGGCTGAAATCAACAAGCTTTCCGGCGATCAGCCGAAACTTTACAAGGATTACCGCGAATTGCTGGCGAAAGAAAAGCCCGAAATGGTCATCGTCGGCACGCCCGATCATTGGCATGCGCTCTGCGCGATTGCCGCCATCGAATCCGGCGCGCACGTTTACGTCGAAAAACCGATTGGCCACACAGTCAAAGAAGGTCGTGCGATGGTCAACGCCGCTCGCGGCAACAAACGCACAGTGCAGGTTGGCACCCATCGCCGCATTTCTCCGCACAACGTATCAGGCAAAGAGTTCATTCAATCAGGTAAGCTTGGCAAAATCGGAATGGTGCGCTGTTTCGTTCATTACGGCGGAGGCCCGGAAAAGCCCGAAGCCAACAGCGAACCGCCAAAAGGTCTGGATTGGGATATGTGGTGCGGCCCGGCTCCATTGCGGGCGTTCAACAAAAAAATGCATACGCGCGGTTGGCGCAATTTCCTGGATTACGCCAATGGAACTTTGGCTGATTGGGGCATTCACTGGCTGGATCAGATTTTGTGGATCACTGGCGAAAAATATCCGCGCAAGATTTTCTCGACCGGCGGACGTCCGATTGCCGGACCGATCGTCAACACCAAAGAAGCGCAAACAACCGACGCCCCTGATCATCAAGTCGCCGTTTACGAATTCAATCAATTTACCGTCAGTTGGGAACATCGCCGATTTGCCGCCAACAACGCCGAAAAGACCAGTCCGCAACAACCTGTCGGCTGTTATTTTTATGGGACGAACGGGACTTTTCACATGGGCTGGCTGGACGGATGGACGTTTTACCCGACGAATCCCAAAGACACCCCCATTCACGAAGACGCAAAACTCCATTCCCCAGACAACCAGAACATCAAGGAGTTGTGGGCCGATTTTCTTGACGCCATCAAAACCGGACGCAAGCCGGTCAGCGACATCGAAGAAGCTCACTATTCCACCAACGTCAGCCTTCTAGGCATGCTTTCATACAAGCTCGGTCGTAGTATCGAGTGGGATGGTGCCAAAGAGCAGGTCGTCGGCGACGCCGAAGCGAACAAAATGCTGAGCCGTCAATATAGGTCCCCCTGGAAGTATCCGAAGGCGTGACCAGCGAGTCACGATAATGAACGGCAGGGTTCCTCATTTTTTAGATCGTTTGTACATAGTTGCCCTTACCTTGTTGATAGTCTTTTTCGCTTACCAGATTTACAGACCGGGGTTTGGATTCAAGACGATCAAACGGACAATTGAGGATGCAGTCAGGTACATTCGTTAATGGTCGGGAGTTGAGGGGATAAATCTACACCGGCTTTTTCACTCTGGCGACATCAAGCCGCATTAAGGTCGCCGCGCTTTTGGCGACGAGCGTGCCGTCCGCAGTCGTCATTGTCACTTCCGCGTAAGCCAGCGTTCGGCCAAGATTGATGATCCTCGCTTCGCAATAAACATCCTGATCCTTTACGGCTTTCAGAAAGTTGATGCGCTGTTCGACCGTCGTCGGATATTGTTCCGGCATAATCAGCGTCATCAAAGCGTGCGCGGCTGCGGCATCGGCCAGTGAGTAAATCGCTCCGCCGTGAACCGTGAATGGTTGCAGGAATTCAGGCCGAAACGCGATCTTCATCCTTACCCAACCCGCGTCCGCTTCCAGCAACTCTATTCCCAAAAAATTCAGGTAAGGGTTTTTGGCGGACAGCGGTTTCAGCATTTCAAACTCTTTGGTAGACATTCGTTCGATTCATCTCCATTGAAATTAAGGAAAACTGCCAGCTTGCCTTGCGGGGCGAATCCTACAGCAGATGATCAATTGGCCAAAATTGTCGAAGCAAATGGAGTCAGAACTTTTCGCCGGTTGTCTGCGTTTTCCGAGCTATGCCAAATACAAAAAATCGTGAGCCGCTCTGGTTTTTGCTTGGCGCTTCTGCGCTGACCGTTGTTCTGTCATTCGTGCCGCTGGCCAGGCTGGTGGTTTATCCCATTCGCCTGTTTGTCACCTTCATACACGAAGGCGGTCATGCACTGGCGGCAATGCTGACTTTGGGGCAGGTCGAAAGGCTTCACGTTTTTCTGGATGCCAGCGGCGAGACTCTGACTCGCGGCGGATTGCAGATCGCCATTGCCAGCGCGGGTTATCTGACCAGCACGGTTTTCGGAACCGCCCTGTTGATTTTGGGCAGTCAGGTCAATCGTGCCAAAGCCGCACTTACGGCAATTGCCGGGATGATTCTGCTTCTGACGGCGTTTCTGGCCGGAGATTGGGTGACCTGGATGATGGGAATTGTTTTGGCGTTTGGTTTGGTCGGATTTGCGATTATTGCCAACCCGCGCGTGGCTCACTTCTTTCTCAGCTTTCTGGCGGTTCAATGCGTTCTGAACGCTTTTCTGGATTTGCGGACGCTGTTCTTTATTTCCACAACCACGGATTTGCAATCGGATGCGGCGACGATGCAACAATTAACTTTGATTCCCGCCGCGTTCTGGGCGGTATTCTGGCTGGCGTTGTCGGCGATTGCGCTGATCGTTGCGCTGAGAAGTTATGCCCGTCATCTGTGACCTAGCACCGTCAACGAAACAGAATTAGCCGCTCTTCGCTCCTTCAGCGCATTTGGTAATCTGCCGCGCCGGTGTAGTAATATTGGAACTGTCCTGATTTTCCATCGTGTCAGACACCGGGACTGCAAGACCCTCAACACTTTTTCCAGATTAAAGAAGGAGCTAAGAAGTTTTATGAAGCACCAAACTCACTTACGCCGCCGCGCCCAGGCAGGTTTTTCGTTGATCGAATTGCTGATCGTCGTCGCCATCATCGGCATTCTGGCCGCCATTGCGCTTCCCAAGCTGCAAGAGAATATCAAACTAGGACGTGAAACAGCCGCCCTTAAAACGCTTGGTACGATTCACACCAACCAGGCTCAATTCAATGCAATGAAGGGCAAATTCGGAACGCTTCAGGAATTGAATCAGGCCGCTTTGCTTGACGCGAATTACGCCAGCGGCAATTCCGTCAGTGGATACGTTTACACTTCGCCGGAAGCCGATTCGGATAAATACTGCGTTCAAGCCACTCGCCAGGCTGCTTCCACCGCCTACAAGGATTTCAACGTCATTGAAGACGGCACAATCCGTTACGTGGAATCCAAAGCTCCGGCTCCGGTTCCGCACGACGGAGGAACACCGCTTTCAGGCGCAGGCGCGGGCGCTGGAACCAACAAAGACGGAAACAAAGTGCAGTAAGCCACTCTGTTCGGTTGGTCAGATTCATCAGGCAGGCTGCTGAATAACAGCAGCCTGCCTGAATTCATTTTGGATTCAATCACTCTCAATTCCCCTCCGCCTTTACTGCCCGCTTCTGCGCAAACTATAATCAAAACCTCGTTCATCCCTTTGTGAAATCATCTGAGTGTCATTGGAGGAAGGAAGTTTTATGAACAAGCGTCGCTGGTTGAAAGCCTGCGCGGCTGTTGTTTCAGTCGCTGTCGTTATTGGCGCCGGTTTATTCGCCGTCGAAGCGCAGCAATCTCAAAACGGTCAAACCCAAAACGCGCCGCAACAAAAGCCCGGCGACAAAAACAAACCCGCCGGACAGCAGGACCCTGACCCGGCAAAGCTGCAGGAATTCACCGTCAACGTGCGGTTGGCGGTGACGGTCAATGACAACAAGACCGGACGCTTTATCGTTGATCTGAAATCGTCGGACTTTGATGTGTATGAGGACAAGGTTCCGCAGGAGATTGTCTCGTTCCAGCCTCAAAGCGATTTGCCGTTGGACGTCGCCGTGCTGATGGACACGTCCAACAGCGTCAAACCGAAGTTGAAATTTGAAAAAGACGCGGCGGTTTCCTTTCTGCAAACCATGCTGACTTCGCGCAAAGACCGTGCGCTGTTTGCCACTTTCGATTCGCAGATCGAACTGCATCAGGATTTCACTAATCGCATTGATCTGATCACCAAAGCGATTGACAAGGTCAAGGCTCAGGGCGAAACGAAGATGTACGACGCCGTTTACCAGATTTGCGAAGAGAAGATGCTGGCTCCTTCGATGGTCGGCAAACGCCGGGCAATAGTCATCATCACCGACGGCGAAGACACAGTCAGCGAACTCGGTTTGAAAGACGCCATAGAAATCGCACAGCGTTCGGAAACAATCGTCTACGTCATCAGCACCAAAGCCGCAGGATTTTTCGGCGTTCAGGCTGGAACGATTGATCGCAAGGAAGACAAGGATTTGAAAAAGTTGGCGGAAGACACAGGCGGTCGAGCGTTTTTCACCGCCGAGGTGATTGAACTGGAACGAAGCCTGTCGGCGGTCGCTCGCGAACTGCGCAGCCAGTATTTGATTGCTTATCAACCGACGAATGACAAATACGACGGCAAGTATCGCGAGATAGAGATCAAGCTGCCGGGTTACAAAAATTACAGAGTTAGAACCAAGACCGGTTACACGGCTATTCCGCCTCGCACAGTGACGGGAGCGCAAGCCAACCGGTAACGAATTGAAAAAGCCGCCAGCCACCCTCCACGGCGGCACGGAGACAGATGTAATGAGAAAAATCATCAAGTTCAGATTAGTAGCGTTTGCATTTGCCGCAATGGTGGCTATGGCAATTGCAATCGTTGTCGGGTCGTTGGCTAACGCCGGAGCGCAGGAACAAAAGCAGTCACAGCAAAAGCCGCCGAAGAAAGACGAAATTGAGACGATCAAGATCGGCACTCAATTGGTCAACGTGCTTTTCAGCGTTCAGGACAAACAGAACCGTTACATCAACGATTTGAAGGAAGAAGAAATTCAGATTCTGGAAAACGGCCAGCCGCAGGAAATATTCGCTTTCAAGAAGGAATTCGATTTGCCGTTGACGATGGCCATTCTGGTGGATGTCAGCGGCAGCGAACAATACACGCTACCGTTGCTGAAAGACGCCGGAGGCCGATTCGTTGATTCTGTCATTCGTTTTGGCAAGGACACGGCAGCCGTCATCAAATTCGAAGGCGAGCCGACGATCATGCAGGACTTGACTTCCAATCCTGCTCGCGTTCGCCGAGGTTTGGAAGAAATTGAATTTGTCGCTCCGCCGCCTGTCAGCATATTTGGCGGACCTACGCCGCCCATCAATGGCGGTTCGCGTCAGGGCGGAACTTCCATGTATGACGCCATAGTTGCTACCAGCGCCGATATGCTGGCTCGTCAGCCGGGCCGCAAAACAATCATTCTGATTTCTGATGGCGAAGACACAACCAGTCGGATGAAGATAGGCGACGCAATTGACGAAGCGTTAAAAGCCGAAGTCGTTGTTTACGCCATTGGCATTGGCGATCGCGGACGTTACGGCGTTGACGAAGGCACATTGAAGAAAATATGCGACGCCACCGGAGGACGGGCTGTTTTCCCGAAAAGCAATCGCGATCTGGAAGAAGCCTTTGCTCAACTTGAACGCGATCTGCGTCAGCAATATCTGCTGGCTTATGAACCTATCAACGATACGGCGGATGGCGCATTCCGCAAGATCGAAATCCGTTTGCCGAATCGCAACGTCAAGGATTTGAAGATTCGTCATCGCAAAGGTTATTACGCGCCGAAAGGGTAACGGTTGTGGGGAAGCGGTCGCGCTTCCCCACATTCACTTTTCACTGAAGATTGAGCATCAACACCCAGCCATCAATCATCGCACGTCAAAAATTCCTCGCTTCACCTCACGACTGGAAAAAAGATTTTTATCTGTGGTTGCCGCTGGCCTGTGTTTCGTGGTGGCTGGCGTGGAAATTCCAGGACAGGTTTATCTCCGACTGGGACGGATTCGATTACACAGGTTACACGGTCGAAGGAAAACCGTCAGCGCTTGGTTTGGGGCGGGCGCTTTTTCTTGGTTACAACTATTTGCTGTGGCGCGCGGCATCGGTCTGGTTTAACTGGCCGCCGGAGCAGGCTTATCTGTTGTTGCGTTACGCGGTCATCGCTCAGACAGGCGTGGCCATCACTGGCATTTACGCCTTGTTCAAAGAATTGACGGCAAACCGTCTGGCGACTTTCTTCGGCGCATTGATCATTGTCGCTTCGCCTTATTACATCACCTACAGCGGTCGGGCGATGAGCGAAATTCCCGGTTTTCTGATGTTGAGCTGGTCGTTTTGGTGGATGTTGCGAAGCCTGCGATTGCGAAGAATCAACAGGTTTTTCATCGCGGCCTTTCTGATCGGGCTCAGCGCGAACGTCCGCGAATTCGCGATCTTTTACTTCCCCGTCATTCCATTGGCAGCCAGATTTTACGGATTGAAATGGCGGCACGGAATCGCAGCTCTGGCGTTGGCAACGTCGGCGGCATTTGCCGGAATGATCTACTGGATATTGCGCGACGGAGATTTGTATTTGTTCGCGGTCAAAAACTGGTATCGGTTGAGCGCAGAAGAACGCAAGGTTCATCCGGTGACGATCAGAAACTTCGGTTATCTGGCGCGGTTCGCATTCAATTGTTCCGCGACTGTGGCGATGCTTTCACCTCTGGCATTGATCTGGCTGTTGTCCAAACCACGATTGAGAATCCCGCTGCTTTTCGGTTTGTGCGGATTACTTGCCGATCTGGTTTTACTGGTCAATCACGATCTGCCTGTCAATCCGCGCTATTTGATGACCGGGCTGTTGGGATTGGCTGCCGCTTGCGGATGGTGTCTTGCTGAACTGTTGAAGCTCAGGCCAACGCGAGGCGCGATCGTGTTGATAAGTCTGATCATTCTGACCAAAGCGACTTACAATCACGAGGCCAAAGAGCTTTACAGCGCGGAATGGAATGCTCACAGAGCGGTTGAGTACGTATCGAAGATTGAAAATCTGCCCTGGAATTCAGGGTTCATTGTCGGTTACAGAACTCCACTGATTCATTTTTATGCTCGCATCGGCGTCAAACCATACTGGAAGACCATCTCGCCGGGAGCAAACTGGCCTGACGGAAAACTTGAACAGGAGATTGACGATTTCTTTCTTGCCGGAAGAAATGTTTTCGTGGACTTCGATCCGCAGCTTTGGCAATCAGGCGAACGCGCAAGTCGCGAATCAGCGGGCTTGGAAATGATCCGCCGCCGTTACGAACTTGAAAATATCAGCGATCATTTTTATCGCATCGTCAAAAAGAAGCCGGAGACTGTTGATCTGTTCGCGCAAACCGCGCACTGAATTGTTGACGGAAAGCCCGCATCTATTCCAACATCGAACCATGAAACCGATGGCTTTGGACACACCGCTGGAAATTGAACGAATGCTCATTGAGGGCTATCGGAAGATGCCTGCCTGGAAAAGACTCCAGCAAGTGGTGGAATTAAACAAACTCGTTCAGCAAATGGCGATGAATGATATTCGCCGCCATCACCCTCAAGCCGACGCGCGAGAGTTGAAGCTGCGATTAGCCTCTCGTTGGATTGAACCTGAGTTAATGAGAAAAGCATTTGCCTGGGATGTTGAGAAAGAAGGTTACTAA